>SFCA01000040.1:0-9011 GCA_007095475.1 Microcystis aeruginosa Ma_QC_C_20070703_M131 | reverse complement strand
AATCTTTCTCAATTAATTCTTAAGAATTTATAAATATTGCGGAATGTTAATTTAAATATTCTCAAGTTTTTGCAGTCAATAAATAATTTTTGCTTATCTTTGTCGGAAAATAGAACTCCTGCAAAAATCCAACATCTACCATGGGGTTAGGAGTCAGTTATCAGTTATCAGTTATCAGTTATCAGTTATCAGTTCACTGAGAAAACACCCTACACCCCACACCCCACACCCCACACCCCAGTTATTAAACGAAGATGAAAGAATCATGGCGAGAACGTCTGAATATCTCTCGAATAGCGATTAATGCACCGAGGTTAACCATTGCTTTCTGGTTAGCGGTGGCCATGGCGGGAATTTTGGCTTTTAGTTCCTTAAAATACGCTCTTTTCCCCGATATCAGCTTTCCAGTAGTGATAATTAACGCCCAAGCGGATTTAGCTACTGCTATCACCACGGAACAGCAATTAACTAAACCCCTAGAAAATCCTCTTTTCTCTCTCCCCGGTCGTCGTGATATTTCCTCGACTACTTCCTCCGGACAGTCAATAATCAGCATTTTCTTTAAAATTGGCACAAATTTAGACAAGGCCACCGCAGCAGTTAAACAGGCTATCTCGCAAGTCCCTTTACCCCCTCAAGCTACCACTGAAGTTATCCCCGTTGATTTAAATGAGTCGGCAACAGTTACCTATGCGCTGGTGAGTGAGCAGAAAACTCTAGAAGAATTAAGCCAAATCGCCCAAGATAATTTAATTCCACCCTTAAAAGCTCTGCAAGGTACGGCTAAAGTTAATTTACTCGGTCAAGGTACAGTTAGGGAAGATAATCCCCATAAAAGCTTAACCCGACCATTGCCCACGCTGGTGCGCTTTAATGGCCAAGAGGCGATCGCAGTGCAGGTAATCAAAAAAGGTGCCGCCAATAGTCTCGATCTGGCCGCGGTCGCAGAAAAACTGGTTAAAGACATAGCACAAAAACTGCCCGATGTCAAGATAATTTTAGCTGAAACCCAAGCGGAATATATTCGCGCTGCCCTACAAGGCACGATCGATGATTTACTTTTGGCAGTTTTGCTGTCGGTGCTGGTGATCTTGATATTTTTAGGCAGTTTCGCCGCTACAATCATTTCTGCTCTGGTTATCCCCCTATCTCTTTTGGGGACTTTCATTATCATGGCCATCTATGGGTTTAATCTGGAAACCCTGACGCTGCTGGCTCTCGCTTTGGTGATTGGCATTGTCGTGGATGATGCGATCGTGGATGTGGAGAATATTTCCCGTTTAATCGACGCGGGGGAAACCCCGAAAAATGCGGCACTCAAGGGGACAAGGGAGATCGGATTAGCTGTGACTGCTTCCACTTTAACCATTGTTGCCGTGTTTATACCCGTGGCTTTTATGGGGGGTGCGGTGGGACAGTTTTTTCAACCCTTCGGTTTAACTGTCTCGGCTGCGGTGATTTTTTCTCTGTTGATCGCCAGAACTTTATCGCCCGTTTTGGCAGTATATTGGCTGAAACCGCAGTCACAGGCAAAAATGACGAAACAAAAGCGACCAGTTGAGAAGGCCTATCGACGGCTCTTAAACTGGTCACTGCGTCATCGTTTGCTGGTCATTGCTATTGCCCTAATTACCTTTTTTGCGGGTATTGCCTTGATTCCTTTCATTTCTAGGGGATTTATTCCCCGACTCGATCGCGGCGAGTTTAATCTAGTTTATACGTCTCCTTTGCCGAAAATAACGCAAATTAGCTCTAATAAACCGACTGCTAAGAGTTCTAGCGATAGTTTCGCTTGGATTTCCCAGTTAGCGAGTTCTCCCGAAAGTTTTCTCCTGCGTCGCACTATCCGGGATGGCAGCAAATTAGAAGCACCGATTTTGCGGGATGGGGAAGTGGAATCGACTTTTATGATCGCCGGTTTACGCGGTGAGCCGAATCGGGGCAAAATTCACGTTAAACTGAAGGGCGATCGTAAATCTCACACCAGTGCGGTGCAGCAACGGATTCGGCAAATTTTACCGACAATTAGAGGGGTGAATGTCAGTGTCGAGGACATTCCTTTTGTGCAGACGGAAGCGGAAAAGCCGATCCAAATTGCGATTAAAAGCGATGATTTCAAGCTATTGCGCGATAGTGCCGAGAAATTGCGGGTTGAGGCTGCTAAAATCGCCGGTTTGAAGGATATTTCCCTATCATCTAGATTAAATGATCGGGGGGATTTTTTGGCGATCGAGCGTTTAAATGGTCAACAGGCGATTTTTCTCAGTGCTAATCTCAGTCCGGATTTAGGATTAGAAGATGCGGCGATTAAAATTGAAGCGATTCCTTTACCGGAAGGGATAACTTTACAGCGTTGGGGTACTTCTTCTCAAAGTAGCGATGTTTTGGGCAGTTTTGGTCGCACTTTAATCCTAGCGACAATTTTAATGTTAGGAGTTTTATGGCTATTATTCAGAAGACTGTTAGAAACTATCGTCATCGCTTTATGTTTACCTTTAGCGATTGTGGGGGCAATGTTGGGGTTATTGGTAACGGGTAGTGAGTTTAGTATGATTTCTCTGATCGGGTTTATCTTCCTCTTGGGATTACTGGATAAAAACGCTGTGTTATTGCTGGATTATACTAACCAATTGCGTCAACAGGGTTGGAGTCGGGAGGAAGCGGTTTTAGAAACGGGAATGATTAGGTTAAGACCGATTTTAATGACCACTTGTTCGACAATTTTAGGCATGATTCCGCTCGCTTTGGGATTGGGAACTGGTGCGGAATTGCGGCAACCCATGGCGATGGTAATTGTGGGAGGTTTAGTCACTTCTTCCCTGTTGAGTTTAATTGTTGTGCCTGTGTTATATCTAAGTTTAGAGGATGTTTGGAACCAGATTAAAGCCGGTCAAAAGTAGCTAGTTTTACCGTTTTGGCTTCTGATTGCTATAGAGTCGTTTGAATTCTTTTTGTTGTTGATTATGATCGACAATTGGCTCGGGATAACCACAACGATGTCTTTCTAAACGGGGGATTTTCCCGGTTACTAGATATTCCGTATCTACGGAAGCTAATTCCGGCAACCATTGACGAATATATTCCCCTTCCGGATCGAATTTTTGTGTCTGACTAGCGGGATTAAAAATTCTTAAAGGTTTCGGATCCATGCCACTAGAGGCACTCCACTGCCAACCACCATTATTAGCGGCTAAATCGCCATCAAAAAGTTTCTGCATGAAGTATTTTTCGCCTTTTTGCCAGTTAATAATTAAATCTTTGGTTAAAAAACTCGCCACGATCATGCGACAACGATTGTGCATCCATCCCGTTTCATTTAATTGTCGCATGGCCGCGTCAACGATCGGATAGCCAGTTTTTCCCTGGCACCAAGCTTGAAAATGTTCTTCGTTATCCCGCCAAGGAAAATGACGAAATTCTTTTCTATAAGCACCGACCGCCAATTCTGGGAAAAAATAGAGACAATGCTGGTAAAATTCCCGCCAAGCTAACTCTTGCTGCCAAGTGATAATACTATCTTTTGCTTCCTGGGCGCGGCAATTTTCTAATAACTCTAGGGTTGCTGTCCAAATTGTGCGAATGCCAATCGCCCCAAATTTTAAAGCGGCACTCAAGCGCGAGGTGCCATCGAAAGCGGGGAAGTTACGATCTTCTTGATAATTGTTAATAACCCCTTGACAAAATTCTTCTAATCTGCTATGGGCGGCCTTTTCTCCGGGAGCGAGGGGTAAGGGATTTTGCCAAGTAAAACCTAAATTTTCTAGGGTTGGTAAGTTAATAGTTTCTGCGAGTTTCTCCCCCTCATTTTCCTCTAATCCTTGCAGGTTTTCTAGGGTTGTGGGGCTGGCTTTGGTTAATTGGCTCCAATTTTTCCAAAAAGGAGTATATACGGTGTAGGGACTTTTTGAGAGGGTGAGGACTTGTCCGGGGGCATGGAGAAGTTGATCCCAGAAGGTTTCTACTTCAATTCCTTTTGTTTGTAAAGCGGCGATTACCTGTTGATCTCGTTGACGCGCGTAGGGTTCGATATCGAGGTTAAAAAAAACTGCTTTTGCCGATAAATTGCCGGCTAAGTTGACGAGTGTTTGACTGGGGTTGCCGCGAATAATCAGTAATTGACTACCTTTTTGGCGATAATTTTTTTCTAATTCCTCCAGACAACCGAGGAGATAGGCAACTCTAGCCGGGGCGATATCATCCCTCTCTAAAATAGCAGGATCCAGGCAGAAAACCCCGATAATTTTCGGACTACGCTCCCTAGCTTTACTCAGTCCAATATTATCCGAGAGACGTAAATCGCGACGATGCCAGAAAAGGATTAGGTTTGACATAAAGTAAGGTGATGAGAAGATTATCAGGGGCGAGATTATTGGGTTACAGTTAAGAACAAATTCAAGTCAAAAATACTCTTTCTGTCATTATTAGGACAGTGGATCAAGAATAATTGTCTAATTTTAAAAATTAGCTGTGATTGGCAGTTAGTTTATTGACAAAATCTCGATGTTCTGCTGTTTCTAACCCCCGCTGCAAAATCAATAAAACTTTTCCTAAGTCGCCCATTAATAAAGCGTTTTTATCTAGCCATAAACCGGGGAAGATTTGGGAGCGCATTATGCCATCACTATGGGGTTCTAGTTTAATATATTCTCCTGCCTGTAGCCAAAACCAATCTATTTCTTGTTCATAAAACCGCCAGACTAGGTATTCTTGGACTTGATTGCGACGGTAAACATTTAATTTTTGATGAACATCGTAGGAAGCACTAGAAGCGGCAATTTCGACAATTAATTCCGGCGCTCCTTCTACATAATCATCTTGACTAATGGTCGATTGTCCTCCCTTGTCAATTCTTAATAGGGCATCCGGTTGGGGTTCGTTATCAATATCTAATCTCACGGTGGCATTATCACCCAATCTAACACCTGGAGTCGCCGCTTTATAGAGAGCTAACCATCCGATCATATTAGCATGAGGCTCGGCGTGACTTTCAAATCTGAGGGGAGATGCCATATAAACAATTCCTTCAATTAATTCCGCTTTTTTGAGATGGGGCATCCCTTGATAACGTCGTTCAAATTCCCATCGAGTTAATTTATCGCCGTTTTCTAGGGGAGGAATTGTTAAAGAAGCAGCTATTACTGGGGTAGTTGTCATAAGTTTTCTCTTTTCACCCTTCTTCTAGTTAATCTTTGCCCGCTATCGGATCAGGCTTTTTTACTGATATTCCATTATTATAACATCCATCGGTAGGGTGTGTTAAAGTAGCTCAACACACCCACAAAAATCAATTAGAAGTCAGCAAATAATCGACAAGCTTAATTAATCTTTTCTCTTTAACTCCTACCACTGGGCGCTTGAGGATATCTTCTAAGGAATCAAAAGGTTTCTCTGAACGTTTTTTCAGAAAGTCATTAACAGATGCAGGTGGAATTCCCCCTTTTTTAAGTTGATTAGCATCACAGCTATTTAAAAGCTCTAAAATCGACTTAGAAGGAGGAGAAGGAGGATAAATAATTTTTTCTTCCAGTCTTTTGATTTCTTTTTGGTACTCCTCTCGGATTGCTTGTAACTGGGTTTCTAATCGTTTTTCAAGATTACTCATCCTCAATTCTAGAGGATTATCTATTTTTTCATGCGTGGTAATTAACCCAGGAGAAGAGGATAATAACTGTATTTGCTGTAAAGCGATACTCTCCGCTTCTTTATCAACTACAAAAGCGTTAATCATCTCGATGTCAGGAACTTTCTGATTGGCGATGACAGAAGCATAATATTCTAAATCTCCACTAATAATATTATAACGTTCATCAACTTTTTTATTATCAGCTTTTTTGAGAATAGCAGGGCGAATAAGTCCACCCATTTCAATAATAAGATTGGCTAAACTATCCAATTCAGTTTCAGAGAAAGTTTCTCTGGGAACAGAAGGATTAATATCAGTAATATCGACTCGTAAAAATTTCCACATTTATTTAACTCCTATTTTAGCTAAAACTTCGATTGCTAAGGCTTCAAATTCTGCTGCTGATACTCCCGCATCAGCTTGATGTTCGGCATAATCGATTATAGATTGGGGGGCAGGAATTTCTAAATCTCCCACGGTAACGTATTGATTTATACAGCGAGATAAAGGCATTCTTTCCGAGATAGTCGATTCCATCAAAGGTAAATTATATTTGTCTGGAATCACTTGTTTTTGTTTGGGAAAATTATATTTTAAGTATTGAGCATGGGTGGAAATTTTGGAAGGTAAAACGCCTAAAATTTGTAGGGTTGGTTTACCCAAATCTCCACGACTTTCATTGATTTCCTCTTGAACAAAGTTTTTAACGCTATCTAATCCTTGATTAGAAAATGGTTTAAGATCTGAAGGAATTATCAGATAGTCAGCTGCAATTAAAGCAATGCGTGCATATAAATCAAGTGCGGGAGGTGCATCAATAATTACAATATCGTATTGATCATTTACTTTCTCTAATTTTCTTGCCAATCTAGCAAATACCGCTGCATTATCTTTAATTTTAGCTTGGTTAGCAATTAAAGATATGTGAGCGGGAATAACATCAATTTCTGGATGATTGAATCCTTGAGACTTTCTGACGATATTCTCAATAAAAATGCGGTTACTGTTATCTAGCAAATGAAAGACATTTTTATCTTTTAAATCATCGTCATCATCGAATTGAAACTTAATTAAACCAACGGCAAAGGTACTATTAGCTTGAGCATCAATATCAATTAATAAAACTCGCTTGCCTTTTTTACTCAAGGCTGCCGCTAGATTGGTAGCGACGGTGGTTTTACCAACACCACCTTTATGATGATAAATTGCGATGGTTTTCATGGGATTTCTGTGGTTGGTTGTTGGAGAATTAAGCGGTGGAATGCCTAGGGATAAGGTTTCGTAGCCAATCAGAAATTTTAACTGTTCTAAGTGAGAGGCAATTTCTAACCCAGAACATCTAAAAACTAAATAAATTTTATCGGGTTTTCTTTGATAAAGTTGAATCTCATAACCATTGGTTAATAATCCCCACTGCACTTTAAAGTAGTTGAGATAATAACCTAAGCGGTGACGATGATTGATGAGCTTTTCTCTGGGGTTTTTAGCCTCGACAATTAGACAGTGAGAGGATAAAAACTGCCTTTTATTGATAGGTTTTTGAGCGGAAACAAGGAAATCTAAGCGTACTTTACCGAAGCTAACTTGTTGATACCAATGTTCGGCATTGTAGCCTAGTTTGGGGAGTAAATACTGGACAATTAATTTACTCTCCACTTCCCTTTCGTTATGACAATGGTGAGGGTTAAAAGTCACACATTTGAGGAAATACTTAAGAACAACTTATTGTTAGTTTAAATGATGACAGCCCTTCTCGTCAAGGTGAAGCACAGACTGAATCCTCTATTTTAGGTGGTTGGCTCTTCTGGTTTCTGTGTGGAAACGAGGTCTATACTGATAGAATATCCGCAAAATAGTCCTAAAAGTTTTGCCCAGTAAGCATTTCAGGATTCCATCAGCAAAAATTATCACACAAAGTCGAGAAGAGCCGGTGGTTTAAGTGCGTTTTAGCTTATACCCGTCAATTACCTTTTGACAGACCACCAGATTCGATCTAAAATTTCTGGCTTTTCCTCAAGAGGGCTAAAACTTTCTTTTCAACAAAGGCCTGGCACTGGCATTTTGAGAATTTCATAGTAAAAATCTTGACAGAGGCCTGCGGTTGACGTAAAGATAAAAGTCTTATCCAACAGCCCTACTTAGCAACCAACAAGACTTCATGCTTTTACTTCAATTTAGCACCTCTCATTACTGTCGCAAAGCTCGTTTAGCACTAGGTTATAAGGGGATTGATTACCAAGTAGAAAATCTCACCCCCGGACTACATATTCCCAAACTCAAGCCCTTAACCAAAGGGTTAACCACTGTCCCCGTTTTAATTGCACAAGATGAGATTATTGCCGATTCTACTGCCATTTTCAAATATTTAGAAAAAGTAGTTCCTTTCCCCTCTTTTATTCCCGACGGGGAAAGGGAACAAAATCAAGCTTGGTTACTGGAGGATTGGTTAGATGAAAGTATTGGAGTGGCGACTAGATTTGTCTATTATGATTATCGCGCCGGAGAGGGAAAAGCGATCGATACTTCCCTGAGTAGTCAAATAATTATCAATATCGTGCGACAACAATATAAAATCACACCAGCAAGGGTAAAACTAGCGGAGGAGCGCTTAGAAAATGCCCTAAAGATTCTAGAATATTGGCAAAATCAAGCTTATTTGGTGGCAGATAAATTAAGTGTAGCCGACATTGCTGCCACTGCCCTACTGAGTCCTCTGGCTCTAATTCCAAGTTATCGTCAAAAATATCCCTGGTTGTTTGCTAGAATTGGGGAAATTCATCAACAGTGTCGAGAAAAATTACCACCCAGTTTAAATTAAATGAAGCGAACGACAAAAATTATCATCCTCATCTCGATCAGTTTCTTATCGCCCCTAAAAGCCCTCGCTTTGCCCTCTCCCGAGGATATTCCCGAAGAAGTTTTACGAGCAGAAATTATCACTTCGGCTCGATCGCCCCTTGATAATCAACCACTAACTGCGGCAGAGTATGCTTTACTGGAAGAACAGTTAGCCACCAGCATTTATCCCCCCCAAATTAATCCTAAGATTCGACAATTAATTGCCCTGAGAAGATTACAAAAACTCCTCCAGATATTGATACCTTTTTATCGTTAATATCACAATAATCAATCCCCTTAGTCAAAATTGAGGCTCTTCTGGTTTCTGTGTGGAAACTAGGTCTATACTGATAGTTTCTTCAGCAAAATAGTCCTAAAAGTCTTTCCCAGTAAACATTTCACGATTCTATCAGCAAAAATTATCACACAAAAGAACTCTTGCAAATTAATTATATGTTATAATGATGGGTTAACTAATTTTCCCCAAAAAATTAGTTAACCAGTACATTTGTCCTGAATGAAAACTTGAAGTTTAACTTTTAACTCAAAA
>SFCA01000004.1:0-14949 GCA_007095475.1 Microcystis aeruginosa Ma_QC_C_20070703_M131 | reverse complement strand
AAAGCGGAAGTAAAACTGACAGAACTTTCCCTATCAAAACAAAAAGAGGATTTATTTATTTATCCCTATCCTTTAAATCCTCTCGATGTTATGTTTACCCATCAGGTGATTGGCTACGACGTGATTAATATGCCTCCCGTTAGTTTAATCCGTAATGTACGAATGCGCGGGGAATATTACCAAATAAGCGATCGCCCCGATCTGAAAATTCCCGCTCGATTGTCCTATCGCTTCGGTTGAAAATTGACCATGACTCTTATCTCTTCTAAATCCCTCACTTTACCGGAATTTTTCTCACTAACCGCTCCCGAGGGCGATATTACCTATGAATTAGTCGATGGAGAAGCTATCCCAAAAATGTCACCGAAATTCTTTCATTCTCGTTTAACTCTGGCTTTATCTTCTATACTCGATCGCTGGAATCAAGGACGGGGAGAAGTGGGAATCGAATGGGCGATCATTCTCAGCAAAAACGATCGAGATTGGTGTCCGGTTCCCGATCTTCTCTACATTTCCCCGGAAAGGTTAGGAGATATTCCCCTCACCGATGAAGCTTGTCCCGTTCCCCCGGAATTAGTCATCGAAATTATTTCTCCGGAACAATCCTTCAGCAGCCTGAGCGAAAAAGCCGTGGACTACCTAAAAGCGGGAGTCAGTCGCGTCTGGATCGTCGATCCCCGGGCCAAGCAGATCACAATTTTCTATCCCGACGCACCCCCGGCGATTAAAAAAGGCGATGACGAGATGAGCGATATTCTCCTCCCCGATTTAACCCTAACCCCCAGACAAATTTTTGCCAAGGCCCGATTAAGTTAATGCCCTACAGTCTCGTTATAAGCGATCGCCCCGATCTGAAAATTCCCGCTCGATTGTCCTATCACTTCGGTTGAAAATTGACCATGACTCTTATATCTTCTAAATCCCTCACTTTACCGGAATTTTTCTCACTAACCGCTCCCGAGGGCGATATTACCTATGAATTAGTCGATGGAGAAGCGATCGCAAAAATGTCACCGAAATTCTTTCATTCTCGTTTAACTGGTGCTTTATTTCTCGTACTCGATCGCTGGAATCAAGGACGGGGAGAAGTGGGAATCGAATGGGCGATCATTCTCAGCAAAAACGATCGAGATTGGTGTCCCGTTCCCGATCTTCTCTACATTTCCCCGGAAAGGTTAGGAGATATTCCCCTCACCGATGAAGCTTGTCCCGTTCCCCCGGAATTAGTCATCGAAATTATCTCTCCGGAACAATCTTTCAGCAGCCTGAGCGAAAAAGCCGTGGACTACCTAAAAGCGGGAGTCAGTCGCGTCTGGATCGTCGATCCCCAGGCCAAGCAGATCACAATTTTCTATCCCGACGCACCCCCGGCGATTAAAAAAGGCGATGACGAAATTAGCGATATTCTCCTCCCCGATTTAACCCTAACCCCCAGACAAATTTTTGCCAAGGCCCGATTAAGTTAATGCCCTACAGTCTCGTTCTCAATCTCACACCCCGATCGCCGATCTATCCGAATTTTCTCACCGGACGACACCTTCACGCGCTATTCCTTACCCTTGTCAGTAGTGTCGATCAGGAATTAGGGAACATTCTACACACAGCCGAGGCAGATAAAGCCTTCACCTTATCGCCACTACAGATGCAATCCGGTGGAAAAACGATAAATTCCCCGCAGTGGCGACACGAACGGCCAATCGCCCCCGAAACTCCCTGCTGGTGGCGGATTTCTCTGCTCGATGACCGATTATTCGGTAAATTAACCTCGCTCTGGTTGAATCTCAATCCAAAACACCCCTGGCATCTCGGTTCCGCCGATCTGGTTATCACTAGCGTCCTCGCCACCCCGCAATCGGTTCAACCCTGGGCGAACTCTTGTACTTATCAATACCTGTATGAAAACGCCTCGGAAACGAATCGGGAATTTGATTTCCTTTTCGCCACCCCCGTCACCTTCCGGCAGGGAAAATTCGATAGTGCCTTACCGACGCGGGAACTGGTGTTTAATAGCCTTCTCAATCGTTGGAATCGCTATAGCGCTATCCCCTTCGATTCCATCGCCCTAGACTCGATTTTCCCCAGTTTCTTCGATATTCAAACGAAATTAGCCGACGAAGCCTATAAAAACCATTCGATCGGTTGTGTGGGCGAGATTCACTATCGTCTTTTGGGAGAGGTGGAACCCGCAAAGATTAAAGCGATTAATGCACTGGCGGATTTTGCCCTCTACGCGGGAGTGGGACGGAAAACCACCATGGGAATGGGGATGACTCGCAGAATTGCTAAGGAGAAAAGATAGTTATGGATGAATCTGATTACATACCGATCGCCGCCCTCAACGTCGGTTTTAGTCCTTTTCGTCTTCTGGAAATAGTTTTCAAGCATTTTTAACTCGTTCATAGGCCTTGCCCTTAGAATGCAGAATTTGTTATTTGACATAGCTCTAAACTAAAGCTAGTATAAAAGTATTTGATTTTTGAGCCTAACATGAAAGTCCTAGAGTTTAAAATTCATCCCACCGAAGAACAGGTCAGCAAAATTGATCAGTCTTTGGCTGCGTGTAAGTTGCTCTGGAATCTTTCGATCGCACTTAAGGAAGAATCAAAACAAAGATATTATCGCAAAAAACATAAATTTGATGAGTTTAGCCCTGAAATATGGGGGTTAAGTTATTCTGGGCATTACGACGAAAAAGAGTTTAAAACCCTTAAAGATAAAGAGAAAAAGCTTTTAATCGGCAATCCTTGCTGTAAAATCGCCTATTTTAAAAAGACAAGTAACGGAAAAGAATACACTCCTTTAAATTCTATTCCTATTCGTCGTTTTATGAATGCCGAAAATATTGACAAGGATGCTGTTAATTATCTCAACAGAAAGAAACTTGCTTTTTACTTTCGAGAAAATACGGCAAAATTTATCGGTGAAATTGAAACAGAGTTTAAAAAAGGCTTTTTTAAAAGTGTGATTAAAACCGCTTATGATGCCGCTAAAAAAGGCATTCGGGGGATTCCCAGATTCAAAGGAAGACGGGATAAAGTGGAGACTCTTGTTAATGGTCAACCTGATACTATAAAAATTAAATCTAATGGGGTTATCGTTTCTTCAAAGATAGGATTATTAAAAGTGCGGGGACTCGATCGATTGCAAGGGAAAGCTCCCCGAATGGCTAAAATTACTCGTAAAGCGACGGGATATTATCTACAGTTAACCGTTGAAACTGACGACACGATCTATAAAGAATCCGATAAATGTGTTGGTTTAGATATGGGTGCTGTGGCAATATTTACCGATGATTTAGGAAGACAATCAGAAGCTAAACGCTACGCAAAAATTCAGAAAAAGCGACTTAACCGATTACAGCGTCAAGCTTCTAGACAAAAAGATGGCTCTAATAATCAGCGTAAAACCTACGCTAAACTTGCTCGTGTTCACGAGAAAATTGCTCGTCAGCGAAAAGGGAGAAATGCTCAATTAGCCCATAAAATAACCAGCGAATATCAATCAGTTATTTTAGAAGATTTAAAACTAAAAAACATGACAGCCGCCGCAAAACCTAAAGAAAGAGAAGACGGCGATGGCTATAAACAAAATGGCAAAAAAAGAAAGTCTGGATTAAATAAGGCATTACTTGATAATGCTATTGGTCAACTTCGCACATTTATTGAAAATAAAGCTAACGAACGTGGCAGAAAAATAATCCGAGTTAATCCTAAACATACTTCACAAACTTGTCCCAATTGTGGTAATATTGATAAAGCTAACCGTGTCAGTCAATCGAAGTTTAAATGTGTTAGCTGTGGTTACGAAGCCCACGCCGATCAGAATGCCGCCGCAAATATTTTGATCCGTGGCTTACGAGATGAGTTTTTAAGAGCTATTGGCTCTTTATACAAGTTTCCCGTCTCTATGATTGGAAAATACCCTGGTTTAGCAGGGGAATTTACGCCTGATCTTGATGCAAATCAAGAGTCTATCGGGGATGCGCCGATAGAGAATGCCGAACACTCGATTAGTAAGCAGATGAAGCAGGAAGGGAATCGCACCCCCACTCAGCCCGAGAATGGCTCGCAATCCCTTATTTTTTCTTTCGCCCCACCTCAGCCGTGCGAGGATAGCCACGGCAAAAATAAACCAAAAGCCTTATGGATTGAAACTGATAAGGTATCCAAGCGAAAGCCTAAAAAATCACGGGGCGCAATCCCCGAAAACTCTGACCAGCTTACGATCTGGGATTTACTAGACTGATTTTTTGGAATGAGCAGAACCTTGAAAACTGAATTTTAGCGAATGGGGCGCAATCCTTACCCGAAACCCTTTTACATCAAGGGCTAAAGGAAGATGGGAAGCAATTAAGCTTAAGCCTTACTAAGGATTGAAACACAGATTTTCCTGCGCTTGTACGAACAGAAGAAACAATCGAAGTTTAAACATCCAGTAATGGGTAAACAGTGTACTTATCAAGAAGCTTTCGAGATTCAGGCCCGACTAATGGCGAAATATCTCATGGACGAGACGGATAAGTATCCACCCTTGATTTTAAAGTAGGTAGAGGCGGTCATGTATTTTGTTGTCAGTTACGATATTTCCGACGATAAGCGACGAACCAAAATTCACAATACGTTAAAGTCCTACGGCCAACGGGTGCAGTATAGTGTTTTTGAGTGCGATCTAACCGATACCCAGTACGCTAAGCTGCGCGGGCGCTTGAGTAAGTTGATCAAACCCGATACCGATAGCATCCGCTTTTATTTTCTCTGCGCCTGTTGTCGGGGTAAAGTGGAACGTATCGGTGGTGAGTTACCCCGGGATAATACGATTTTTTTTGTTTAGCTCGGTTGCGCTTCCGGGTAGCTGTAAAAATCCTTAACTATTATGTGGTGGCTGGAAAGCTTATGCAATATAGATTCGAGATGATTTTCCTTTCCAACGTGAGGCGCACCTTATCCCGTAAGGTTTTGCGGGGTCTTGAAGAACTGGGTCACTTGCTGTATGATTGGTTTATTGCGGGTGCGGCGCATACGAACCTTGAAAATCCCATAGCGTATAGCTTTTACCACTGGGCGGTTCCAATTAATCTTAAACCCTACTAGGGATTGAAACAGATTTATCTCGGACTAACCCCCCAGGGGCAAGGGTTCCAATTAATCTTAAACCCTACTAGGGATTGAAACTAACGCAATCTACAAGCCCAATCAGTTGATTTTAGTTCCAATTAATCTTAAACCCTACTAGGGATTGAAACTTTTGTAAGTTTTTTTCTTAAAAATCTTGACAAGTTCCAATTAATCTTAAACCCTACTAGGGATTGAAACCGACACTATCAAAGCGAAAAGAATGGGACTGGGCGTTCCAATTAATCTTAAACCCTACTAGGGATTGAAACGATTTGTGGGCAAAAGCCACTGGTAAAAAGCCAAGTTCCAATTAATCTTAAACCCTACTAGGGATTGAAACTTAGCGCGGGATATGATTGCCTCGGCTAAAGGTTGGTTCCAATTAATCTTAAACCCTACTAGGGATTGAAACTTACCGTTGCAACCCAACAACAAAGTATTTTTTTTGTTCCAATTAATCTTAAACCCTACTAGGGATTGAAACAGCTAGGGAAGTTGGTAGGGCATGAGGTTCACGTTAGGTGGCATGTTCCAATTAATCTTAAACCCTACTAGGGATTGAAACAGGATAGACAGTAGCGATCGCTAAGATAGTTATGGTTCCAATTAATCTTAAACCCTACTAGGGATTGAAACCACTTCACAAAAAACGATTCACCAGTATTATCACAGGTTCCAATTAATCTTAAACCCTACTAGGGATTGAAACTTGGATGGGGCTGAGACGCGCATAGCCGATCGCGTTCCAATTAATCTTAAACCCTACTAGGGATTGAAACGAGGAAAATATTAATTTTCCAGGTTTTACGGAAAGTTCCAATTAATCTTAAACCCTACTAGGGATTGAAACTTCGATCGCAAAGCTGGCCGGTGGGATTTCCTGGATGTTCCAATTAATCTTAAACCCTACTAGGGATTGAAACTTTTCCTGGCGGCTTGATTTAGTCCGATTCCGATATAGTTCCAATTAATCTTAAACCCTACTAGGGATTGAAACATGGTCCGGCGCTCAAGCTCTAGTGGAGTACCTAGTTCCAATTAATCTTAAACCCTACTAGGGATTGAAACTAAAAAACGCTTTGCTTGAATGGACGGATGCGAACGTTCCAATTAATCTTAAACCCTACTAGGGATTGAAACTCCGAACCCTAATGGCGCGACTAATTCATCCGCAGTAAGGTTCCAATTAATCTTAAACCCTACTAGGGATTGAAACATAGTATTATCGACTCATGACTTTTAGAAAGATTAGTTCCAATTAATCTTAAACCCTACTAGGGATTGAAACTTCAGCTTGCTCTTTGCCTAATTGAACATCTAGTTCCAATTAATCTTAAACCCTACTAGGGATTGAAACATTGGTGGAGATAGACTTAAAAAAGCCCTAAGATGGGGTTCCAATTAATCTTAAACCCTACTAGGGATTGAAACCAATGTAGAGACTGGGAACCTTTAAATAAAGCATGTTCCAATTAATCTTAAACCCTACTAGGGATTGAAACCATCTGTTGCTCCTATTTACTCTTGAATTTCATCAAGTTCCAATTAATCTTAAACCCTACTAGGGATTGAAACGGGGGTAAACCTAGCTATTCCACAACCTCAAATAGTTCCAATTAATCTTAAACCCTACTAGGGATTGAAACTTGGAGTAGGAGTGGGAACCTGGACAATTTCTTGTTCCAATTAATCTTAAACCCTACTAGGGATTGAAACTTCTTTATCCCCTAGAAGCTTCTCTAACACTCCCGGTTCCAATTAATCTTAAACCCTATTAGGGATTGAAACCCAATAAATCGGTTTCGACGGTGAACCCACCAGTGGTTCCAATTAATCTTAAACCCTATTAGGGATTGAAACCGGGCAGGTGTGGGTAGATGATCTTAATCTGGCCTATCGTTCCAATTAATCTTAAACCCTATTAGGGATTGAAACTAGGTGATCCACCCGGTGATCCACAGGGTGATCGTGTTCCAATTAATCTTAAACCCTATTAGGGATTGAAACAGAGCGCCATGCAGATAAGGATTATCGAGTATTTCGTTCCAATTAATCTTAAACCCTATTAGGGATTGAAACAGGGATATAACCTAGAAGCTTTGGATTTTCGCGCCGTTCCAATTAATCTTAAACCCTATTAGGGATTGAAACTAACCTGACTCTGGAACCCCAACCCCGTGCCAAGTTCCAATTAATCTTAAACCCTATTAGGGATTGAAACTCATTCACCTCTTTATAATACCATGACTACTTTATAGTTCCAATTAATCTTAAACCCTATTAGGGATTGAAACAAAGGAACTTCAAGCATTTGAAAGCCAAAATCGTTCCAATTAATCTTAAACCCTATTAGGGATTGAAACTTAAAATACGAAGTTCCCCCCAATTGCCGCGCCGGGATTGTTCCAATTAATCTTAAACCCTATTAGGGATTGAAACTCCGTCCTCAATTGGGAATTCGAGGATGGTAAGGGGTTCCAATTAATCTTAAACCCTATTAGGGATTGAAACTGAGCAAATAATCAGCAACGTCCCAATTAATCGGAACGTTCCAATTAATCTTAAACCCTATTAGGGATTGAAACGATAGCCGCCATAAGAATTATTTTGAGCTTGATAGTGTTCCAATTAATCTTAAACCCTATTAGGGATTGAAACTCAGCACCCCACGCAAAAGCCGATAGAAGTGGTAAGTTCCAATTAATCTTAAACCCTATTAGGGATTGAAACATGCCATTTCCGCTACTGCTTGCTGTAATTCTGATTGTTCCAATTAATCTTAAACCCTATTAGGGATTGAAACAAAAATACAATTTCTGATCCGGGCTTGGGAAATAGTTCCAATTAATCTTAAACCCTATTAGGGATTGAAACAGATGGGAGAATGGGGAAACTAAGCCAATGTTCTCAGGTTCCAATTAATCTTAAACCCTATTAGGGATTGAAACACGGATTCAGGAGTGGGCCGAATTTGACAAAGTAACTGGTTCCAATTAATCTTAAACCCTATTAGGGATTGAAACATCGATTTACTCCTAATGGGTTTAAAATTGAAAATGTTCCAATTAATCTTAAACCCTATTAGGGATTGAAACTCAATTGAAGCATCAAGATAAATATCATCGAAAAAGTTCCAATTAATCTTAAACCCTATTAGGGATTGAAACGAAAGATCAGCTTAAAGTAGTGATCGATCTTTTGCCAGTTCCAATTAATCTTAAACCCTATTAGGGATTGAAACTTCTTGGCGATTGATTGGATGATGTACTTCCTTGGAGTTCCAATTAATCTTAAACCCTATTAGGGATTGAAACAAAAATATTCATTTACTTTTTAATGAAGTCACGCCGTTCCAATTAATCTTAAACCCTATTAGGGATTGAAACCCCACTGAAAAAACGAACGATCACCCTATGATCGTTCCAATTAATCTTAAACCCTATTAGGGATTGAAACCCGAAAAATATTGATCTTCTAATCTCTCGATCCAAAGTTCCAATTAATCTTAAACCCTATTAGGGATTGAAACGGCTTATTGGCTTCTGGTACTACTTTGATAAATTTGTTCCAATTAATCTTAAACCCTATTAGGGATTGAAACTACGCTCCCCCGCTAATCAGGCCGCCCCTTCCCCCTGTTCCAATTAATCTTAAACCCTATTAGGGATTGAAACCTGTAAAATCGGGAGAGTTTTGCAAAGCCGGCCAAAAAATGTTCCAATTAATCTTAAACCCTATTAGGGATTGAAACTTCAGTATTAAAATCTTTCCACTTACCCGATCCGGTTCCAATTAATCTTAAACCCTATTAGGGATTGAAACCACGAAACTAACTTGATTAAACCACCGAACGCGGGTTCCAATTAATCTTAAACCCTATTAGGGATTGAAACTAAGAAAATTTCTGGAATATTTTCCAAAAAACTCGAGTTCCAATTAATCTTAAACCCTATTAGGGATTGAAACTTTGGAACGAAATAGAGGCTTTTAAAGACTGCGTACATGGAGAATTAAAACAAGAATTACCCTCGAAAAGCCTATTTTTCCACTAAGTATTTATGCTCATTGCAAAGGTGAGATGCTCCCAAACTTTCTGAATCCTGGTATAACTCTTGATCCTTTTGGTTCCAATTAATCTTAAACCCTATTAGGGATTGAAACTTTTCCCGTGCAATTTGGCAATTCCCCTTCCCAAAGTTCCAATTAATCTTAAACCCTATTAGGGATTGAAACGAACATTGGTAGATTTCTAGGGCGTACAGCAAGCGAGTTCCAATTAATCTTAAACCCTATTAGGGATTGAAACACAAGGCGAAACAGCATAAGCTGAGAAAACTACCGCTCGTTCCAATTAATCTTAAACCCTATTAGGGATTGAAACAAGTAATTGGTCGGAGACATATTGGCTTCGGCAGCTGCCTCTAGTTCCAATTAATCTTAAACCCTATTAGGGATTGAAACTATGGATGCCTTAGCCCGCGAGGCAGGATTTAAGAGCCACGTTCCAATTAATCTTAAACCCTATTAGGGATTGAAACTTATCACCTTCTAGCTCGCCAATTTCTTCTAGGGGTTCCAATTAATCTTAAACCCTATTAGGGATTGAAACCCTAAGTCTATTACTATTGGCGATCGCTTGGTTTGGCGGTTCCAATTAATCTTAAACCCTATTAGGGATTGAAACCGGGGGATACGGCTTTAAAATAGAAAATTTTTCCTAGTTCCAATTAATCTTAAACCCTATTAGGGATTGAAACATCAGCGATACTACCCTCACCGCCGTAGTGGCCGACGTTCCAATTAATCTTAAACCCTATTAGGGATTGAAACTAAACTCTCCAAGCCGTGTAACACAAGCTTGAAAGTTCCAATTAATCTTAAACCCTATTAGGGATTGAAACTTCGGGATTGAGGGGACTATTTTTGGCTGGTATAAAGTTCCAATTAATCTTAAACCCTATTAGGGATTGAAACAGCAATATTTTTGGCATCGGATTCGCTCAAAACTGTTCCAATTAATCTTAAACCCTATTAGGGATTGAAACTCAGCCACCGCCGAGGTTGACGCTGAGTGAATGGGTTCCAATTAATCTTAAACCCTATTAGGGATTGAAACAAGATTTGATACAAAAGCAACGATCACATCTTGAAGGTTCCAATTAATCTTAAACCCTATTAGGGATTGAAACACCTGCGCCATCCAACTCGAATTAAACTTAGGAGTCTTATGGGTTCCAATTAATCTTAAACCCTATTAGGGATTGAAACAGAATTGGCGAGTCAGAAGCTAACAAAGTAAAAAGTTCCAATTAATCTTAAACCCTATTAGGGATTGAAACTTGTTTACACGACCCGCCCCCCAAGCGGGTTTTTGTTCCAATTAATCTTAAACCCTATTAGGGATTGAAACATAACCCAAAATTTAAGCCGATTAATAAAAGAAAGGTTCCAATTAATCTTAAACCCTATTAGGGATTGAAACTGGAGAAGACCCTCCTACACGAGTAGCTGATTTAGAGTTCCAATTAATCTTAAACCCTATTAGGGATTGAAACAAATCTTCGGGATTTTGTAGCAAAATGTCGTACTGTTCCAATTAATCTTAAACCCTATTAGGGATTGAAACGCCGATGGGATCATCACGAATGCTTCTTTTTTGTGTTCCAATTAATCTTAAACCCTATTAGGGATTGAAACACTTCCCTGATTGCCTGTTAAAGTGGCATTCTGAAGTTCCAATTAATCTTAAACCCTATTAGGGATTGAAACCTAGGTTGCGATCAATGTCTAAAAATTTGATTTCACGTTCCAATTAATCTTAAACCCTATTAGGGATTGAAACCATCAAGGCCGGGTTAAGGGGGTGGGGGTGGACTGTGTTCCAATTAATGTTAAACCCTATTAGGGATTGAAACGCTATTTTATCCCCTGTCCTCACTGTAACTATGAGCGTTCCAATTAATCTTAAACCCTATTAGGGATTGAAACGAAGTAACTTCAATTTCGTCCCCCGATTTGTAAATGTTCCAATTAATCTTAAACCCTATTAGGGATTGAAACTTGAGTCAGTCGGGATTGCATATTCAGGTTAAACTGTTCCAATTAATCTTAAACCCTATTAGGGATTGAAACACGCGCTGCCCTGCCATTTCTTTCGGAGCATAAAGTTCCAATTAATCTTAAACCCTATTAGGGATTGAAACCGGAAGGTCGCTCCGGTAAAAAAAGTTTGAGGAAGTTCCAATTAATCTTAAACCCTATTAGGGATTGAAACAACCATAATGTACGGTTTCTACGTTAACCCTCTCTGGTTCCAATTAATCTTAAACCCTATTAGGGATTGAAACTTGGCTTGAATTAGTAGGCTATCCTCACCTCGTAGTTCCAATTAATCTTAAACCCTATTAGGGATTGAAACTCAATAACTACCGTGATCAGGCTCCCAGTGAGGAGAGTTCCAATTAATCTTAAACCCTATTAGGGATTGAAACCAGCATTGATATTGAGGCCTTTATTCGAAATGACTGTTCCAATTAATCTTAAACCCTATTAGGGATTGAAACCGATCGCTCTTAGAAATCCGAGAGCTTAACCCTAAAGTTCCAATTAATCTTAAACCCTATTAGGGATTGAAACAAAGAAGGTTTTAGCGGGAGCTATCCACCCCTCAAGTTCCAATTAATCTTAAACCCTATTAGGGATTGAAACAACTGCATTTCTTGCTTATTCCCATTAACCCCTAGTTCCAATTAATCTTAAACCCTATTAGGGATTGAAACCAGAAACCTCTCAGACTATTAAGACTATTAAGACCTCCCAGTTCCAATTAATCTTAAACCCTATTAGGGATTGAAACATTCCAGGCTTGATTATTGCCAAATTTAACAAACCGGTTCCAATTAATCTTAAACCCTATTAGGGATTGAAACGGCGAGATTCATCGGGAATCAATGACTAAAAACTTCATGTTCCAATTAATCTTAAACCCTATTAGGGATTGAAACCCATTGTACAATTTTAGGGACAGTCTGTCCCTCGGTTCCAATTAATCTTAAACCCTATTAGGGATTGAAACTACTTTGGCAGCTGATGCCCTTGCATCCACTAATCCGTTCCAATTAATCTTAAACCCTATTAGGGATTGAAACCACTTGAGGATTGTTTATGCCGTTAGTTTATGTCCCTGTTCCAATTAATCTTAAACCCTATTAGGGATTGAAACAACAGTATTAACTCAAATATTGCTGAGTTTAATGTTCCAATTAATCTTAAACCCTATTAGGGATTGAAACATTGATTACAGTACCAGCACTTTTTATCCTATTCCAGTTCCAATTAATCTTAAACCCTATTAGGGATTGAAACGTAATGAATAAACTTCTTTATCCAGGAGACGCTGATTTTGTTCCAATTAATCTTAAACCCTATTAGGGATTGAAACAAAGACCAAAACACTTACTATCAATTTCAAACTAAAGGTTCCAATTAATCTTAAACCCTATTAGGGATTGAAACAATTCTTTGGATTCTTCTGAATTTGCAGCACTAATGTTCCAATTAATCTTAAACCCTATTAGGGATTGAAACCTTTTTATGAATTTGAATCTGATCCATATTTAAGCGGTTCCAATTAATCTTAAACCCTATTAGGGATTGAAACCGGCTATCCTCGATCGCCGTCGTTCGATCGCCTTGTTCCAATTAATCTTAAACCCTATTAGGGATTGAAACGTTAGATTCTCTTGTATAAAAAAATACCCGACTTATGTTCCAATTAATCTTAAACCCTATTAGGGATTGAAACTTCCCGGCCCCGGAGACACCCATCAAAGCCATTCTTGTTCCAATTAATCTTAAACCCTATTAGGGATTGAAACAATACCCATTTGTAGGGAACTTGTGTACTATCTGGAGTTCCAATTAATCTTAAACCCTATTAGGGATTGAAACATCCTCATGTCCATAGATGCCGAACCCAAGTGCGTTCCAATTAATCTTAAACCCTATTAGGGATTGAAACAATGTTGATGCTGGTTGGGGTGGCTTGATTCGCGCTCACTCGTTCCAATTAATCTTAAACCCTATTAGGGATTGAAACCCGATCGCTTTTAAGAATTCCCCCAAAGCTTCCGGGGTTCCAATTAATCTTAAACCCTATTAGGGATTGAAACCCCATCCGTAACACCTACACCGATACTATTTAAAGTGTTCCAATTAATCTTAAACCCTATTAGGGATTGAAACAAATAAAAGCGGTGAAGTTAGTTGTTAATTAATGTTCCAATTAATCTTAAACCCTATTAGGGATTGAAACATATCACTGGTCAGCAAGTTCTTTAGCCCGTTCTCGTTCCAATTAATCTTAAACCCTATTAGGGATTGAAACACAAACCGGGCATTCGCGCCGTTTACCAATTTCATGTTCCAATTAATCTTAAACCCTATTAGGGATTGAAACTCGGAGTGGCAGAAGCGGATGGCTTCTAGGGTCAAAAAGTTCCAATTAATCTTAAACCCTATTAGGGATTGAAACCTCTGGATATACCCCACGAGTAGGGGAATCTTTAGCGTTCCAATTAATCTTAAACCCTATTAGGGATTGAAACATTTTAAAGGTTGAGTCGGCTGTGATATTGTCGTGTTCCAATTAATCTTAAACCCTATTAGGGATTGAAACACACACCGCCAAAACACTGGTAGGGAGGGATTAACGTTCCAATTAATCTTAAACCCTATTAGGGATTGAAACTTTTTGGGGATAACTCCCGGGGGGCAACTAGCGAAGTTCCAATTAATCTTAAACCCTATTAGGGATTGAAACCACTGGCATCTTGAGAGAGAAAAGCGAGCAATTCAGTTCCAATTAATCTTAAACCCTATTAGGGATTGAAACAAAACGCCCATCTTGAGTTACTTCGATTCGGGGCTGTTCCAATTAATCTTAAACCCTATTAGGGATTGAAACATCGGGTTCGTCGATCTCGATTTTGCCGCTTAGATAGTTCCAATTAATCTTAAACCCTATTAGGGATTGAAACCCGATCGCTTTTAAGAATTCCCCCAAAGCTTCTGGGGTTCCAATTAATCTTAAACCCTATTAGGGATTGAAACGGCCATTTTTTACTTATGCTCCGTGCTAGTCTCCGTTCCAATTAATCTTAAACCCTATTAGGGATTGAAACTTGTGGCTTCGATTGTGCGGCTTGCTGTAGCTTCTGTTCCAATTAATCTTAAACCCTATTAGGGATTGAAACTTTTCCGGGCTTCCCGTCTTTTCCGGGCTTCCCGTGTTCCAATTAATCTTAAACCCTATTAGGGATTGAAACATGGCCGGATCGATTAATCCTTCCGCTTTCCTGAAAGTTCCAATTAATCTTAAACCCTATTAGGGATTGAAACGTTTGTGGTGATAATATTGCTGGTGAGATCGAATTGTTCCAATTAATCTTAAACCCTATTAGGGATTGAAACAAATCGCCCCCAGTGAATTGCTCACCGGGGAAACGGTTCCAATTAATCTTAAACCCTATTAGGGATTGAAACTAGCGGCGCTTTCAATCAAAGAAGCAAAGGGAACATTGTTCCAATTAATCTTAAACCCTATTAGGGATTGAAACAAATCGATAGGAATCTCAAAAGTTGCTGATACTTCCCCTTGTTCCAATTAATCTTAAACCCTATTAGGGATTGAAACTAACTCCACGCCCATCTTAATCGGGAGCAAGTCAGTTTTGTCAGAACATAAATACTATTCAATAGCTAAAGACTGTTATTTAGGTAAGCACAGCGGTGTTTAAGCACTTGAGGGATATTTTCTTCATTCCACTGGGCTCCA
>SFCA01000039.1:0-15053 GCA_007095475.1 Microcystis aeruginosa Ma_QC_C_20070703_M131 | reverse complement strand
CCCTAAGCCGAGTTTTCAAGGTGCTGCGCCGTCCACTTGGTTTTCGAGACTGGCCTTTTAATTCTAACGTAAAGCCAACCTAGAACGGCGGGGTTTCAGACCCAAAATTTCCGATGATTCCGAATATCGAGGTCGGTGTGTTGAAAGTCTTGTTGAAATTGTGCTTGATATTGATACCTATCGAGGCGCAAGGCGAATATTCATTCCGTGACGCGCCGAATGCTAGAGCCATTGAAGTCTATCTGTAGGGACACGGCATAACGGGGTCTTTATACTGAATCGGTTTTTAATAGTATGATTAACTGCCAATTCAACTTGAAAAACCCGCTCCCTTCTCCCCCACTGCTGTAACAAAAAACAACTATCCCCCGATAGCGATCGCTAAAGGTCGAATAATTGTAAATTTTTGTCAAGGGGTGCGGTCAGACATAGGAATCATCGCTAGAATGAGCCTAATTGTCAGGAATTTAGTTAAACAAGGTTTTTGGCAATATGCTAATCTGGCTAACACGCTTTTGGACGTGATATGGGGAAAACTTCTGGCGATTACGCCTAAATGGAGTGTTATACAGAAAGTTGACCCATATCGTTACCCCAGAGAGTGTTATACAGAAAGTTGACCTATAATATGTAGTTATGTCCCATTGCTTCTTTGCGCAAGTGGAAAATTTTGAGGTATAGATTTATGACCCACATCGTCTTGCTCGGCGACAGCATATTTGATAATGCTCCTTTCTATAGTTCCATATCTCTGGACAAAAATTTTCAAATTTATAAAAGTTGATCTAAATTCCGTGATTACTATCTATCAATTAAAGCCAGCTTTTCAAAAGATATTGAGTCCGCTAGTCAAGCAACTAGCGAAACAAGGAATCACGGCGAATCAAATTACCACATCTGCTGCTGTCTTATCAGTATTGATGGGAATAGCAATTGTCCTTTGGCATTGTCAGCGCTGGCTACTGTTGCTGATGCCTTTGGTACTTTTTATGCGAATTGCACTGAATGCGATCGATGGGATGTTAGCCAGAGACTACAACCAGAAAACATCGTTAGGTACTATCTTAAATGAACTAGGAGATGTAATTTCTGATACTGCCCTCTACCTTCCCTTTGCCTTAATACCAGGAGTTTCTAGTATTTTGGTTGTCCCAATTGTCTTACTGTCAATCATCAGTGAAATGACTGGAGTTCTCGGGGTTACAGTGAGTGGAAAAAGACAATATCAAGGGCCAATGGGCAAAAGTGATCGTGCTTTTTTATTTGGTATAATTGCTTTATTATTAGGATTAGGATTGACAGCAGGAAAGTGGTTAGATTATATTTGGATTACCACAATCTTACTGCTATTTTCGACAATTATCAATCGGGCTTACAGCAGCTTAAAGGAATTAGAGTATCATGGTTTGGACGAAGCCAGCAATTAATGTTATCTGGGGGTTAGCAGGGGTATTTATCCTATTAATACTAGCGACTCTCATAATTCAGCTTCTCTCCCTAACTTTGCCAGAGAGAAATTATACAGAACTGAAGCAACGAGTCAAATCTTGGTGGGCAATTACCCTTCTTTTCTCAACTTCTCTCATCCTCAGTCCTGGAATAGCTGTGATCTTTTTTGGTTTTGTCAGTTTTCTGGCCCTGAAAGAATATTTATCTCTAATTCCGACACGGCGGGCAGACCGTCGCGTCTTGTTTTGGGCTTATTTAGCAATCATCTTACAATATTACTGGATTTACAGTCGGTGGTACGGAATGTTTTTAGTATTTATCCCAGTTTATATGTTCCTTATCTTGCCGATGCGGATGGTAATTTTAGGAGAAATACACGGTTTTCTCAAGGCAATAGGAACTCTACATTGGGGATTGATGCTGACAGTATTTAGCATCAGTCACGTCGCCTATTTATTAAGGCTACCACCCGCAGGTAATCCCATAGCTGGCGGTGCTGGATTGTTACTGTATCTTTTATTTTTGACGGCTCTGAATGATATTTCCCAGTACTTGTGGGGAAAAAGTTTGGGAAGACATAAAGTTTTACCGACAGTTAGCCCCAACAAAACCTGGGAAGGCTTGCTAGGAGGGATAATAACGACAATAGTATTGGCAGTAATTTTGGCTCCTTGGTTAACTCCGTTTAATTTAACTCACGCATTCTGGCTGGGGTTACTATTGGGAATTGCCGGTTTTATTGGTGATGTTACTGTATCGGCTCTGAAGCGAGACTTAGGAGTTAAAGACAGCGGTAATCTCTTACCAGGACACGGTGGTATTCTTGATCGTATTGACAGTTTAACTTATACTGCTCCCCTATTTTTCCATTTTACTGTTTACTTTTATTTCCGGGGGATGTTAGCTTGAATAAGTTACTGCGATTGTTGTTTTTTGGTTGCGTGGTTAGACTGATTGTCTTGGTCATTATCGGACTAAGAATCAGTCACAAAGAGAGGCTACCAAAATCGGGACCAGCGATAATTGTTGCCAACCACAACAGCCATCTCGATACCCTGGTATTGATGACACTCTTTCCCTTAAGGTTATTAGACAAATTGCGTCCAGTAGCGGCGGCGGACTATTGGTTAAAGAATCCCTGGCTGACTTGGTTTTCTCTAAATATTATTGGTATCATTCCCTTAAGACGCGAAATGGGGAATGTTCGCGAGCATCCTCTAGACAGTTGTTCTCAGGCATTAGTGCGGAGAGAAATTCTGCTAATCTATCCTGAAGGCTCTCGCGGCAATCCTGAATCTTTAACTAGCTTTAAGAGTGGCATTGCCCATCTAGCGAAACGGCATCCAGAAATCCCCATCTATCCAATTTTCTTGCATGGTTTAGGCAAGACACTTCCCAAAGGTGAAGCTTTATTAGTCCCTTTCTTTTGTGATGTTTGGCTTGGTAATCCTCTCCATTGGACTGGCAATAAACAAAGCTTTATGGATTTGTTAAATCAGTCAATACAAGAGTTGGCATCATCAGGAAATTTTTCTGCTTGGCAATAAAAAAGTTCTTGATTTTTCTTGATTAAACGAAGGAATTAACCATGAATTCTCAAACCTTACCTAGCTATGATTCACTAAGTCGTCCGCTGCCAATTTGGCATCCTAAAGCCATCTACTACAGCCTTGTAAGATTGCTGTTTCAAACCATCGGGCAACTTTCAGACGGAATTCGTCTGGGCTTGAAATACGGCTTTGATTCAGGAGTCATGTTAGAGTATGTTTATCGCAATCGTCCCAGCGGCATTACCTGGTTTGGCAAGATAATTGACCGTGTTTATCTCGACTCCCAGGGATGGCAGGGAATCCGTCAACGTGGGGAAATTCTGAAAAGCGTATTGCGTCAAGTTATCCAAGATAATTTTGAGCAAGGGGTAACAACTAACCTCCTCGATGTTGCTTGTGGTGGTGGCCGCTATGACTTGGAAGTTTTGCTAGATTTTTCGGGTGGTGCAGTGAATGCTTTATTGCGAGATTACAAGGCAGAAAATGTGCAAAAAGCGCAAGAATTAGCTCTCCACCTTGGCGTATCAGCAACTATCGAACAAGCTGACGCTTTTAACGATGACGACTTAAACCGGGTCTTACCACCGCCTAATTTAATTGTCGTCTCGGGACTCCACGAAATATTACCAGATAATGAGTTAATTCGTCAGCATTTCCAGCAATTATATCGTCTTCTTGAACCAGGCGGGACGCTCATTTTTACCATTCAACCCTACCACCCCCAATTAGAGTTTATTGCCAGGGTATTAAATTCTCATACAGGTAAACCTTGGGTGATGCGCCTGAGACCGCTAGAATTAACCGAAGCATGGGCAACTGATGCGGGTTTTCAAGATTTCCAGGTACAGATGGATAACTTTAATATTTTCGGGGTCGTCAAAGCGAGAAAGTGAAGTCAGCGAAAACTCATTTTGTAACTATTCAGGTCTAGGGGTTGACAAAGAGAGAAAAATCAGCAGTGGGGATAAGAGAGACAACCGTATTCAAGGGGTGATGGACAGAGGCCAAAGCCTGACGGAAGAAAGTTAAAACCGAACGGCCTTGGGCGCGACAAGACTGAATCACGGTCAATAAACGGGCAGTATCGACAAAGCCACTGAAGGAGCGAGAACCACCAGCTATCTTGCGCTTAGTTACTCCCAAACGCAGAGAACGCTCGGCTCGGTTATGATCGGGAGAGACTTGAGGATGCTCGAGGAAATACCACCACTGATGGGACTTGTCCAGCAAGGATTTCAGCAATAAACCCGCAGCATAACCCGCCTGGGGTCGCCACACAGCTAAAGCTTGCTCTAACCGCAGCGATCGCCGATCTTGTAGGGTGCGTTCCCTAATGCAAGTCCCACTGCTCCAGCGATCGATTTTGGGGAACGCACCATGCCCATTGATTGAAACTGTGGGTTTAAGTGCGATGCCGCTCTTGTGGGACCAGTTGGGGAATGTTAGCGAAGATTCCCAATGTTTAGGTTAAAATAGAGGGGCAAAAGTTGCAACAAGATCAATCCAAGAAATGCTTGCTATGGACGATCGCCGCTATAATAATCACTGACCCTTGAATTTGATAGATCAGACGGTAGGCATAGGCAGACTTTTCTCGGATGGTTTCATCGCTAAATTCGGCGCATTTTTTCGCTTCCAGGGGACAATTTTCTAAAGAATAGCTGATATCAAGAATTCGGCGCACGACGGCCGCCGCGTAGGACGGGGAATCTCGACTAATATAAGATGCGATCGCATCTACGTCTTCAATTGCTTTGGGCGACCAGACAAGGCGATAATTCACTCGATCAGCCATTTGTTTAAAAGACCCTCAACTTCTTCTTGGGGGATTGTATTCTCTAGAGAAGCAGCGCTCAAACTTTGACGCACCTTCTCCAGAACGTATAAATGATACTGAATATCTTCAATTGAACAATCATCTGGTAATTGATTCAAGAGGGATTCAACTTTTTGTCTAATGCTATTCATACAAGTTTGACCGAAGTTTTTCAGGAAAAGTATAAATTTAAATTATCTATCAACTATCATCTATAGCAGTTATCTTAATAGTGAGGTACGAAGTATCTGGTTTTAGGAGACAGGGAACGGTTAACAGTAGCTGGTCGCCAAGAGATAATGCCAAATCCTGTCATACTTCATCTTTATGAGAAACGCTATATCATAGATAGAAAACTAATAGTTACGCATCCCATCTTATGCCATAGTCCCCAGAAAAGCGAGAAAAAGTTAAGAATAGATAGGGTGATTATCTAGCTTTTGTAACATTGGGGCGGGTATTCTGTTAAGAGTACTTAATAATTCTCCTATCTGCTCAATCCCCACAACTTTTAGGGATTATTGGCCAATAAGCATCTAGCGGCCACAAGCCCCCCCCAATCGCAGCAATTTTTTGTTACATTAGTTTACAGTTCCCTCAACGCCCCAGTGGGTTATTAATCTTAATGTCTTCTTCGGTTCCTTCGTCGGATTTTATACCCTTAATCGGTCAAGAAACAGAAATCTTTAACTGGGCAAAATCCCATTATCGTAACCATACCTTTGCCAAAGATGAAAAAGTAGCCACGCGCCCCGGACTGTTATACTTTGTCGAATCTGGGGCGATTCGTATTGTTGGTAAGGCACAAGTTAACGTTATCGACCAAAAATCTGCCCGTCAACTGCCTATTGCCGATAGTGAGGAAGTATTTCTCGGTTTTGTGGGTGCAGGTCAACCTTTTGAGATTGTTTCTCAATTTCCCTTTCAATTACAAGCCCAAGCTCATCTAGACGAGACTGAGTTAGTCTGGTTATACTGGGAAGACCTAGAACAATGGCCGCAATTGCGATCGGCCATTATGGAAACTTTTCGCCATCAATACCAGCGTAAGTTATTTTGGTTGAGTATTCTCGGTCAAAAACGCTCCCTCGATCGATTAATGGGGTTCTTGGTTCTACTATTGGAAGAATACGGTCAACCCTGTGTGGAAGGCTATTATCTTCCCTATCCCCTAACTCACGCTCAAATTGCCAGCGCCATCGGCACTACCAGAGTAACAGTAACAAGATTAATCGGTAAATTGCGACAACAAAATTCGATCTTTTTTAAGCAAGATAATCTTATCGGATTGCCCAGTTTATTTTTGAGTCAGAATTAATTTTTCTGCCGCTGGCGTTGCTGAATCAAGGTATGAAGACTGCATCTCAATTTGGTCGAAATATCCATATCACATTTTGGGCGCACGCAGTTCGATCAACTCACTGACCACGATGCGCCCCTACCATTGCCGCAATAATATTATTGTAGGGGCGAATTGCATTTGCCCTCTTTTAATAACTGCTGCTGCTCACCATAAATGAGAGAAAGTCACAAAAATGATTGTGTGAAAATTGTTTGAGAAATTTGTCTTCGATCTTTAGAATACTGAATTCAGATGAGGCAAACTTAAACGAAGTATTGTGGTAGAAATTATCTAGGTATGATTAAAGGCTGACAAAAATTAATGCTACTGCCAGATCTCTCCCGATCTCCCTCAGAGACTATAGTAGCTGTAATCACCCCTTCAGACCCCAAAATTGTTACAATGGAGGTTTAGGGCTGATAATTTTGACTACTCATTTCTGTTCGATCGTCAGTTTTAGGAGAGGTAAATATGATGAATAGTCTGCCCAGTTCAGTCGAACGGGAAAATTTAGGACAATTTTTGTTAGAAAATCTGCAAAATATTACAGATAAACTCGATCAAATTGTCACCGATTCTGATCGGATAATACTGGATAATTTACTACAAGAAACTAAGATTTTAGTTGAGCAAGTTAAGGATAACTCTAAAACTTATCAAGCAAGAGCCGATATATTTTATCAAATTGATGAATTATGGTTTCAGGTATGGAAACAGTATAGAGATGAGGATTCAGCACTGGATTTAATCCAATATATAGACCAATTTACTAATCAAATTACTGCCTATAATCAATTATTTATCAGCCTTGCTCAGATCAATGAGGGAAAGACTGGTGAAGAAAAAGCTGATTTAATCAGAGTGGTGGAAGGTTCACTCCTTCTCTCGGAAACGATAGATGTGTTTATTGATATGTTTGCCGATTCAGAATTAGAGCAAATTTACCAGGGAGCTAAAAATGCTCTATCGGTTTCTAATCGTACTATAACCGAATATTTCCAAGATACTGACAAATCTTTAGTCACCCAACTGAGAGCCTATTACAGTTTAATAATTTTCAGAATTCAAGAGCGATTTAATCCTAGTAATGTATCCTCAGAAACTACCTCTCATTCCCTAACAGATGATTTAAGCGATCTTGATCCTTGGACAAGAAACTTAGTGGGGGTTGTCGATTTAGGATCAGAAGACCCAAAAGAATCGTATATTGATTATTTAGTGGAGAAGTATCGGTGAAACGAGTCCTATTCGATAGTGATGTATTGCTAGATGTTTTGTGTAAGCGTGAACCACATTTTCAAGCATCTGTACAAGCATTAAATACAGTTAAGACAGGTAAAACTCAAGGATATATTTCTGGTCATGCCGTCACTAATATTTATTATATTTTGTCTAAACAAAACGGAAGGGAAAGCTCAAGAAAATTGGTGATAAGTCTTCTAGAGAATTTGCAAGTTGCTAGGGTGACAGATGCAATAATTAGGCAAGCATTGACAAGTCAGATGAAAGATTTTGAAGATGCCGTTACCAGTGCCGTTGCTGAATCAGAAAAGCTAGAAATAATCATAACGCGAAACCTAAGAGATTTTGCCGCTTCCCCTGTTCCCGCAATGGTACCAGCCGATTTTTTATCGATTCTTTAACTAATGTTTCGGTAAACGTAAACCATCCGATCGCATGGGGATTAAAATCTGAGTTAAACTGCGTAATTGTTCGGCCGTTCCCATACAAATTAACAGATCCCCGGCCATTAATTCCGTATCGCCGGTCGGTCCCCCGATTAGCGTACCATCGGCGCGACGTATAGCCAAAACTAAGGCCCCCGATCGAGATCTTAAATGTGCTTGACTAAGACTTAAACCGACACAGGGACAAGTCCTCGGATCGATTAAAAATTCCTCCATATAAAACGATCGATCGGTTCCGGTTAAAATCCCATCCACAAAATCCATCACCTGCGGTCGTAGGGCCGCGGCCGCTAATCTTCTACCACCGGTAATATAGGGAGATACCACCGCATCGGCCCCGGCCCGTTGTAATTTCTGTACTGCTTCCTCGGTACTGGCCCTAGCAATAGCGCGAATTTTCGGATTAAGAGTTTTAGCGGACAAAACTGTATATAAATTCTCCGCATCGGAAGTTAAAGCGGCCACAATACAAATAGCGCGTTCAATTCCTGCCATTTGTAAAGATTTATCTAAGGTGGCATCTCCTTGAACAACAATATAATTTAATTCTTTGGCCCGATTTACCTGTAGGGGGTCTGTATCAATGACTACAAAAGGAATATTTTCTGCGTAGAATTCGATCGCTACCTGTCTGCCTGTGCGACCCAAACCACAGATGATATAGTGTTCTGATAGTCGATCGATCACGCGTTTCTCCTGTCTCTGTTTGAGTCCCTCTTGAAAATAGCCTTGAATTAAAGCTTCGGTCAAGCGATTAACAATATAACCGATCGTGATTACTCCCATGATAATCAAAACCATTGTAAACAGTCGTCCCCGTTCACCTAGGGGATTAATTTCGCCAAAACCGACGGTAGCGAGGGTACTAATCGTCATATAGGCCGAATCTAGCAAACTCCAACCCTCGATCAGATGATACCAAAGCGTACCGAGCAAAAACACCACGATCAGGGCAAAAATTCCCCCGATTAATTCCTGACGCAGACGACGATATTTATCTTCACTGATGGACAAGCAAAATTCACCCCTAAGACTGTCTAGTAAATTACAATAAAATCAGTTTTTAATCTAAATAACCCGTCCTTCTCAGACGGATTTGATTATAATTTCCCCTATGTCTAATCGCGCAGGAGTTCCCCAGTGAGTCCAGAAACCCTTTTAGAACCAACCCTAGTTGATCCCACTCCCAATTTAAACCCGAATCAACCCTTCGATCCAGATAGTTTTAACAGCTATGTGATGAATACTTATGGTCGTTTTCCCATTGCGATCGCCAAAGGGTTAGGCTGTCTTCTCTGGGATACTTCCGGGAAACAATACCTTGATTTTGTCGCGGGAATTGCCACCTGTACCCTCGGTCACGCGCACCCTGCTTTAATTGAAGTGGTTAGTCAGCAAATCCAAAAACTCCATCATGTCTCGAATTTATACTATATTCCCGAACAAGGAGAACTAGCTAAATGGATTGTCGATCATTCCTGCGCTGATAAAGTCTTTTTCTGTAATTCTGGTGCGGAAGCGAACGAAGCGGCGATTAAATTAGTACGAAAATATGCCCATACGGTGCTAGATTTCCTCGAACAGCCAGTTATTTTAACCGCTCACGCTAGTTTTCACGGTCGGACTTTAGCTACCATCACCGCAACCGGTCAACCGAAGTATCAAAAAGACTTTGAACCCCTGATGCCGGGGTTTGCCTATATTCCCTATAATGATATCGAAGCGGTGGAAAATGCGATCGCTGATCTCGATGAGGGTAATCGTCGAGTGGCTGCGATTATGTTGGAACCGCTGCAGGGTGAAGGGGGAGTTCGTCCGGGAGATATCGAATATTTCCAACGTTTACGGCAAATTTGCGACGAAAATAACATTTTGCTTGTCTTTGATGAAGTACAGGTGGGAGTCGGAAGAACTGGTAAACTCTGGGGTTATGAGAATTTAGGAGTGGAACCGGATATTTTCACCTCTGCTAAGGGTTTAGCGGGGGGTATTCCCATCGGTGCGATGATGTGCAGAAAATTCTGTGATGTCTTTGAACCGGGTAGTCATGCGAGTACCTTTGGGGGTAATCCTTTCGCTTGTGCCTCAGCTTTAACAGTATTACAAACCATTGAACGGGATCATCTTCTCGAAAATGTCCAGCAGCGAGGGGAACAATTACGCGCCCGTTTACGGGTGATTGCTTCTCAATATCCCCATCTATTTGTCGATGTGCGCGGTTGGGGTTTAATTAATGGTCTGGAAATTAATTCAGAAAGTGCGTTGGTTTCATCTACCATTGTTAATGCAGCTTTGACAGAGGGTTTATTAATTGCTCCCGCAGGTCCGAAGGTTCTCCGTTTTGTACCTCCTTTAATTGTCTCGGAAACAGAAGTAGATGAGGCTATGGATAAGCTAGAAGTTGCTATCGCTAAAGTGGTTTAATTTCAGTTATCAGTTATCAGTTATCAGTTATCAGTTATCAGTTATCAGTTATCAGTTATCAGTTATCAGTTATCAGTTATCAGTTATCAGTTATCAGTTATCAGTTATCAGATGTAAGTTTTAAGTTGACAGTTTCCAGTGGGTGGGTGGAATTAAATATAAGATGAACGTAGAATTGTAAAATCCTTAAGCCAGAGGAGGAAGAAAGAGCCGTAAACTTGATTAACAATCGTCCTCGAAAATGTCTTGACTATCGTACCCCGAATGAGGTATTCTATGAAGGTAGATTAGACAGTGATGCAATTCAGACTTGAATTGACCTACTAAAGATAGGAGACTTGCGGAGGAAGAAATAATATCCCAGCCCGACAATCGCTCTGTAGAAGAATCAGACAAGCCCTAAATGTACATGATCAAAGCCCAAGTCGCTAGAGCAAGAAATTGAGGAGTTAGAATGTTTTTAAAGAGAGGAATATATACGTTAGCTAATGATAACTTATACGATCAGCTAATTGCCCTTATTAATAGCATCAGGACTAATTATGATAAAAATATTCCAATCTGCATAATTCCTTATGACGATAGGGTTGACAAAATTAAATCTCTCAAGATAGATAATGTTTTTCTTTTTGACAATCAATCATCAATTGAAAAATGGTCTAATTTTGCATCAGAAGTATGGAGTGCTCAGAGGTTTCTATCTCGAAAGAAATCTGCTTGGTATCATGGGTCGAACACCATAAGAAAACTATGTTCATTTGATGGTCAATTTGAATACTTTGTCTATATTGATAGTGATGAGCTAGTAATGTCTTCCTTAGAGGATTGCTTCAATAAACTAACAGAGTATGATTGTGTTTTTGACGACTGGGAACATAAGAAAGAAGATTGTTTTCTAGATACCAAAATGATTATAAGAAAATATCCATCTCGTGCTATTCAAGACATAAAATCTTGTTGTCATTGCTCTGATTTTTTCGCAGCTAAATCAAGCTTGTTAAATTCCGACACTTTAGCGCAAATTAAACTTGCACTACTGCATGACGCGGAAGTGAACTTTATCAATGAGCGAGGTTGGTGGGATGAGGTCTACCTTTTTAGCTATATTACGTTTAAACTTAACTGGAAATTTTTCAACTATACGTTGAGTGAAAAATCTGAAGAGAGAACTGGAAATATTGCCGGTGTAGATCCTTTTGTGGAGAAGGATTATGTGCTTTACAACAAGCAAGGATTAAAGCCAGTTCACAGAATTCATTATATGGGTTATGGCTCAGATAGATTCAAGAGGTTATGTGGCGGAGAAGATATTGATGTACCGCATCGAGACGTTTTTATGTATTACAGATTTTTGGAAGAACCTGAAGCAAAACCGAAGCGCCTCAAGAAAGCGAATTTTTTAATAAAAGCTATGCATTCACTTGAGAAAAACTTCAAAAAGTTAAAAAAGAAAGTAGCCAATTTATTTTGATGGACATGAGCAACTACTTTACTGTGTCTGCATCTTGTCCAACGCATCTTAAAGAACACATAACTTACTAATACACCATTCTAGCTCAATACCAAGACTTCCCCCATACAGTCCTTACTGCTTGGAGCTTCTCAGAAAAAATTGACAAGCGATTACTGGGTACATTTTCCCCTTGAAAATGGCTGTACTGTTGACTGTATCTAGAGTAGAGCGATTCCGTAGAGTTGGCTGTCTAGTTATCGCTAACCTTATGACCACAGATGGTGTCATTAATCTCTAGAGTAAGCGATTCCCTCTGTAGCCATGTTTTTGATGGTTTTCTGCCCCGAAACAAGCTATAATGGTCGAAAGGTAAAATTTTTCAAATTTGACTTCAAAACCTATCTGCGTGAGAAATTCAGGAGTTGGTACTCAGTAGTCCATTAGTATTATATTGCTTTAACTCAGGCTCTGTAAGACTTTTAGCCATAGCTAGTATATTCATACGGGGTAAGTTCAGATATATTAAACTTGAACCCGATAGTCGAGGGATAATTTACTCGCAGGTTTTCCCCAGTCTTTGGTTAGATGTTAATGCTTTATTAGCGGGTAACTTAGGACAGGTTTTGACGGTTTTACAGCAAGGTTTAGCCAGTCAAGAACATCAAGATTTTCTGAAGATATTATCTCAAAAAAAACAATAATTGATATTTAAATCTATGAGTTGGCATCCTGACGCTTATCAAGCTTTAATTGCTGAAGATTATCCTCAAGTTGCGGCAATCTACGAGGAACTAGCATCTCATTTATGCAAGTGAGTAATTATACTTGTCCCTAAAACTGGTTTCTAGCAAGGCTTTCAAAATAGCTTGACATAAAACCTGATTTAGGGGTTACAAAGGTGAGATGCTCCCTATTGGTACTTGGGAGTTGCCTATCTTCTGCAAAATTTAGAAGCAGAAGCGCAGGTAATGTGGCAAAGTATTTTAAGCGAAGGTAATCTGGAACAAGTTAAGCAATGGCAAGCAGAATTAGAAGCGGTTTTAGACGCAGAAGCGCGACGACAACAAAGAAAAGGTGATCTGGCAGCTGTAGAATATTTTCGCTATCACCTACAGGAAATTGTTCCCAAGTCAATTAATAATTTATTAGCTTTATTCGACTTAGCTTTAGATTTAGAAATATTCGATCCAGGAGAACTACTTAATTATCCTATTCAAGAGAATCTCAGATCTAATCCCGATCGAGAATTGCTTTTAAATGTAGTTCTCAAAAGTCTTTTGTATCCCCACCAATTAACTTTAGATTTAGCTCAAGCAAGTTTACCTTACCTAGGGGAATTAGCTGATAGTTTTATCCCGCAAGCTTTTCAGATAGCAGCACGAGTCACCAAGGAGCAACAAAGTCCCGCTTTTGGAGTAGAAATTATTAAACTTTGTCTGCAATTAAGACCAAATGATCTGAGTCTTTTAGAACAGTTAGTTAACCTCTATATTTTAGCCGAAGACTTTGATAATTCTTTAATAACTGCCTATCAATTGCGAGAAATTTGTCTAACCCCAACCCTAAAGTTATACAGTAATTATCTAATTTTGTTAATACTTTTGCGCTGGGGAGTTTGGCAAGAAATTGATCATATTTATCAAGAATATCAGAATTTATTACAGGAATTAACCCGTCAGAAAAATATTACTCTAGAACCGATTATTAAAACTAGCTTTCTCAATGTTTCTAGTCCCCTACCCTACCTAGGCGATCGAGCTTTAGCCAATCGACAATTAACTAATCGCATCGCCGAAATTTTCCTTGATAATAATAGTTTAAAAACTTCTTTGGTTACTATCAAAAAATCTCAAAAAAAACTGACAATTGGTTATCTTGCCAGTACCTTAAAACATCATTCTGTCGGTTGGTTAAGTCGTTGGTTAATTCACCATCATGATCGAGAAAAATTGCAAATAGCCATCTATACTATTAACCAAGAAGAAGATGAAATTACCCGTCAATGGTTTCGGGATAGCCGAGATATTATCCGTCATTTTCCCTACGCTCAAAATCCCCTAGAAGTTGCCCAACAAATTCAACAAGATCAGATAGATATTCTGGTAGATTTAGACAGTTTAACCCATAATATTACCAATCAGATCATGGCACTGAAACCCGCAGCAAAACAACTGACTTGGTTAGGTTGGGATGCTTCTGGATTAGCAACTATTGATTACTATATTGCCGATCCCTACGTTTTACCCCAGCAAGCAGAGGAATATTATCGAGAAAAAATCTATCGTTTACCAGAGACATATTTAGCAGTGGATGGTTTTGAAATCGGTACTCCTAATCTCCGTCGAGAAGATTTAGAAATTCCCCCCGATGCTACCATCTATTTTTCCGGACAAAGTGGCATGAAACGTCATCCTGATACTATTAAACTTCAGATGAAAATTCTCGCACAAGTCCCTAATAGTTATTTTCTGATTAAGGGAGTTGGTAAGACTGAAAAAATTCAAGAATTATTTACTGAAATAGCGATTAGGGAGGGAGTTAATCCCCAAAGATTGCGATTTTTACCGAGAGATATAGATGAATATACCCATCGCGCTAATTTACGGATTGCCGATGTGGTGTTAGATACCTATCCCTACAATGGTGCTACCACCACCTTAGAAGTTTTATGGCAAGGAATCCCTTTAGTTACATTGGTAGGAGAACAATTTTCCGCCCGCAATAGTTATACTTTTATGATTAATGCTGGTATTGAAGCCGGAATTGGCTGGAATGAGGCAGAATATATCGACTGGGGAGTAAAATTAGGACTCGATCGCTCCCTTCGTCAAGACATCAGCCATCAACTGTTAGGAAATCGTGACATAGCTCCCCTCTGGCAAGGAAAAAAATTCGCCCAAAATATGGAAAATGCCTATTTAGAAATCTGGGAGGGACGTTGATAATGAGAAAGTTATCCGCAATCAATAAGGTATCGAATCGGGGCAAGAAAAATTCAACCAATAGGAGTTTAACTGATGACAGCCGCCACTGAAAAAGATTTAAAAAGATTAGAGGATTTAATTATCGGCATTGCCAACGGACAGAAGGCGATCGAAAACCGACTAACCACCATGGAAAACCGACTAATCACCCTAGAAAACGGACAGAAGAATTTAGAGTTAGGGCAGTCGGAAATTAAAGGCGATATCCGAACCCTAGACGCGAAGATAGAGCCCACATTCCGCACCCTAAGTGTCACAACGTCTCAAAAGAGGAAGGAGCGTGAGTCAAAATACTTATCTAGAGGAGTGAGTTGGCGGCAAGCTGCCAGCAACTAAGCCGAAAATTT
>SFCA01000038.1:0-10084 GCA_007095475.1 Microcystis aeruginosa Ma_QC_C_20070703_M131 | reverse complement strand
GGTGGGTTCCCAGAAGTCCTCGAAATCTTCTTCTATCAGTGCCGGAGAGGTGGCAGTTTCGTCGCTTTTGGCAATCGTCATTTTTTCGGCCTCTCTAGGTGGGAGTATCCATATTTTTGACTCTCGATCGATTCTATGATAACTTCATTGCCAACTTGATCATCTTTGCTCAACAATATCGATGAATAAGCAAAAATTTTTTAACTCGCCGCAGTCTTAGGTGTTGGCGCCGAAGCTTGAGATAATCAGATAGCCATTATCTCAAAAACTATCACCATGACGATCGATCCGCAACAACTCATCGAACTAGCTCTCAAATCGGGAGCAGTGGCAGCCGAAGTTTATCAATCTTCCTCCCTTTCCCATCCCGTTTTTTTTGAGGCTAATCGTCTCAAGCAGCTAGAAAGTTCCGAATCCGTGGGAACTGCCTTAAGATTATGGCGCGAGGGTTGTCCGGGGTTAGCGGTGGGTTATGGTGATGTGGAACCGGAAATTTTAGTAGAAACAGCGTTAAATTTATCCTATCTCAATGCCCCAGAAGAAATCGAATTTTCGGCACCACGACAGGCAATCTATGACCCGATTGGCCAGGATGTGGCGGTAGAATCTTTAATCGAGATGGGTAATCAAATGATTGGCCAAATTCGCCAAGTTTATCCTGAGGTTATTTGTAGTGGTGAGTGGGAATGTGAACGGGAAATCACCCGTTTGGTTAATTCCCAGGGTTTATATTGTCAATATACCGATACGGCTTTGAGTTATTATCTGGGGATTGAATGGGTGCGGGGGGAGGATTTTCTGGCGGTTTATGATGGGGAATATACTCGCAGTACACCTCATCCCGATACGGTAATTAAACAGTTATTGCAGCGACTACAATGGGCAGCCAATAATGTGGATAGTCCCACGGGGAAATTACCAATTTTATTGACCGCTAATGCAGTTACCCTGTTATGGGGTACGGTGGCGATGGCTTTAAATGGGAAACAGATCTTAGAAAAGTCCTCGCCCTGGAGTGATAAAATCGGTCAATTGGTGATGTCAGAAAAGTTGACTTTATCCCAACAACCCCAGCGAGAACCCTATAGTTGTCCCTTTGATGATGAGGGAACTCCCACCAAATTTTTATCTTTAATTGAGGGAGGTATAGTTAAGGAATTCTATAGCGATCGTACCACAGCCAGATTATTAAAAACTCCTCCGACGGGAAACGGTTTTCGTCCTAGTTTAGGGGTTTATCCTCTGCCAGATTTAGTTAATTTAATCGTGGCACCGGGAGAGGGAACTTTAGAGGATTTAATCTCGCAAATAGATGAAGGCTTAGTTATCGACCAAATTTTAGGTCATGGGGCCGATATTTCAGGCGATTTTTCTGTCAATATCGATCTGGGTTATCGCATAGAAAAGGGCAAAATCACCGGACGAGTTAAAGATACAATGGTGACGGGAAATGTTTATACAGCTTTGCAGAATTTAATCGCTCTGGGGTCCGATAATCAATGGAATGGTTCCTGTTATACTCCCTCGCTAATCGTTGATAGTTTATCGGTGGTAGGGTAAAAATGTTATCAGTTATCAGTTATCAGATGTGAGTTTTCAGTTCACTGTTCACTTTTTTTTTGGGCTTTATTTGACCTGAAAAGAGGGGGTCGCAGGCCGGCACGGATTCCCATTCTATAAGAAATTATCTGTCAAGTCGTGGGGTTTTGTCAAGCTTTTTTGGGAAAAAAATTTAACCGACACTCAAGGGGAGAAAATTGTCGGCAGAGATAAGCTGTACTGAATTTAAACTGCGTATTGGAAATTTTCAGACAAATGCTCACACTTCCTCTCCCTGCTCCCAACTCCCTTCTCCGGTGCAGTCTTAACCAGTAATTTAGATAGTCAACAGCTTATCAGTTATCAGATGTGATTTTTTTGGGCTTTATTTGACCTGAAAAGAGGGGGTCGCAGGCCGGCACGGATTCCCATTCTATAAGAAATTATCTGTCAAGTCGTGGGGTTTTGTCAAGCTTTTTTGGGAAAAAAATTAACCGACACTCAAGGGGAGAAAATTATCGGCAGAGATATTATTTAATCTCCCCTTTGAGTCGGTATTTTTTAGCCCGGGATTAACGCTTTAGTTGCCGAGGCACCAAGGCGATTTAATTGCCGATTAATTTGCCATCCGAGGAGGGTTAAACCCAACCACTGACTGAAGATTGCCAAAGCGAAAGAGGGAAGTGTAGCGTATTGAGTAGCGGCAATGGGAAGAAAAGTAAAAAACCATAAAAGCGGAGATTGACTGGGATTAACTCGCAAGACAGCGAAACAGAGGAAGGGGAAAATAATCAAAATGCCGATGCTACTGGCTGCCAGCAAAGCGCGCTTATTTGTGCTGGCTAACATCAATAATTGGGCGATAGCGGCATAGACTAAAATCATGTTCATTGCCAAGAGAAACCCGGCTGCAGTGGCTAGTTTATATTGATGGAGAGGGGCGATAAAAATAGCGGGAAGGATGAATAAAATGGCAATGGCGACGTTAATAGCCATGGCTAGGGTAGAAGGGCTTTTTTCGCCAAAGATTACAGCTTTCCCCAGACTAATGCCCGTTTTTCCTTGCAGATGACGATAGCGCGCCCAATCTTGGATAGTTTGACGAGGGGGAGTGAGGGCAAAAAGGATTAACAAGCCAAAAATCGCCACAAAAACGCTAAGAATCGCAAAATTATCGAAAATATAGCTATAGCTCGGTTCCAGAGTTTGGAAGACAAAACCTAGGCTAATAGCGCTAAAACAACCCATCATCCAGTAACTTTGGGGTTTACTAACAAGAGTAGCGAGGGGATTATGGAAGCGACGCTGGATAATTCTGGTTAAACCGTAGGTGCAGAGGGCAAAATTGAGCAAAATTAAACTAATACCCGTTGTAACCGATTGCCAGAGAGATTGACCGTACCAACGAAGGTCGAAGACTTGTGGGATGCCTAGATAGCGTACCGCATCGGGGGGGAGAAAGGTAGATTTAACTAGATAGGGAAGGACAAAACTAGGATTAAAGAGAATTAACCAATCAAAGGGGGTACGGGAGCTATGGCCCGATAAAGTAAAAATAGTGCTATAAAACACAAAGATTAAGACTGTCGCGCTGCCTAACCAGGGTTGAAATCCCCCTAACCATGGCGTGGCTAAAGCGAAACTAAGGGCTGCATGATAGAAAAAGGCACAACTAGCGATCAGAACCCCGTAGAAGGCTAAAATTAACGACAAGGGAATACCTGCTAATAAACCCGCTCCCAAGTGAAAGGGTAAAGCGAGAAGACAGACGAGATAGAGGAGAATGGGAACCCCGAAAATTTTGCCGATAAAAATCGTTTTGGCGGGTTGGGGACTCAGACGGATAAAATTAAGTGTACCCTGGCGTTCTTCCCCGGAAAGATCGGCGATTAATTGATAGGTTCCCACCACTAAAAGAGCGAAAATACCGGTAATACTCAGAAAAGTGAAGATATCTAACCACCATAACCGGGAGATAATCATCCATTCACCATTTAAGTCTTGGATACAGTATTTAAGCCCACTATAGGGATAATAGTCGTTGTTATTGGGGGGATTAGCGGTACAGTAACGACTAAATCCCGTCCCTACCGGTAAGAGATTTTGATAGTACAAATAAACTAATAATTGACCAACGAGGGAGATAACCGAGGCGATCGAGATATTTTTCGGGGTTAATCTTCCTTGCCATTCTCGCATAATTTGCGGGTTAGTTTCCGTAAGGCGATCGATTATTGTCGCTATCATATTTCTGTCCTCTCTACAGCCGTTATCAGGAGCTAATCCTAGATTAACCCGGCAACTTGTCGATCGGTTCGGGGATGAAGAAATCGCTCGAGATGCGGCTAAAATCTGAGTTCGGGAATCAAAAGAGGAAAAGTGCCAGACCAGTGAGCTTCTGTTTTACACTAGAATTTGGCCGCCTGAATCTAGATCTATGCCCACTCTGACCCTCAATTTTCCCCTAACTGCCGTTGTCGGCCAAGAAGCGATTAAATTAGCCCTACTCTTAGCCGCCGTGGATCCCGCTCTAGGGGGTGTGGTAATTGCCGGTCGTCGGGGAACCGCCAAATCAGTCATGGCGCGAGCGATACATTCCCTACTGCCACCGATCGAAATTATTGCGGGTAATGTCTTTAATTGTGATCCCAACAATGCCGACGAATGGGACGATCGCACTAAAGAAGAATATAGCAGTGGAGAGGTCGCCACGGAAGTTATCCAGGCCCCTTTCGTGCAGATTCCCCTAGGAGTCACCGAGGATCGTTTATTGGGTTCCGTCGATGTGGAAGAATCGGTGAAACAGGGGGAACCAGTCTTTCAACCCGGTTTATTAGCCAGCGCCCATCGGGGAATTCTCTACATCGATGAAATTAATCTACTTGATGACCAAATTGCTAACCAATTACTAACAGTTTTAAGCGAAGGACGTAACCAAATCGAACGGGAAGGCATCAGTTTTCAACATCCCTGTAAACCAATCCTGATCGCTACTTATAACCCAGAAGAGGGGGATTTACGAACCCATTTATTAGATAGAATTGCCATTGCCCTTTCCGCCGATGGTGTCCTTAGTTTAGACCAACGAGTAACCGCCGTCAATCAGGCGATCGAGTATGCTGTTTCTCCCACCGCTTTTATCGCCCAATATGCCCAAGAAATCGATGATCTAAAAACCGAAATTATTCTGGCGAGGGAATGGTTAAAAGAGGTAAAAATTAAACCCGAACAAATTAGTTATCTAGTGGAGGAAGCGGTGCGCGGTAGGGTAGAAGGTCATCGCGCCGAGATTTTTGCCGTGAGAGTAGCCAAGGCGGCCGCCGCTTTAGAAGGTCGGGATTTAGTCAGTGCCGATGACTTAAAAAGAGCCGTCGAATTAGTCATTGTACCTCGATCGCTGATTACGCCACCACCTCCGGAACAGGAACAACAGCCACCGCCACCACCGCCACCACCGGAACCGCCCCAAGACGAAAACCAGCAGGAACAGGAAGAAAAAGAGGAGGAGAAAGAGGAAGAAAAAGAACCGGAACAGCCCGATAATCTGCCAGAAGAATTTGTTTTCGACCCGGAAGGGGTTTTACTGGATCCCAGTGTGTTGTATTTTGCCCAGATGGCCCAGCGTCAGGGGAAATCGGGGGCGCGTAACCTGATTTTCTCGGAGGATAGGGGACGTTATATTAAGCCGATGTTACCCCGGGGCAAGGTGAAAAGAGTCGCCGTCGATGCCACTCTCCGGGCGGCCGCCCCCTATCAAAAAGCCCGTCGCTTGAGGAATCCCGAACGTCATGTGATTATAGAAGAAGGGGATCTGCGCTCAAAACGGCTGGCGCGCAAGGCCGGTTCTTTAATTGTCTTTGTGGTCGATGCCTCCGGTTCCATGGCCCTGAATCGGATGCAGTCGGCCAAAGGTGCGGTTATGCGTCTGTTAACGGAAGCTTACGAAAATCGCGACCAGATTGCCCTGATTCCTTTCCGGGGTGAGCGAGCGGATGTACTATTGCCACCGACCAAATCGATTACCCTAGCGAAAAAACGTCTAGAAACCCTGCCCTGTGGCGGCGGTTCCCCCTTAGCCCACGGTTTAACCCAAGCGGTTCATGTGGGGATGAATGCTCGTTTATCGGGGGATATCGGTCAAGTGGTGATTGTGGCGATTACCGACGGGAGAAGTAATATTCCTTTGGCGAAATCTCTAGGCGAACCGATTCCGGAGGGGGAAAAACCCGATATTAAGGCAGAACTGCTCGATATTGCCGCTAAAATTCGCTCTTTAGGCATTAAACTGCTGGTCATCGATACGGAGAAAAAATTCGTCTCCACTGGTTTTGCCAAAGAATTAGCCCTAAAAGCCGGGGGTAAATATTATCATCTACCCCGGGCTACGGAACAAGCGATCGCATCTATGGCGCGAGGGGCAATTGCGGGACTGTAGCTAGGGTTTGCGGCAAAAAGTTTTTCGGTGGGGGCAGGGTGTGGGGTTTTACCAATTTTCAGGGAAAAAGTGCCTAAATTTCCCTCCCGATCCCTGCAATGGCTGGCACTTTTTGATTTCAAAAAAGCCTAAAAGTCTTATCCAACAATTTTTAGATTTATTCAGCCAGCTGTAGCTAGTTGTTGGGGGGTGCATATCATTGATTAACGAGCTTTGAATAACTTACCGTCCGGGCGATTTAAATACCTACAGGCGACTCGAGAATTTTCTTCTAAAAATTCTTGCTTTAGAGAATATTTTTCCTCGGAAGTTAATAGGTAATCGCTAATCAAAAAATCGGGCAATCGATTGATAGTACTGGTCAATTCATTCTGATTACTTAGATACTCTAGAAAATGAGTATGTTTTTTGCTATACTGGCGATTTATCCACTTCTTTATCTTTAAATTGTCCAATTGATCGAAGCTTATTCGCTCCGTTAAAAAGTGTGAGTATTGATTCAAGATACGCATAATCTTGATGACTTTAATAGAAGGCGACGTGTTTGTGTAGCAGGGCTGAATTCTGAAGTCATCGTGTAGAAGTGGGAAATGAATAGCACTCAAAAAATCATCGTATAGATTGGCATTTTTTAATTGTTCCTTCTCGAAGACTCTTACGAGGATATTTTCCAGCCCGAATACGAAAGACCACCGTTCTAACATTGAGTAATAGTAACAGCGAAATTTTTCCTTTTCTATCATTATTTTTATCGATGAATCTTGTAGATTTGACTTAATCATTTGAGCATAAAGAGATTGCAAAAAATCGACTTGATCTCTCAAATAAATGATGATTTTAACAGAATAATTTTGTAGATAAGTTCTGATTTTTTTGATACTGTTTGTATTGTCAAAAAATCTTTTAGGATAAGTAAAAAATTCGGAAGAAATAACTATATTTTGGGCTTTACTTATCTCTATTTCTTGTTGTAGTTGCTCCCACACATCGTGTTTTGTTTCCAATTGTTTGCTTAAGGAGTTATGAGAATAACGATCCCATATTTGACCAATTTCTTTCGTGCCAGTGATCGGATATAAATATCCTTCTTCTAATAATTGAATTCGGTTTGCAAAAAGGAATTTTTGCAAAGAAGTTGAGCCTGTCTTTGGCATCCCTATATGTAAGTAAACAGTAGTCATAAGAGATTCTCGAAAGTTATTTACAATTTGCAAGTAAGGTGAAGAGCTTTGAGTCCGCGGATCACGATACTTTTACGCCATTCTACCCGTTCGGTTTGCAGTTGGAGATTGGGTATCTGTTGGACTAGGCTATTAATGGCGATCTGTCCTTGAGTGCGTCCTTGGGTAGCGCCAACACAGTAATGAATTCCCGCTCCGAAGGAAAGATGACGACTCTTTTCCCCTCGGGTGATATCGAGTCGATCCGGATCGGGAAATTGTTCTGGATCACGATTAGCGGAGGCTAGATAGAGAAATACTAATTCCCCCGGCTCGATAACTTTGCCATCGATCTCGACTCTTTCCGCCGCTTCTCTGGCGATCATTTGGGTCGGTCCTTCATAGCGCAATAACTCTTCAACGGCACTGTGAATTAGTTCAGGATGTTGTTGGAGTTTTTCTAGCTGTTCGGGATTACGAAGTAAAGATAGCAATCCGTTGCCGATTAAATTAATCACGGTCGTTTGTCCACCACTCATTAAGAGAACGCAGATCGATAATAAATCCTCTTCCTCTAACTTTTCTCCTCGCTCTCTTGCCGTAATGAGATCGCTGAGTAAATCATCCTGTAAGTTATTTTTTCGCTCATTAATGAGAACTTTAAAATATTCGATCAAGCCTAGAGAGACTTGATTAAGATGTTTGTAACCCTCTAGAGAGATCATCGGTTCAAAAATTTGATGGAATAGCTCGTCCGACCAGTAGTGAAGGCGATCGTGATCGGGTTCGGGTAGCCGGAACATTCTCCCCATCAGGGCTTTAGAGAGGGGACGGGCGAAATCATCGATCACCTCCATTGTTCCTCGCTGACGGAAGTTATCGATTAATCGATCGACGGTCTCCTCTAAGAAGGGACGAAGGCGATCGGTCGTCCAATAGACGAGGGCTTTACTGGCGACCGATCGCAAGCGGGTATGATCGGGAGGATTCAAAAATAAAAACCATTTTTGTAGGTTTTCCGTCATCCTTTGAAACTCGTGAGGATCGATGCGCTGACTCCCTTTGGCGAGACGTTCCGGGATGCGATCAGCATGAAAACGAGAATCTTGAAGAACGAATTTTATATCTGCGTAGCGAGTCAGTACCCAAGCTCCTGTAAAGCTTTTATGGATGGGATCTTCGGTGCGTAGCTGGCGGTAGATCGGATAGGAATCGGCTTGGAATATAAAAGGATTAAATCGCATAATTCGAGGGGGAAAATAATTACAAAAATTAAGGAGAAATTGGGAGAAAATTTAGAGATCTAGGGCAGGTTATCCAAACAGGATTTTAAGGTTTCACCCAACTTCTGGACGTGCGGTTCGTGGAACATAGTTTTGTGGTTACCAGAAATAAGGTGTGATTCCCATTCTCCCACCGCGAATTTCCCCCAGCCGAATTTTTCCTCGATATACCATCCCTGACCGAGCGGTTGTTCCAAAGCTTGAAAGAAAGTGACTTTCCCGGAATAGGTCGGCAGCTCTTGTAGGTACTTTTCGGCCATCTGGGTATGATCGGATAACATCTGCAAGCCCGGATCGTCTGCGTCAGCACGAACGACGATTGCGGGGGCTGGTTTCTCTAAAAGTAGCGTGTTACGGTGGCTAGAGGACTGCTTGCTTTTGCGGATCAACTGGTAAGCTTTGCCGCGGATTTTTTGGGTGATGTAATTCGTTCCGGAGTGTCGGACGCTCTGCCAATGCTGTAGGATTCGTTGGGCGAGGGAAAGACGCTTGAAAGAGTCGGGAACGATGGTATCGAAGAGAATCAGGAGGGCGACCCGCTCCCCGCAATCTTGCAATTGTCGAGCCATCTCGAAGGCGACAAAACCACCGAAAGAATGCCCGCATAAATGATAGGGCCCTTTCGGTTGTAAGAGTTGCATTTCTTGGATATAGTGAGCGGCCAGATCGGGGACGGTAGTGAGCGCTTCGGTGTATCGCTCGGTAGGGACAACTCCCAAGCGGTAGTGTAGTCCGTACACGGGCTGTTCCGCTCCGAGATAGGGTAGGAGGGAACGATAGGTTTTCAGACCTTTGCCGAGAACGTGGATACCGAATAGGGGAGGGCGGGAGCCATTCGGCTGGATCGGCACTAGGGACTTCCGGGGAACCGACCAATTTTCTTGGCGAAGAATCGCCGCTAGTTGTTCGATGGTCGGGGCCTCGTAGAGAAGGGCGAGGGGAAATTGTCTGCCGTAGGTTTTTTCGATCGCTACGAGAAGACTGGCGATCAGTTTAGAATCGCCTCCCAATTCAAAAAAGTTATTGTGAATGCCGATCGGTCGTAGGTGTAAGGTGTTTTCCCAAATCTCGATCAGTTCCGCTTCCCATCGATCTCTGGGAGCGACATACATTTCCTCTAGCTCTTGTCCGGGGGAGGTGGAGAGGGTTCGGCAAACCGAATCCTCTACTGGTCGTGCGAAATCCCCTTTTACTTCCTCCGTCTCGATCCAATAGCGCTGACGCTGGAAGGGATAGGTGGGTAGAGATAGACGCTGTCTCGGGCGATCTCCCTCAAAGGCCGACCAATCGATCCCGATCCCCCTGGTGTGTAGGTGGGCTAAACAGAGAAGCAGGGATTCCCATTCCGAGCAAGCGTCTTGCCAACTGGAAAGCCAAGTTCCGGGAAGTTTTGGGTCAGTTGCGGGAAATTCCCAGTGCCGACCGATTTCCAGATAGAGATCGCATTCTGTCCCGGCGAGTTCGGCCAGTTTTTCCGCCCGTCCCGTCCTGGGGGTTTCCTGGTACTCTCCCGTGGCGATGGCGGGAAGGATTGTCTCTAAACTTACGAGACCTCCTGCAAAAATAGGAACTGATTATGTAAAATAAAGTAAAACACTCAGAAAAACAATGACTTACGAAAAAGTAAAAAATTTGAATCCAGAAGAGTTTAAACGCTTTTGTGGAGT
>SFCA01000037.1:0-9972 GCA_007095475.1 Microcystis aeruginosa Ma_QC_C_20070703_M131 | reverse complement strand
TGAACAAAACCCCCTACTATCTGTTGTCAAGGTTCAGTTTTTAGCTTGGTTATCGCTTTTTTGATTCTAGCTTAAAGCCGTCCTAAAAGGACGGGGTTTTAACCCAAATTTTCGATAAATTTACTAACTTGAGTCGGCAGGAGGTGGAAGCGATGCTAGGACTACAATTGGCAGATACAAGGGTATATCGTGAAGCCAAGGAGGAAGGTCGCGAGGAAGGTCGTCTGGAAGGAGAATCTGCGCTCATCCTGCGGCTCCTCTCGCGTCGGATCGGTGAAGTGACTCCTGAAAGGCGATCGCAAATTCAATCTCTCTCAATTAATCAACTGGAAGCTTTAGGAGAAGCCTTGTTAGATTTTAGCAAACCCGAAGATTTAGAGGAATGGTGGCGATCGCTTTTGTAGGTGAACTTGGTCTTAAAACTATTTGGTTGGGACTGGGAAGGTGACAGGATATCAGCGAGACTTGGAAACTATCTGATCAAATTAGTTTCCCCATAGAACCCCCTTGAGCCATTTTGCACACTTTTCTCTCTTTGTCAAATTTTATGTTAAGAAAGATGTGACTAATGGATAGGGGGAGAAGGGGAAAAGCAAACCTTAGATTAACCCTGCACCATCACAGAGGCAGCCGCAGCCACACCGGCACCGGGGGTGACACCTTCGACACCTAACTCGATTAAAGTCGCTTCAATGGCAGCGATAACCGTGAGGATATCCCTCTCACTAGCAAAACCTAAATGACCGATACGGAAGATTTTACCCTTGAGGTGATCCTGACCACCGGCGACAGCGATGTCGAACTTTTTATTGAGAGTCGAGCGAATTTTTTCCGCATCCACCAGAGTGGGGGCAACCGCAGTAATCGCCGTGGAAGCCCAGGAATCCGCCGCGTAGAGGGGCAAATCCAGGGCGCGCATACCGGCCCGCGTCATCTTCGTTAAGCGTTGGTGACGGGCGAAAATTGCCGCTAATCCCTCTCTTCTCATCATTTGTAGAGAAGCTTGTAAACCGTACATCAGGTTAACTGGAGGGGTAAAGGGGGAACTATCTTCATCGGTGGCTTTTTTGTATTTGCCCAAATCTAGATAAAAACGGGGCAGTTTGGCGGTTTCGTAGGCTTTCCAAGCTTTTTTACTTACGGAAACAAAACCTAAACCGGGAGGAATCATATAACCTTTCTGGGAACCAGAACCGACCACATCTAAACCCCATTCATCGACGGGAATATGATAAGCTCCTAAACTGGTGACAGCATCGACGATAATTAAAGCTTCCCCGTGGTCTTTTACCGCTTTGTTAATGCTTTCCAAGTCATTGAGAACCCCGGTGGAAGTTTCCGAATGGGTGATAATTACCGCTTTGATGGCTTTTTCCTTGTCTTCGGTCAGTTTAGCGGTGAATGCCTCTGTATCTAGGGTTTTACCCCATTCTGCCTTAATGACATCCACATTTAAGCCGTAGGCCGTCGCAACTTTCCCCCAACGTTCCCCAAATTTACCATTATCCCCCACCAAAACTCGATCGCCGGGGCTGAGAAAATTAATAATTCCCGCTTCCATGGCACCGGTTCCCGAGGCGGTTAACATTAAGACATCGCCACTGGTTTGATGCAACCATTGGAGATTTTCGGTTAATTCGGCGATTACCTTGCTAAAAGCACCCGTACGATGACCTATGGGTGCTTTGGCCATAGCCAATAATACCGCTTCCGGCACCGGTGTTGGGCCGGGAATCATCAACATATTTTTATTTTCCATGGTTCGTCCTCTTTCGTTGAGCTATATTTAACAAGATAAAACATAGCCTAAATGTCCTTTTGTTGGTGTGCCAAATCCTTTAGCCATAAAAAATTGCCCTCAGGATAACAAATCGAGCGCAATTGTCGATGATAGCTGAGATTCTATCACTTGATGACCGAGACTAACCGGCCGAGCATTTCCCTCTACTGGCGCGCAATAACTGGGAATTGGGCTAGAAACGAGGCTAATATGACGGTCACTCACCGCTAATCCATGGGTGGGATCATAGCCTTTCCAGCCGCCCCCCGGCAAATACACCTCTACCCAAGCGTGTAAATGTCTTTCTTCTTGGTCTAAATCTCCTTCTTGATAGCCACTGACAAAACGGGAAGCTAATCCCACACAGCGACACACATCCATAAATAAAACCACCAAATCGCGACAGGAACCCTGCCGATTTTTCCAAGTGTTTCCAGGTAGATAGGGTTCTCCGGTAAGACGAATAACTTGCTGACAATTTCGGTAAATTTTGTCATTAAGATTAAACAGGAAAGATAGCACCTGTCCCTCGGTTTCCTGCATAACTTCCTGGGCTAATTCTGCCACATCAGGGTCATTAGCTAACCCATAAAATTGTCGGTAGGGTTGTAATTGACTGTGGAGAGAAATGGGATAATCAAAGGGTAAACAGGTCGCCCAAGGTTCCAACAAATACTGGAAAGGATTAACCCCATGGGTTTCTATTTCACTCACCACATCAATCAATAATTCTTCCGTCGGTTGATTAAACCAAATTTGTAAACAAGAATTACCATCGAGGTCAATAATATTAGTTATCGTTAAAGGTTCTGGGTTAATTTTGAGCGTGAACTCTCGCAAAGTTTGCCCACCATCGGATTTTGGTCGTAAGCGCAGCAGATGAGGCGATAAAATCACGGGTTGATTATAGAAATAGTTAGTTTGATGCCGAATGTGATAACGCATTAAGTTGTTAATTGGGATTGATATTGAAAGTTATTTACTGGCAGAAGTGAGGCAAGTTCAGGATTAAAAACAAAAAAAGTTTCTGTCATTTTTATTCCCACATCATTAACTCTTTTTTGAATGTGGTCGAGGAATTCATGCAATCCCATTTCAATAATATCCTCGATAGTTAGATAACTCATTTCCGCACAAAGTCGCCCTAAACTTCTTTCTACCGAATTCCCCCAAGTTCCTACAGGAGTCCCTGTAACTTGATGCAAACAGTGGTCTAATTCCCGCAGACAAAAGTGAATTGAACGAGGAAATTCTCGATTAAGAATTAAAAATTCGGCCACGTCACTAGGAGTAATTCGTCGTTGACATTTACGATACATTTCGTAGGCACTCACCGACCGCAGTAAAGCAATCCATTGAATTTGGTCTAGAGAAGTTCCTACCCATTGGGCGGAAGGCAAGAGATAATAGTATTTAACATCAAGAATTCTGGCGGTTTTATCGGCGCGTTCCTGTAATCTTCCCATAACGCCAAAATGCCAACCTTCATTATGAGTCATCGTTGCATCCATCACCCCCGCAAAACGGTGACTAGCCAATTTAACTTGGGTAAAAAAGTTCGGTAAAGTAGTTTGAGGATGGTAAGAGGAAGCATCTTTTACCATCAAGAAAAAACCATTAACCTGTTCCCACATTTCCGAAGAAATAATCTCGCGAACTGACCGAGCATTTTCTCGCGCCCAGCGCAAACAAGAGATAATTGAACTACTATATTCCGTGTCAAATGTCAAGAAATTGATCACATTTTCTGCGGTGGCTGTGCCGTAACGTTTCTTGAATTGTTCTAAATCTCCCGTGGTTAAAACCAAAGGTTCCCACTGTTGCAAAACACTGGTAGGTACATCTAACATTAAATTAAGGTTAACATCCATAAACCTGGCAACATTTTCCGCTCGTTCAATATAGCGATTTAACCAATAAATTGAATCAGCAACTCTACTAAGCATAATTAACCGAGAAAAAGTGAAAAGGAAAAAGGAAAGGGTAGGGTGGGTTAGTCACCCACCAAAATTTTGATTATTGTCCTGATTACTTGGTTAAAACCCAAGTGTCCTTACTGCCACCACCTTGAGAGGAATTAACCACTAAAGAACCCTTTTTCAAAGCTACGCGAGTTAAACCCCCGGGATGCACATAAATTTCATCGCCACGATGGAGAATATAGGGACGTAAATCCACATGACGACCTTCAACTTCCGTGTCAATTAAAGTTGGAACCCTAGAAAGACTTAACACCGGTTGAGCGATATAATTGCGGGGATTAGCAGCAATGCGTGGGGCAAATTCTGCCCTTTGTTCGGGGGTAGCTTGAGAACCGACTAACATCCCATAACCTCCCGACTCATTAGCCGCTTTCACAACTAATTTATCGAGATTATTTAAGACATAATCTAAGTCCTTTTCTCGCCAACAAAGATAGGTAGGAACGTTATTTAAAATCGCTTCTTCTCCCAGATAATAACGAATCATATCCGGGACAAAAGCATAAATAACCTTATCATCGGCGACTCCCGTACCCGGGGCATTAGCTAAAGCGACGCGGCCTTCCTGGAAAACTTTTAATAATCCGGGTACACCTAACATCGAATCGGGACGAAAAACCGCCGGATCTAAAAAGTCATCATCGAGGCGACGATATACCACATCTACCCGTCTTAATCCCTTGGTGGTTTTCATTTGTAGATAACCATCAAAGACGACTAAATCACGCCCTTCCACTAATTCTACCCCCATTTGTTGGGCGATAAAAGAATGTTCAAAGTAGGCAGAATTATAGGTTCCGGGGGTTAAAACCACCACGGTGGGATTAGGTAATTGGGCTGGGGCTAAATTGAGGAGAGTTTCCAACAGATGAGAAGGATAATCATCCACCGGTTTAACATTCATTGTCTGGAAAATATCTGGGAAAGTGCTTTTCATTACCCGACGATTTTCGAGGACATAAGAAATGCCGGAAGGAACCCGCAAATTATCCTCTAAAACGTACCATTGACCATTTTTATCGCGGACTAAATCGGTTCCCGTGATGTGACACCAGATACCTCCGGCGGGTTTCAGTCCCAGACAGGGTTTCAGAAATCCCGTCGCCGAGGCGATTAATTCGGGGGGAATAATGCCATCTTTAATGATTAACTGATCATTGTAGATATCGGAGAGAAAAAGATTGAGGGCTTTAATGCGTTGTTTTAGTCCTCTTGCTAAATAATCCCAGTCCTCAGCCGCGACAATTCGGGGGATAATATCAAAAGGAAAGATTTTTTCCACCCCTTGATTGTCGCTATAGACATTGAAAGTCACCCCCAATTCAAACAGGGCCGACTGAGCGGTTTCCCGGTGTTGTTGCAGTTCTTGGGGCGGCAGATTCTGCAACCATTTGATTAAAGGGGACGCGTGGGGACGAGGTTGACCATCATCTAAGAATAGTTCGTCGTAGAAGCCTTCGGGATCGTAGGTATTTAATAGCACACTGACCTCATTGCATACCTTACCTATTCCCAGTGTCGGACAATTAGCCCGATTTTTTGTAGTCTAGGAGACATTTTAAGGGAAATTTTAGGAAGTTAGCCGTTTGGCGGCACTGGCGATCGCTCTTCGCTCCCCATCGGTGGAGAAACCTGACCGGAGCGAGAATTAGCCCTGAAAACTGTGTTACATTTTTTAAAGGTCACACCTTAAATCTTTCATTTTTCTTACTGGTTACGCGATGTTTACCAAACAAGTAACGGATTCTAAAGCCTATCAATGGTTTGAGGAACGCTTAGAAATTCAAGGGATCGCTGATGATATCAGCACCAAATACGTTCCCCCTCACGTCAATATCTTCTACTGTCTAGGGGGTATCACCCTTGTGTGCTTCGTGATCCAGTTTGCCACTGGTTTCGCCATGACCTTCTACTACAAACCCACGGTAGCAGAGGCCCTCTCTTCGGTACAGTACATCATGAACGAAGTTAACTTTGGTTGGTTAATTCGTTCTATCCATCGCTGGTCCGCCAGTATGATGGTCTTAATGATGATCCTGCACGTTTTCCGTGTCTATCTGACCGGTGGCTTCAAAAAACCTCGCGAATTAACCTGGGTAACTGGGGTTGTCCTGGCCGTGATCACCGTTAGCTTCGGTGTCACCGGTTACTCCTTACCCTGGGATCAGGTGGGTTACTGGGCGGTTAAAATCGTTTCTGGTGTACCTGCTGCTATTCCCGTCGTCGGTGATCAACTCGTCACCCTGATGCGCGGTAGCGAAAGCGTCGGTCAAGCAACTTTAACTCGTTTCTACAGCTTACATACTTTTGTACTACCCTGGTCGATCGCGGTCTTCATGTTGCTCCATTTCTTGATGATCCGTAAACAAGGCATTTCTGGGCCTCTATAATTCAGAAAAGTATCTCTGTCGATCCGAAATCATTTTTAGGAGACATTATCCATGTCCACATTAAAAAAGCCCGATCTCAGCGATCCCGCTCTGCGCGCTAAGTTGGCTAAAGGTATGGGTCACAACTACTACGGTGAACCCGCTTGGCCTAACGATCTACTCTATGTCTTCCCGGTGGTTATCTTTGGTACGATCGGACTCTGCACCGGTTTAGCGATTATGGATCCCACCATGATCGGTGAACCTGCCGATCCTTTCGCTACTCCCCTAGAAATTCTGCCAGAGTGGTATCTTTATCCCGTTTTCCAAATTCTCCGTATTCTTCCTAACAAACTCTTAGGTATCGCTTGCATGGCCGGCGTTCCCCTAGGCTTGATGTTAGTTCCCTTTATTGAAAGCGTCAATAAATTCCAAAATCCTTTCCGTCGTCCCGTCGCTACCGCTATCTTCCTATTTGGTACTGTGGTCACGATTTGGTTAGGTATTGGTGCCACTTTCCCCATCGATACATCTTTAACTCTCGGTTTGTTCTAAGTTACTGAACTTCACCGGTTTTTTGCCCACGCTTGTGATTCCTGACTTTGGAAGAGCGATCGTGGGCAATTTTAATTTTGATTTCTTCTATCGGGTAATTTGTTGTACCAAAGCGATAACATCACTGCGGCTGAGTTTTTCCTTACCTAAAGCTAGAACTTCGAGAGTGCCATGGGCTAAAGCGAGGGGAATCTTACAAAAATCAAGGGCCGGCCCATTAGGCAGCGATTGAGTGTAATAATCGGCTAATTTCAGATTACGACGGGCATAATTATGAATATCACTAATTGTCCAACCCTGGGGCAGAAAACTTACCCCCCGGCGCAGATCCTCCCCATGGTTGCGGGCAATATTAACCGCTTGTAAACCCCGACCAAAACCGATCGCATAACTGCGATTAGTTTCGGTGCCATCGTACCAATTCCAGAGGTCAGACAGCAATAAACCCACGGCACCGGCCACACTAAAGGTATATTGATCTAATTCTATTTCTGTGCGAATATCCCAGTTATTGCCGGCCCAGTAGGCCATGCGATCGGCCATGGCCGCCGTGGCATCCCAAACCCGGGGGGCGATCGAATCCGGTGCTAACATCGCCCATTCTCCAATTCTCAGGGTTACTTCTGGCAAAATCTCCCGATGGACTAAGCCAAAACCAAAGTTCTCTTTGGTAGAATTTTCAGTACCTGCTTGTAAATTCAGGCTAATTTGTCTTAATATCTGGGCTTTACTGAAGTTATCTAGGTCGGGATGGTCTTCTACTTCATCGATCGCCCTCATACAGAGATAAGCTGAGGCTACTGCCTCGAGCAGGCGGTCTGGTAAACGACTTATGGGAATATAAAAAGTTCGACTCGTTTCTTGCAGAATCGTTAAAGCATTATCGCGCAAATTCATTCAGTCCTCTCCTCACGCCAACTTAGGTAACTACGAGTTCAACCAATCAGACAGATCGGTTTAAGTTATTCCGATGTTCCTAAGACAAAGTTGCTGTCTATTGTAGTATGATTATTCAAAATTTCCCGATTATTCTCGAAAAAATCAACCTTTAGGGTATTCTTGACAATTTTTCTTTCTGGGATAGCTGAGAGACAATTACGAAAATTTTTCGAGATTACAGGCTTAAAAAGCAGTTTTTGCCCGTTTTTAAGCAGTATTTTTCGGCTTTATGGCAGGGATTGAAAGGAGATCACTTGTAAAACTGGCCCGATCATGGCCAGAGTCATCACATCTGAGCGAATTTGACCGATGACTGTCACTTTTGCCCTTTTTTGGGTTAATTCGGCGGTCGGTTCCATTAATTCGTAGGTTTGACCGTTATCAGCAATTAATGCCCAAGTTCCCGTGCCTATTTCGATTCTTTTCACCTGACCGGTTACACTAATACTCATGCTTTAATTTCGCTCATCAATGCGATCGCAATTGCCGCCACTGTTACAAGCATTCTATCGATATCTTTCCTCGGCATTGATTGCCAATTTTGCTGGACTTTAACTCCATAAATCAGTTTTTTTTATCTAAAAAGCGATCGCTACTTCCGTCACCAATGCTAAGAGGGAGGCCACCGCCGCTAAAATTATTATTTCTCGATCGGATTGTCCCATAACCATCTGATACCAAATCCGTTTTTAACAGTGTGATTAACTCTCAAGTTATGGATTGTTTCTCCACGCTCCCTGCTCCCCGCGATCCTATACTTTTTAAACAGGATTTGGTATTAATAGATAAAAAGCTATAAAAGTTATCAGCAAAAACGCCGAAATCTTTGTCAGGATTGCCCTGTATTATTTGTTCAGCAAGCTCTAATTAAGCCTAACTGTTAATGGCGTAATGATAGGCACTACCATTAGATTCCATAGGTGTCAACCATTGGGAGAGAGTTTCTAGTTTTTGACGGATTTGATCGAGATGATCCTGCACAGGTTGCAGGAAAGTTTCGTACTGTTGTACCTGAGTTTTTAAGCGCAATAATGCCAGATTAGCATCGCGCCATTGTCGCTCCTCTTCTTCAAATTCACGAGTTTTTTGTTCTAAATCCGACCATTGACCGTCAAGACTATCGCTGCTTTTTTGCAAATCCTCTTGTATTCGCTCGATTTCTGCCGCTAAACGTTGACTTTCTTGGAGATTATTTTGATAATTATCAGCCAAGAGAATTAACACCGGTTCAAAACTACACTTTTGGGCATCTTCTGGGGATAAAATTCCCTGTCTCCGTTGCAGAATTTTCAGATGTCGAGAGCGAATAGCTTGCCTTTCCAGGAGATTACGTCTTTGTCCGACTAAAGTTGCCGTCAGCATTCCTTTTCTTTCCCGTTCCTCGGCTAATTCTTCCCCTAAATTAGCTCGCTGGGATTCATCTACTGTGGCCATTCTTGCTTCTAATGCTTCCACGGTTTGGGATTGGAGCGTTAATTCTTCCTCTTGGTCGTTGACAAAAGTTTCCAAGCGCTCGAGGTCTGTTTGTAAATTGTTAACTAAGCTCTCCAATTCTTCTAAAGGCATTTTTTCAAGAGCCTCTAGGTCGATTTTACCACCACGATCTATGTCTTCCCCTTGGGCGAAACTAAGGAGCATTTGTCGAGCAGAATCAGTGGTTTGTAGGGTGAGGTTAAGGTGCTCGAATAATTCCTGTTTTTGACTCAGAACAGTTTCTTGTATTTGTAGTTGTACTTTAGCTGTTTCCAAAGCACTGCGACTCATCTGTAATTCCCTAGCTTTTTGTTCGAGATGATCGAGCATTTCATCGTTGGCGACCTGACGATTTTCTAGAGCTTTTTTCTGCTCCTCTAAACTCTGCCAACAACTATTTAAAATTGTCTGTTGTCCCTGCACAGATTCAAGAGTGGAATAGAGAATTTGTGAGGGAGAATTGCCCCGATCATGATTATTAGCTAAACGTTCCGCTAGAGAGCGAATAAATTGTTCTTGTTCTGGGGAAAGATTGGGGGAGAAGTTGAAATTTATTTGTCCTTCTTCCAGATGTCGCTGTTGCTCCTTTAATTGTTGTTTTAAGGTTTCTAGTTCTTGTCTTTTGCGCTCTAAATACTCGAATTCTGCCTCTATTTGCTCAATTTGTTCGATTCTTGCCTCCATTTCCACTTTCTGGCGGTTGAGAATCTCGCTTTGATAGGTGAGGGATTGTTTCCACTGCTCGATTTTCTCTTGATTAGACCTCCTGCAAAAATAGGAACTGATTATGTAAAATAAAGTAAAACACTCAGAAAAACAATGACTTACGAAAAAGTAAAAAATTTGAATCCAGAAGAGTTTAAACGCTTTTGTG
>SFCA01000036.1:0-4689 GCA_007095475.1 Microcystis aeruginosa Ma_QC_C_20070703_M131 | reverse complement strand
TTAGGGTCTCAAAGCCCCCCTAGCGGCCACCGAGAAAACCTTCACCAGCTAAGTATTTTTACTCAAGTCTCTGGCGGGGGACAGCTTATGTGACAGTTGAGGGTGCGGAATGTGGGATATAAAGATTTATTAAATTGTAGCTTTTGATACAGTTGTGGGGGGGGGGATGAGGTATTTTGGGGTTAGATTGCTATTTGTGTTCTTATCTAGATCATGAAAAATATTCTAAAAACTCTTATCTTCTCTGTAGCCTTGCTATCTAATGCACAACTATCAGCACAAGCACAAGAACTCATAAAAGGCTGGTTTGAAATTAGTGGAACTACCTCATATTATGGGACAACTAACAATGGAGTCTCTTTTTATTTAGAGTATCAACTAGAAGTAAAGTTAGTAAATGGCAAATACGAGCTAGTTGATGGTTCTAATCCTAAGAATGTGATACAATTGACCCAAAAAGATGCGGATAAGCCATCATATGATAAGTACAATGGATATAATCTAAATGATGTCAGGGTTAACTCTGCTACACTCGCGCCAGACTTGAGTATTTTTACAATATCTTTTGGAGCAACCTCAGATTTTGATCCCACAGATTTTGTGGGTACAAATATTAGTGGCTCTATGGATTTAACTAATCTATCTAACGAGCCTGGAACTATTTCAACTACATACATTAGTAAGATAGACAATAAACCATATACACAAACAACCACTATCAATACCATTTCTAATACCGATTGGACAACAAGAAACAGAGGACCAATACCCATAACCAAAAAACATTATATTGCTGGTAGTCCTTTTACTATCCCCGAACCCTCCTCCACCCTCAGCCTTCTCGCGCTCGGCACACTCGGCGCAGCCTCAACTCTCAAGCGCCAATTAAAGCCCACCAAATCAGCCGAGAAGGAAACGACAAAAGTAGGCTAATGGCCTTAAAGTAAAACCACAACCTTACACTAACAAGAACACTACTCAGGAGTAAAAAATGAAAAATTGGACTTTAGCCTTGGCTCTTGGAACTGCTGTAGTAAATACAGCAATAGGATTGGGAGTGAATCCAGTCTCGGCAGCGATTTGGGATGTATCTTTTACAATTGCAGATCCTAATGGTCCAGAATACTTCAAAGGACTGTTGATTACAGAGAATACACTAACCACAGTTTCAACAACCACAGGTCCAAGCTTTACTGGGTATCGCATTATTGATATTGTCAATGGGACACAGGGGACAAACCCAATGGGTGGAAACCCGGCGGTATCTTTGTTGCCTATAGGAGAGGTTTTTCCACCTCCTCGTGCAACATTTACTAACGATAATCTTTTTAATCCAGCCTATATTGTTCCTGCAAACAATATAGGAGCTTTTAGTTCCGACGGACTAGCTTATAAAGAGGTAGGTGGTGATGAAGATGGTTATAACCTTTTTTATGTTGGTGGGACTCAGTATAACGGTTTGCCCTATGATCGTGACCCCGTAGGTCCTGGTCCTGAACCAATTCTCAACATTGAAGATTTTCGTGCCACTTTAGTTCCTGAACCCTCTTCTCTTCTCGGTTTCCTCGCTCTCGGCACACTAGGCGCAGCTTCAACCCTCAAACGTAAACTGAAGTCCTCTAAATCCACCGGAAAAGAAACCACAAAAGTAGGCTAAATTGCTTCTAAAAATACGACCATTGCCACCCCTTTATTCAGTCAGTTGAAGGGGTCTATTTTTTTGCTTTCGCTTATCCAACAACTATTCTGCTTCTATTTCGCTTTCTAACACTTCTTGTAGTTGTGGCACTAAGGTCGGTAAATCTTCTTGAATAGTTGCCCAAACTCTACTTAAATTAACTTGAAAATATTCGTGAGTTGCAACATTTCTCATTCCTCCCATCAAACGCCAAGGAATAAGAGGATAGCGAGACTGAATTTCCTTTTGTACATTTCTAGTTGCTTCTCCAATAATGATAAAATCATAGAGAACCGCTTTGATAGTGGTTTGATTCTTGGCAAATTCCTCAAACGTCATTCCCTTTGTACGCCGTTCAATTTCCCGGATAGATTCTAAAATGTCTTGAAGGCGAAGTCGCCAATCTCTAGAAGGCATTGATAACATCCTCCAGCACAGGTTCTCGTAAATGTTCTCTTAAGGCATCCTGAGTTCCTAAATCCACAGAACATCCCAGAATATCTTCTAAATAATACTGTACTTGCAGAAGTTGAAAAAAACCACCTTGTCGATTAAATTCTACTAACAAGTCCACATCACTGTCCCCATGAGCTTCATCCCTGGCAACTGAACCAAATAAAGACAAAGATTTTACCCCCAGTTTTTGTAACTCTTCCCTGTGTGCGTCTAGAATTGCCAGTACCTCATCTCGTTTCATCTCTGTTTCCTTGCCTAAGCCAGTTAATCTGCCAAATCTTTCCAGAATAGTTATAGCGTCCAATCTTCTAATTCTAACCCTTCAATTTTACTGAAATGCTTTTGATTGTGGGTAATTAATACTAAATTATTCGCTATAGCTACTCCTGCAATTAAGAGATCGATGTCGTCAAGAGGAGTCCCTTGTTTCCTTAAGTCGGCATAAATTCTAGCTGATATCGTCACCGATTCTTCAGTTAAAAGTAGAATTTGATTCCCTTGGGAAAATTCCAAAAACTTGTCAAGCTGTTTCTGGGCATCTCGATGTTTTAAACCACTCAAGATTTTATAATAAGTAATCAAGCTAAAACTCAATTGCCTGTATTCTTGGAGATACAAATTACAACAATGAAAGACCGGGGGATGATTGCGGAAAAACAAGGAAAGAATATCAGTATCAAGTAAACAAGGTTTCAAATCTCGAATCTCCGCGATAAAAAATTTTGACGACGCTGTTCTACTTCTTCACAAAAATTTCTAAAATCTTCCTCAGGAAGATCTTCCCAAATCCCCGCAAACTTCATAATTTCCTTACCTTCAGACGTAAGATGAGTTTCTAGGGCATCTTTGAGTCGATTTAAAACCCCTTCCAGAGAACTATCTTGGTAATCAATCGGATCTAATTCAGGAAATTTGACTAAATATCCATCTGGATTTTTGGAGATGACAATACTAATTGTATTGACCATTTTAAGCCCTCCTATCTGACTCTAAATTTATTGACCATGCCCAGGGCGTGAACGATGCCACAAGCCCAGGATTTAGCTTGCCCACTGACTAGAGGGGAAGGGCGCTTGCGGCAGAGAGCCGCCGCCAGTTGGCGCGACATCTGAGCATATTCGGCGTTGAGATATTGGGAGCAGAAGGCATCGGTGAGTTTGGTGATTTTCTCAAATTTAGCTTGCATCTGCTGGGGAACTTTTTCGTCTGCTGGTTTAGCCATATTTTTACCCTGGTTAACTTAGTTGTTTACGTTTGGCAAACCAAACAACATATTCTCTCAAAAGAGGATTGCTTTCGATATGTTCGAGAAGTTTATTCATGGCTCAAAAAAGTAATATCTCATTATATCACACTTAATTCTCTGTTAATTTATTTCTTGGAGATGTCTATTAGGCCAAATCCGGTTTAAAAAAAACGGTTATATCAGGTACGACTGAAGTCGTTACTACGAAACGAGAAGCTTGTAAACTAGACTTTCTAATGCGGATTCTCTCCAACTCAGCCCGTGCAGCTTCCAAAGTAGCGGCTTTCACCTCAATGCCAGTGTTGCCGAAGGCACTCGCTACGCGAGACCGCAATCCTATCCCTCTGCATCTCCCCACCACCAGCCAGGTTCTTCTGTTGGGTTCCAGTTTTAGGATAAACCTCGAAAATGTGATGCTCCCCCCAAATAGACATTTGCCTCGTTTAAGGTTAGACTGAGCTTGAGTGGGAATATTTGTCTTTGCTTATGTAAGTCGGGACTAATAAAGCCGCTGCTATCTATATTTGTATAGTTTTTTTATTGCAATCTAACAGGAGTTTAACTTATGAGTCAGATAGCTATCAATAAAATTTATGAGACAGATTTCTATCAATGGACAATGAAACAAGCCCAAGCATTAAAAGAACAAAATGTCCAAGAATTGGACTGGGAAAACCTGATTGAGGAGATCGAAGCTTTGGGACGTAGTGATTATCAAGCAGTGGTCTCCTTACTAACTCGAATTATGCAACACCGTCTGAAAATTGATTACGCTAATAAACCTGAGTGTAATCGCCATTGGCAAGCCGAAATCAAAGCTTTCTCTAACACTCTTAAGCGTCGCTACAGTCTATCAATGAAGCCTAAGCTAGAAGTAGAATGGCAAGGGATCTATTCGGATGCAGTTGACCTGTATTTGATTGACTATCCCCCTTCTAACATCCCTGAAACCTGTCCTTATCATTTTAATGATTTATTTTGATGCCAGAAACTCACCTTGATTTCTTAAAACTTAGGCACTTCCACAGGCTAGAAGCCTGTTCCACACAGGTTATATTTACCTCGTTTACCTCATTCCCAGGTTCTACCTGGGAACGCCATTTTCAGGTTCTACCTGAAGAATGATATATATGAATAAGGCAGAGCCTTGGAACCAGAATACACAGGTTATATTAGAAGTCTGTTTCACCATTAAATGAGATTAGAAATTATGTTTACCACTAAACCGATGACTACTGCTACTAAGATAAAAGAGAGGATGGAATGAAAGAGTGTCATGCGTCGCATCGCAACACTTTCAATGGATACA
>SFCA01000035.1:0-17848 GCA_007095475.1 Microcystis aeruginosa Ma_QC_C_20070703_M131 | reverse complement strand
CCCCCCAAAAGCTTGGATTGAGTGATAAAATCGAAAGTAACGCCCAATTTTAAAAGAGAGTTTCCCCTTAAAAATCCCAACTTCGTAGATTTACAAAAACGAGATACACCCGTAGAAAACTGCTATTTAATACTGATAACTGATAACTGAAAAACCCCCCTAACCCCAGCGACTAGCGATGGGCATTCGCCAACCAGTGCCAAAAGCGCGATCGCTAATTTTTAGACCGGGAGGGGCTTGTTTGCGCTTAAATTCGGCATTTTTAACTAATTTAATCACTTTCTGCACAATTTCAGGCTCAAAACCGGCGGCAATAATTTGTTCGGCGGATTGATGGCGATCAATTAATAGTGCTAAAATAGCATCTAAAATCTCGTAGGGAGGTAAAGAATCTTGATCCTTCTGATTGGGTTTTAATTCAGCACTAGGAGCTTTATTAATCACATTGAGGGGAATAATTTCCCCGTGCCGATTTAACCAGCGACAGAGGGAATAAACCCTGGTTTTCGGCACATCAGCAATCACTGCTAAACCACCATTCATATCACCGTAAAGGGTGCAATATCCCACCGCCATTTCTGATTTATTGCCAGTGGATAATAGTAAATGTCCGAATTTATTAGAGAGGGCCATTAATAAATTACCGCGAATGCGTGACTGAAGATTTTCTTCGGCAATACCGAAATCAGTCCCAGCGAAAAGCCGCTCTAAAAGTTGATCATAAGCGGTCATAATTTCCTGAATTGCTAACTTCTCACTTTTGATACCTAAATTATTAACTAAAGCCACTGCATCGCTAATGGAATGGTCGGAACTATAGGGAGAAGGCATCATCACAGCGAGAACATTTTCTTTACCTAATGCGTCGCTGGCAATAGCGGCAACTAAACTGGAATCAACGCCACCACTCAAACCAAAAATTACCCGTTTAAAGCCGCATTTCTGCACATAATCTCGCACTCCTAAGACTAAAGCTTGATAAATTTCCTCATCTTCATCGACAGGTAAAGGATGAATAACTGCGGGTAACAAATCTTGATTAAACTCGATTAATTCTAGGCTAGAAGTAAATGCTTGGGCGCGATAAATCACTTCTCCTTGTCTGTTAAAAGCCACGCTGTCACCATCAAAAATTAAATCATCATTACCTCCCACTTGATTGACATAAACTATAGGTAAATTATATCTAGTGGCACTATGGGATAATAAAGATTCTCGCAATTTTTGCTTACCGACACTATAGGGAGAAGCGGAAAGATTAACGATTAAATCCACTCCCAAATTAGCTAAATCGGCGATGGGATTAACCGCGTATTGACGCTGACCCCAAAATTGTTCATCATTCCAAACATCTTCACAGATAGTTACACCGATTTTTACATTATTTTCTGTTAGTTGAAAATATTGACTTTCTTTCCCAGAAGCAAAGTAACGATCCTCATCAAAAACATCGTAGGTAGGCAATAAACGTTTAGTAAAAATTTGTTTAATTTCTTGACTTTTTAGCAAAGCTATGCTATTAAATAACGGCTTTTCTCCTCTGACCGTTGCCGAGGGATTTTTTTCGACAAAACCGACTAAGACGGCTAACTTTTCTGGTAATTGTTGGGACAATAATTGCAATTGTCGAGACATTTTCTCCACAAAACCCAGATTTAATAACAAGTCTCTGGGAGGATAACCGCAGAGGGATAATTCCGGGGTTAAAAGTAATTCTGCTCCCTGATTAAATGCTGTTTGAGCGGCCTCTAAAATTCTTTGGGCATTTCCTTCGATATCTCCAACAATGGGATTTAATTGAGCGATAGCAATTCTCATATTTTTTCCTATTTAAACAAAAACTAACGGTTGCTCTTTAAAGGGAGCAAAAGCTTTTTCATCAAAGCGATATAAACTAGCCGGACGACCGGCACCACGAGAGACTTTTAAACCCATATCCTTGAGAAATCCTAATTTCAATAGCCGATTTCTGAAGTTAGAATAATCACTAAAATTTTTACCTAAAATTGTCTCATAAAATTGATAAAGATCATTTAAAGTAAATAATTCTGGTAAAACCTCAAAAGCGACGGGACTATATTCTACTTTATTGCGTAATCTTCGCCAGCCATATTCCAAAATTTGACCGTGATTAAAGGCTAAATCTGGCACTTTATCAATCATATACCAAGTGATATTATGATCCTGTTCAGTGATTAATTTTGCTTCTTCAAACCGCACTAAAGCGAAGTAACTCACCGATAGATAACGTTCCCTAAAACTCTCGGCCGCTGCTGGGGAATCTCCCTCTGGACCGCCAAAAGTATATAACTGTTCCAGATAGAGATTATTGACGCTAATTTTCTCGGCTAAAATTCGATAGGCTGCCGTTTCCAGTGATTCCCCATTTCTCACTAAAGTCCCGGGTAAACTCCAGTAATTACTAAAGGGTTCTTCCCGTCGTTTAATCAGAAGCACTAGCAGCCGATTTAATTGGGTATCAACGGAAAAGATCACGTTATCAACTCCGACTTTAAAATCAGCTAGAGATTTATTAGCTAGGGTCTTTGGCGGTTTCATGCGTAAAGTTTTTGACCTTCGATATAATCTTTAATCGGTGCAGGAACAGCCTGTTTATCGCCTTTTTCTCGATAATCTGTTGAGGATACAGCCGGAGCAAATACATCGGCAATCAGACAATCACCCCCTAATGTTTGCAGTTGTTTAATATCATCTTGGTTAATAGGATATCCGGGACGAGGAATCACGAGAATTTTGACTTTTTCTAGTAATTCTTGGCTACGATACCAGTGCCTAATTTGTCCAGCTAAATCGGAACCGATGACTAGGGTATATTCCTCCTGTTCTCCCCAAATTGCTTGCGCTTTTTCCACACTAATTAAGCTACGTTGATCGCTTAATTCTCGTCGCAGTTGTATATTATCTCTTGGGGGTTGAATATCCCGGATGAGCAAATTTAACATCCTCAGACGATGTTCGAGACTGGTTTGATGATTTTTAAAGGGATTATCGGCGGCCCAAACCGCAACGATATCGTACTGTTCCGATAACCATTTTAGTATGGCTTGATGACCGGCAGTGGGAGGATCGGCACTGGTTCCAAAAAGGGCAATTTTAAGCATAGGATTCAATTGCTTGCTCACTGAGGGATTAGTTTAAGTCTGCTCAAGCTTGGCAAAGATTAACTTCTCCCCATTATAGTTGATTTTACCAAAATAGGGCAAGAGGATCAGTGATCAGTAATCAGTGATCAGTAATCAGTGATCAGTGAAGTTTTGCGACGAGTGGGCTGCTATTAACTTAACAGAAAATTCCCTAACACTTGGCCGTTCTGAATAGGGGAGATTGCGTCTAATTGCAAAGGGTGCATCTCACATTTGCAGAAATACCGACAATCAGCACTTATCAGTGACTCTTAAATTGGTACAAAAATATGAACAATCGCGTGTAAGCATCCCACCGAAAAGCTAATGCGCGGGGGGTTTGGGGGCGGCGCCACGCCCCCAACGGGGGGTTTGGGGGGTAGAACCCCCCAAAGGCTTGGATTGAGTGATAAAATCGGAAGTAATGCCCGATTTTAAAAGAGAGTTTCCCCGTAAAAATCCCAATTGGTAGATTGACAAAAATGAGATGCACCTATTGCAAAAAGATACTTATTCTTGAATAAGAGCATAATCATAATGCTCCAAAATTTCACCTAAACAGGATGAATTATCATCGTATAAATTACCTAAGTTGTCTTCTTGCAAATGGTTTCTAACCCGATCAAAAAGCCCAACGGAATAGACACTATCATCATGACGAGAACGGTATCTAATCCCATCTACTCCTTGGGGATGTTCCCAAATTGCCTGCCCCCAAGTCCGACAATATTCATAATCACCAGAAGAAATGCGGGCATCTATTCCTATGCGAACAAGGGCCGGCCCCGTTAAGTCGGCCAACAGTAAAGCGCGATCGCTTCTAATTCTAAAAAGATTTCTATTTCTTAGGGCTGTAACGGTTACGGCTCCGTCAAATGTTCGGCCAAAACATTCAATAAAGGTACTGTACTCATCACCCACATAGAGAAGCCCATAGCCCTGATTTGGCCCATCGAAACGACCGCTACCACTGCGGTCAAAATGAAGACTAGAAAGGTGTCCGGTTTTATTTAATCTTAGCCAGGGGCCTGGGGTTTCAATGACGGGCAATTGACGCTGACTAAAATCGTCTGGTGGGAGGGGAAAAGGAGGCAAACCCATTACGCCGCGCTATGACTCCCGTAGCACTTAGCAGCCCAAACCACTGGCTCGATTTCTCCCTTTTGGAGTTTTTCTAGCGGGGTTGCTCCCTCTAAACGAATATCACCCGTAAGCAGAAAGAGCATTTGTGTCCAAGCACCATCTTCTTTTAGGACGGCTAACACTTGGTCTAAACCTGACAAAACTTTGCCATCAATAAATTGCCAAGCAGGATAAACTAATTCCTCGTTGACAGATAAACCTAAGACCTGATGATTGAGCCTCATAGTTTCTAATTCCAAAGAACTACAGGCTAAAACACTACAAACCTCAGCGCTGGTTAAGGTTCCGCCTTGCTTAGATAGGAACCGCTTCTTCGCTTCTTCGCCTCGTTTAATGGCAGCCTCCAACGCAGGGGCCAAAGCTAAAGGAGATTGTGTTTTTTGTATAGATTCTAACATTTTTAAGCAACCCTACCACCGCGAACGTATTTTGAATCCTTGATTAGTTTTTAGGAAGACCCTATCTACCCCTCATAATAACAGATGGTGGGCATTGCCTACCATACATATAGCAATTCTATTTGAGATTTAAACTGTCACCTATTGATAACAAGGGACTTAAGCCCCTTGTCTATGTTAACCATTATTTAGTCTCCTTTTTTTTCGCTGTGCATTAACTTTAACCCTACATTAACGTACAGATGGGCAATCGTTATCGGATTAATTGTTTCTGGCAACCGTCCTGCATATAAAGGTACAGAGAGTCCGGCTAGAATCAAGAGTAACCCCAGATTCTTTTTGAGATTAAATTTGTCGTTAGTTTTCATAACATTTGTGAAATTATACACCTCTTTTATATCAAGCAAGGTTATTCTATGTCACCCAATAAAAGTTGTAATTTTGATACTTTTTTAGGTTTTAAAATTGTAACAATTATTGGTTTGACTTTGCAATAATTATTAGTTTAAAGACTCAATAATTGTTGGTTTAACTTTGCAATAATTGTTGGTTTAACTTTGCAATAATTGTTGGTTTAACTTTGCAATAATTATTGGTTTTCAATTCCAGAATTTTGGATTATCTTACATACATAAGGTTCATCCCGTATTGCAGAAATGGAGCGGAATGGTATGTCGAATGCAACTGTTAATCAAGCAATTATCAACTGTGTATATGTAAACCGCACAGAAAAAACAGCTATTCTCAAAATTGACTTTATGGGACAATGGCTAGAGCGAGTCGTTGAGGTAGGCCAAGATTTTTGTTTTAAAGCTCCTGAAGGGGGACACTTAGATATTTTTACCTATGAGATGGCTACGATGACGCTGGAAGATAGAATTCCGTGTCGAGAATTGGCGATATAAGGGGAGTTTTTTGGGGATTGAGTTCTTGTCATTCTCTGTAGGGGCTTGGTCGCCAAGCCAGATCTGGATTTGGGGTTTTGCAACAATTGTTGGTTGTGCTTATGGGAACCTATCGTTATTATTTGTCAGATAAGGCATACAATTTAAACTTCTAAGGCGGGAGGCAATCTTTACAAATGTATTTTTTCGGACAAAATGGGTATTTTGCCCAATCTAAAATATCTCTATTACTGATCAAGGAAGGTAGATCATGGTCAAAAAGAAAAAACTCGATAATAAAGATCAACTTCTGTTGTTTCACGCCATGAAGGAAGCTGAAGATGAGCTTCTCAATACAGAAAAGACAGAGGAGATGTTTACTGAGATAGAAAAGACTTATCATTGCACTATTACCCGCAAAGACAAGGCACTGTTTTATCTTATATCTACAAACAAATATACTTGTGAAGAATTAGCTAACAAAGTTTATCCTAATAGAAAAGATTATAAGTCTATCCGCTCTGACTTTAGTAAAGGCTTGGGTGATTACCTTGAGCTTTACTTTGAGTTAGAAGATGAATACGTTGGAATTACATCTTTAGTCAGGATTTTAAAGAAGAATGGCTTCTATTTTAACAGATCGACTATTGAACAAGATGAAAAATTTGTTAATATCTTAGGGAAACGTTATTCTGAAAATTTTCAATTAGAAGGCGAATCCATTTCTAGGAATATTATAAATAATCAAACTTCTTCAGACTAACACAAAATTGCTGGAAGGGCAACAAACGAAAATGAAAATGAAAATGAAAACAACTATCAACTCACGAGAATTATTGCCAAAAATATCAGGTAGAGATCGCCATCGCCGTGCTGACATCATTAATGGCTTGTTATCTCAACTAGAAAAGGAACAGGATAGCGATATCCGTGCTGAAATCGTAAGGAAATTAGGGGAATATCCTAAGCCTCAAGTGATTAAAAAACTTTGGGATTTGAGAAATGATCTAGAAAAAGAATCTGATGATTTTGTGCAGTACGAAATCAAGCTCAAGCTTAGTCTGCATAAAGTGACTACTCATCCTAGTGTAAATATTGATTTTTTTCTGGATAACTTAGAGGTATTCCAATCAAAAGATAACAATTCTCAAGCTCCGAAAGTCTTAATTGATGCTGATCTGATTGAAGAGTTTTTATTAAGAAATCAGACGACTCTTAACAGGGAAGCTACTAGGGTTATGGGACTTGTTTTAGAGGGAAAAATTAATCCTTACATCGGCGAAATGGGATTAATCAAAATTTGGCGTAGTATGAAAAATCTGAAATCTCAAGAATATGCCAATCGTTTGATCATTGAACTTCTGAGTAAGATTAACGTCGGTCAAGTTGACTTGAAAGAAATTGACCTAGAAAAATATCCCAACGTTGATTTAAAAACGGCAATTCAAGTTGAGATTGCCAGAAAGTATAGCCTAGCAGGTATTATCACCATCAGAGATCGAGAATTCATTGCCAGTGGGTATCCTTTTGTGGGTTCTCCTTCCCTATTCTTACAGTTTTTAGGGGAAGATACCTCGCCAGCATCTATCGAAAGAACTCTCAAAAATCTCGGTAAAGCTGCCATGGAACATGAGAAAGTAAAACTCAATCAGCTTTTAGAAAACGAGCCTCAACACAACTTATTCTTTGAAGATAATCTTTTGCTTTTTCAAGGCTGGAAAATTGAGAAATTTGAAATTCTCTGTGCCAATAACAATTTAACTTCCGCGACAGTTATCCTATGTAATACAAAAACCCAAGAGCGTTACACTGAATCGGCCTTTAAAAAAGGTTCAGTAGATGCACTTTTTACTGCTTTTAATGAGGCTCTAGCTCATTTAGTTGAAATTAAACATCACCTTAAATCTGTCTATTTGGCCAACTTAAAAGAAGGTCAACAAGGAGACGTAACTGTCAAGGTGATGGTCGAGTATGATGGTAAAGAAGTTATTACCATCCACACCCATGAAAATATTCTCAAGGCTTATTTTTTCGCCTACGTCAAAGCGATGATTGCCGTTTATGCACCCGATGAATATCACCCCGATATTCATAGCACGAGAGAATTGACATATTTGCACAAAATTGGCGAACGAGATTTTCGGGGACTGAATTTCAGCCAAGTTAATTTAATGGATGGTGAGGCCAATCTTTCCGATGCAAAATTGATGGGATGTAACTTCAGTCAGGCTAATCTTTCGGGGGGTAATTTAACTAATGCTGATTTAACAGGAGCCGATTTAAGTCATGCCAATTTGAGCAAAGCTGATTTAACAAGAGCCAATTTGAGCAAAGCTAATTTAACGGGAGCTAACTTGACCGATGTTAAATTAGATGAAAATAATCTAACCATCCTTGATGGCACAATTTTGACTAACACAATTATGCCTGAAATTAACATTGAAATTAGCGGCGAATCTCGTTTAGAAAAGGTTGCTCAACTACTCAAACACATTGATCCTCAAAGTCAATCTCGAATCTTGGCTATTCACTCCATGACAGATTCCATCTGGTGGGATAATCCTCCCGGTCAAAAATTCTGGGAAGTTAACCAAGAACTAATCAAAAGAGGGATTTCTATTCAACGAGTCTTTATTCTTCCTGAAGCTCGGAATCCAAAGCATTTACAGGTGATTCAGGAACAACTTAACTCTGGCATAGAAGTTGCTTTGATTTGTCAGGAAAAAGCCAAAGATGTTGAAGAAGGCTATTGTTGGGATGATACCAACCTATTGATTAGCGAAAACTTATCTGTTCCAAGAAATTCTTTTACAGCGAGAAGAACTATGAATGGTCAAACAGAATCAGGTTATATTTCCTATCAAACAAGAGTTGTCGAGACAGATAAAAGTATCTTCAAGGATCTATGGGAAAAATCCGAAAAACTCTCTACTGAAGCTAATATTCAGGAACAATTAGCAAACCTGAATACCTGACCCCGAACTTTATTGTTTTATTAACTGATGCTCACAAGGCGATCGCTCTTTCTATTCTGATTGGATAAAAAGCGATCGCTAAAAAGAAATTTCTCGGTCGTTTGTCACACAATCCTGAAGATATAAATCAATTAGTTCCTGATAAGAAATTCCTTTTTCTTTTGCTTTTTTTTCAAAGAAATCAATGACATCAATCCTTAAAGGTAAAGTGACCTGCCGCTTGAGTTGTTGAGCAAAAGGATTAGGACGACTTTTCATATTAGCGAGATCATACTCTGATTTCATAAACAATAACCTCGATATTGTTGAGACTCTTTTTGAGTAGCTTTTCGAGCAGAAATAATTCTAATAACAGAATCCTCTTCTCGATAACAGTGAACAATTAATAAAATTCGCATTTTTGAGCTTCTACCCAATAATAAAAATCGCTCTTCCATTTCTGAATGATCATCATCCCAAAACTGAATAGCATTTTCGTCATAGAAAACAGATTCAGCTTCTTGAAAGGAAACACCATGCTTCTTTTGATTGGTTTGATTTTTTTGCTTATCCCACTCAAAGGATAGATGAGGCATTGAGGACAGTGTAGTATTTTTGTTAAAACCAACGGCCCGATTATAACATATACAATCAAATTAACGATAGTTTGCTCTTAAAAAATTGTTCTCTCTCACCTCAGAAAAACTGCGATCGCCGTTCTAATTCTATTTTGATAAAAAGCGATCGCCTCCCCACAATCCCTAAAAAATAACCATAAAATTAATTAATAGAATATCGGAGAAAGACAAAGATGATTATCGCTCAAGAAAAACCAACTATTGCGACAGTCACCAAAACCCCTGTCACTTTGGAAGCATATCGGGCGATCGCTGAAACTTCTCAGGAACGTTATGAATATTGCCATGGAGAAATGATTCTTATGCCTGGAGGAACCGCAACCCACAGCGCAATCGCAATCAATATCTCGGTTTTTTTGGGATTTTTATTGAGAGATAGGGATTTTCGTCTGTATAACAGCGATCTGCGGTTGTGGATTCCTGAATATAATTGTGGAACCTATACCGATCTCATGGTTGTTAACCATGAACCGGAATTTAACGGCGATCGCAAAGACGAAATTCTTAATCCTTTATTTATTGTAGAGGTGCTTTCCCCCGCCACAGAAGCCTATGATCGAGGTGATAAATTTAGAAAATATCGTTCCCTGCCAAGTTTTTGTGAATACCTGCTCGTTAGTCAAACTGAACCCTACATTGAGCAATATTTCAGACTCGCACAGAGCGATCGCTGGCAACTACAAACCTACGATCAACTTAGTCAAATAATCCCTCTGGAGAGTTTAAACGTTGAACTTCCCTTGCTAGAAATTTATCGTCGTGTTAGTTTTGCCGCAGCCTCATAAATCCCTTAATCCGATTAATAACCTTTCTATTTTGTTTACATAAAAAGCGATCGCCCCACAGTAAAGAAGCGGTGAGGAGTAGTTCATTCGACCTATCCAGGATGGTTAGGCAGAGAATGATATTGAAAGATGCCAAATATACTGCCGACACTGCCAATACTGAGAATACTGCCGACACTGCCAATACTAAGAATACTGCCGACACTGCCAATACTGAGCATACTGCCGATACTAACCAGACTTAAAATGCTGCTGGCACTAGCGAGACTTAAAATACTGCCAGCACTGCCTAAACTCAAGATACAGCGATAACTAGCTTTGCTCAGATAATTAAGACCAGAAATCATTTTAAATCGGGGAAAGATTGCGGAATAGTTAGGGAAGTATTTTGCCAAACCTGTTGTAAACGCATAGCCGGCATAGTTAGATAAAGAATATCACCTTGATCGAGAGTAATTTCCAGTAATTGCCAACCGTGGATAGTTTGACCCTGTTTTTCTAGGTAAAGTGGCACAAAATCGGCATTCATCGCCGCTTCCTTGATAATTTGCCCCATAAAAGGATGATTAGGTGTGATTAATGTAGCCAAAGCAACCCAGAGGAGATCATCGGTCATGCCATTACCGAGAATTCTACCGCCCAAAGCGGCCGCAGCGAAGGAATAGGTAGCCAGATCCCGGGGACATAATACCGTATCAAAATCAAAAACCTCTTGAATCGATCGCCCGAATTGTTCCTGAGAGCAGCGTAAAACTAGATTAATTTTAGGAGCGATCGCTTTAGCAGTGAGGGCAATCTCCACATTAATCATATCCTCGTAAGTAACCACGATCAAAGATTCGGCGTTGTTAATATTAGCGGTTTCTAGGGTAGCCACTAGACGCGCATCCTCGATGATAACGGGGATTCCCCAGGAGCGCACGGAATGCAAAAATCTATTATTGGGGTCCGATTCAATCACCACCACTTCACAGCCTTGGTCGTGCAATTGTCGCACAATCCGGGTGCCGATACCTCCTAAACCACAGATAATGTGATGATTGCGGACGGGAATGCGGGTAGCATCCCAAAACTGCTTAAAGCGACTACCGAGAATAAAATCGTTAAGGAGAGCATAACAGATACCAATAACCCCGGCACCGACAATCATCATGACCACGGTAAAAATTTTGATACTATCGGGGGTAGATTCGGCCACTTTTTCGTTACCTCCGGCACCGGTAATCATCCCAACGGAGAAATAGAGGGAATCGACAAGGGAAATTTTTTGATTAACGCTGAGATAGGTAATGGTAGCTAGGGAAATCATCCCCAAGAGGGAAAGGGTGACAAGAATTACCGGTTGGACATAGTGCTGATAGGGACGGAGATTGAGCAGATTTCTCAGCCACTTTTGCAGTTTAAAACGCTGTTTTGCCTTAATTGTCGGTTTATTGCCGATAATGAGATGATCGCCAGTTTGGAGTTTTTTGCCCGAAAGAACTGCCGAAACCAGATCAATTTCGTCGTGAGCCGGGAGATAATAGATTAACATCCGGGCCGGATCGTCCCAAAGCTCGTAGAGGGGTAATCCCCACCAAGGATGATTTTCCTCGATAATTATCTCTTGAATTGGCCAAAGGCGATCGAATAGCTGTAATTGACCGATAGCTTTATTACCAAGGGCAGCAAAGGAAAAGATCGGAGCCGCTAGGGAAGCAACGCTCATGCTAACGTGAGCAGGGAGGGTTTGATCGAGTCTTTCTCCTAAAGTTTCGTTAAATAGTCGGTTAACTATCCGAATTTTCGGGTTAATTATCCTTGCACGGGTGAGAATTTCCAGATTGAGTGCGTCGTTATCGATGGCCAAAACTAGGGTTTCTGCATCCGGGAGACCAGCTTGCAGGAGAGTTTTAGGAGAGCAGGGATCGCCGATAATAATATCAGACTGGTATTCGCAGACCGTTTGGCGATCGCTAATCGCTACTACTGCCGCAGATTGTTGTTTGAGTAAACAAAAGATTTTATAACCCGTGCGACCTAATCCACAGACGATGATTTGCGGTTTCATTCATCGAGGGCGTTTTTTGCTGATTAACCTTTCAGTTTTAGCGCAAAAACTAGGAAAAATCTGTAACTAAAGCTGCAATATTGCCAATTTTCCTAATCAGGCTTTGAAGATGATAAAATAACCATCATCATTGATTTGATCACTTAGGTCTTGACTCGCTTTCTTTGGGATAAATTTAGTAAAGACTACCTCGAAACCTTTCTCGCTTCTTCTGGTGACGTGAAAACTAGCCTTGACGTGACGGCAGAAACTCAAGAAATTGATGTGTATTTTCGACCGACTTCCCCAGAAATGCCGCCCGAATTAGGCCTATTGGGCCGATTAGCTCAAACCCCTTGTTTATTGGAACCCTATCGCAATCCTGTCACGATTGAGGGAATTCTCGCTTGTTTATCTAAACTGTTTACTGTGCGGGAACAATTACAAAGAGAAGCTCACCGTAATCAACAACCCTTATTAGCAGAAAATATTCCTAGACTATGGATACTAACTCCTACTGCCAGTCAGAGGATTATAACTGCTTTTTCAGGTCAATTAAACCCAGATTGGGGAGAAGGAATTTACTTTTTAGCCCCAGCATTAACCACATCCCTTATTGTCCTGCATCAATTACCTGAAACCCCTGAAACCCTTTGGTTAAGATTATTAGGTAGAGGAGGAACCAGAACCAGAGCGATTGATGAATTAGAGACCTTGTCTCCTAGTCATCCCTTTAAATCAGCTTCCTTAAAATTATTATACAATTTGAGTAGAAACTTGCAAGCCTTACCCAAAAGAACCCAGGAAGAGAGGAAATTTATTATGCGTTTAGCCCCTTTATATGAACAAGATAGAGAAGCAGCGATTCAACAAGGAGAAGCCAAGGTAGTGCTACGTCAACTAAAGCGACGTTTTGGTCAACTGCCCCCGCATATCACTGAAACTATCCAAAAACTAGCCGTTGAACAATTAGAAGACTTAGGAGAAGCATTGCTAGACTTTGAGAGTCAAGCTGACTTAATCAATTGGTTGACCTAATCCACAGGCTTTTATGCGACGGGGAAGACATAAAATTTTTATCGGGATGGCTCCGGGGGTCGGGAAAACTTACAAGATGCTGGAGGAGGGGCATAGCCTCAGAAAGCAGGGAACCGACGTGGTGATCGGACTTCTCGAAACCCACGGCAGGAAAGAGACCGCCGAAAAAGCCGGGGAATTGGAAATCGTACCAAGAAAAATCTTAGAGAAAGAGGGAGTCACTCTCTCGGAAATGGATACGGAAGCGATAATCGCTCGTTCGCCGCAGCTGTGTCTCATCGATGAATTAGCCCACACGAATGCGCCAGGTTCGGAGCGAGAGAAACGCTTTCAGGACGTGGAGATAATTTTATCCCGGGGAATCGATGTTTACTCCACCGTGAATATCCAGCATATCGAGAGTTTAAACGATCTGGTCGCCCGAATCACCGGGGTGGTGGTTCGGGAGAGAATACCCGATCGAATTTTGGAGGAAGCTGATGAAGTGATCGTGGTAGATGTTACTCCCGAAACGCTAGAGGAAAGATTATTAGCGGGAAAAATCTACGCTCCCGAAAAGATCCAACCATCTTTAAATAATTTCTTTCAACGGCGTAATTTAATCGCCCTACGGGAACTCGCCCTGCGCGAAGTGGCCGATACGGTCGAAGAAGAAGCGAGTAATTCGACAAAATTTATCGGTCAATCCTGTCCCGTTCACGAACGGGTATTAGTCTGTGTTTCCACCTATCCAAACTCTTTACGATTATTACGTCGGGGAGCGCGGATAGCGGGGTATATGAACGCGGAATTTTTCGTGATTTTCGTCGATAATCCCGAACGCTTTCTCACCAGAGAGGAGGCTTTACATATCGAAACCTGCGAACGTTTGTGTCGGGAATTCGAGGGGAAATTCTTACGGATTAAAAGCTATCAGGTGGCAACAGCGATCGCCGAGGTGGCCGAGCGCGAACGGATCACCCAGATCGTGATCGGGGAGAGCCGTCAATCGCGCTGGAAGCATTTAATCAAAGGTTCTTTCACCCAAAAACTCATGCGCCTGATCTGGCAGAAAAATATCGATCTTCACATCATCGCCACCGATCCAAAAGTACCGCTTAAAGACGCGCGGGCCAAGGGAGTGGAAAGATAACCACCGCTCCGCTATTTACCAGCGAAGTGCTGTTGAAAGAATTTTCCTTCTACTAGCAACAGGTTTCAAGAGTTTAAGTCTAAGGGACTTGCCTAGGACAAGAAACGCTGTAGTTGCAGAAAATTCCCCAAAACCTCTATGATAATCAGTAGCGATGGTGAGGAAATAAATATTGTGAGTAGCGCAACTGTCATTAGCGATCATTCCTTTGACCAAGAGGTTTTTGAGGTCGAAAAACCCGTTTTAGTCTATTTTTGGGCGAGTTGGTGCGGTCCGTGTCGTCTGGTATCCCCCTCGATCGATTGGGTAGCGAAAACCTACGGCGAACGGCTAAAAGTAGTTAAACTAGAAATAGACCCTAACCCCAACTCGGTGGCTAAATGTGATGTTAAAGGTGTTCCCGCTTTACGCATCTTTAAAGATAACGAAATTATTGCCACTCATGAAGGGGCGATCGGCAAACAACAATTACAATCTTTTATCGATACCTATGTCAGCTAATTAGGTATCCGTGGTTATGAGTAACTTAACCCTAGCAAACCGCTTACAGGCACTACAATCCAACGTTTTTGCCGATATGGATCGGGCAAAGGCTGCCAGTAGAGAAGCGGGTAATACCATTATCGATCTTTCGCTCGGTTCCTCCGATCTTGGTGCTGCTCCCCATATTGTCGATGCCATAGACCGATCTCTCCACGATCCTCAGACGCACGGCTATTTACTCCATAATGGTACGCGAGACTTCCGCATAACTGCCGCTAACTGGTATAGCGATCGCTTTGGTGTCCCCATCGATCCAGAAACGGAGGTTTTACCCCTTATTGGTTCTCAGGAAGGCACGGCCCATCTACCTTTGGCCCTTCTCAACCCCGGGGATTTTGCCCTACTCCTTGATCCGGGTTATCCCTCCCATTTGGGCGGTGTTGTCCTTGCCGGCGGTCAAATCTACGGAATGCCAATTTTGTCAAAAAATGACTTTCTGCCAGTTTTAGAGGACATTCCTGAGCTAGTGCTGGCACAATCGAAGCTGATGGTCTTGAGTTATCCCCATAATCCCACCACGGCGATCGCAACTTTGGCATTTTTTCAAAAAGCGGTCGATTTTTGCCGTCAGCATAATTTAGTTTTAATCCACGATTTTCCCTATCTAGACATCTTTTTTGCGGGAACATCGCCTCCCCCGTCAATTTTACAGGCCGATCGAGCTAAAACTAATTCGATCGAGTTTTTTACCTTTTCCAAGTCCTATAATATGGGCGGTTTTCGCATCGGTTTCGCCATTGGCAACCCGCAGTTAATTATGGCTTTGCGACAGATTAAAGCCATGGTTGATTTTAATCAGTATTTGGGCATACTCAACGGTGCGATCGCTGCTTTAACTGGTAATCAAGATTCGGTCAAAGAAACCGTCGCTATCTTCCAAAAACGCCGGGATGTGTTTATTAATGCCCTAAATCGCATCGGTTGGCCAGTTGCCACTCCGGCCGCTACTATGTACGTTTGGGCGAAAATTCCCCCCAGTTGGCCGGGTAATTCCGTCGATTTTTGTCGACAATTGGTGTCCCAAACTGGTGTCGCTGTTTCCCCCGGTTCCGGTTTTGGTAAGGGTGGTGAGGGGTATGTGCGTTTTGCCTTAGTTCACGATCCCGATATTTTAGAGGCTGCCGTGGAGAAAATTGGGGCTTTTTTGGGATCAAATCGATGTTTAACCTGAGTTTGACCTAAAGTGAAACCCTGATTTTACCCTGGGTTTCTGACTTTAATACTATCTTTCAACGGTCAAAACTGACAATTAAAAGTAGCTTTAGGGCGTAAAGAAGCGTAATTAGTGAATTTTTGCCCCAAAAATCTCACACCTTTGGAAAAAGTCCTTGACAATTGCTAGAGGAAGGGAGTAGGTTACAATCAGTTTAATCTTATGAAGTTTTATGTCATTAACCCAACTTATCAATCACGGGGGGGGGAGAAGCAGAGCTTATCAAAGGCTCGGCTGAAATCCTTTTCCCTAGCCACGGCCACTGCGATCGGATGTATTAGTATCGCCAGCAGTGCCACTGCAGCCAGTTTTTCTTTTTCTTTCGCTTACCGCGTACAGGTATTCAACGACCGTGGAGTCTTCCAGTCCACTTTCGGTAGCTTCGGTACGGGGAACGGTCAGTTCAATAACCCCAGCGGTATCGCGGTCGATAGCGGTGGTAATATCCATGTAACCGATGCGGGAAACAACCGCGTACAGGTATTCAACTCTAGTGGTGTCTTCCAGTCCACTTTCGGTAGCTCTGGTACGGGGAACGGTCAGTTCAATAACCCCAGAGGTATCGCGGTCGATAGCGGTGGTAATATCTATGTAGCTGATACGAGCAGCAGTCGCGTACAGGTATTCAACTCCGGTGGTGTCTTCCAGTTCGCTTTCGGTAGCAGTGGTACGGGGAACGGTCAACCGCGTACAGGTATTCAACGACCGTGGAGTCTTCCAGTCCACTTTCGGTAGCTTCGGTACGGGGAACGGTCAGTTCAATAACCCCAGCGGTATCGCGGTCGATAGCGGTGGTAATATCTATGTAACCGATGCGAGCAACCATCGCGTACAGGTGTTCAGTCCGACGAGTCAGCCGCCAGTGTCCACGCCCGAACCTTCTGGTATTATCGGATTAGGCATACTAGGTGGTGGTTTAGTGGTGCGTCGCCTCGCTAAACGTCGTTAATCGCGCTTGGGGTGGGGAGATGAGCCAAAATTTTGCTAATTCGCCACCCTTTGCAGTTAAAAGCTTTAATTGTGCTGCTGTCTTTGTAATTGCTCGATTGCGTCGGGGGATAAATCGGTAAATTGGGCGATTTCTGGGACAGAAAAGCCAGCAGATAGCATTTTTAGGGCAATTTGTCGAGCTTTTTCGTCTTTGCCTTCCTCTTTACCTTCTTCTTTGCCTTCCTCTAAAATATCTTGATAGATGACGGATTCTCTCATAATGTCACTGCGAAGGATTTTTTTAATCGTCTCTCGATTGTAATTCCTCGATAGTTGCGGGGGATAAATCGGTAAATCGGGCGATTTCTGGGATAGGAAAACCAGCAGATAGCATTTTTAGGGCAATTTGTCGGGCTTTTTCTTCTTTACCTTCTTGTCGTCCTTCTTGCAGTCCTTCTTGTCGTCCTTCTTGTCGTCCTTTTTCCTCGCCTTCCTCTAAAATATCTTGATAGATGACGGATTCTCTCATAATGTCACTCCGAAGGATTTTTTTAATCGTCTCTCGATTTAATACTAACCCGGCGAGAATACTGGTAGCGGCAGCGAGATTGCTTTGCACCTGTTTTTCGGGGATAGTTTCTAAAGAACGGGACACCAGACTTAACACCTGTTCGGGGTCATCGGTATTGCTGAGTACGGCAAAGGGTAATAAACCGGGATGATGGAAAAATTGTGGTGTATTTTCTTCCCAAAGACGGATGACTTGAAAAGAATGAAAGGTTTCCCCCAGACGGAAAGTATTTTCTCGCACTAGGGGGGAATCGCTGCGTCGCAGATAAATTACCACTTGACGCATTTGTTTTTGGGGATGACGACGATAGACGCGAATGCGATAATCAAGCATTCGGAAAGGAATCTTGGCGTCGGGGTCGGTTTGAAATTCGGTATGGAGAATTAATTCCTCTGACTGCAAAAAAATCAGAGAATCGGCACGAATGGGGTCTAATTGTAATTCCGT
>SFCA01000034.1:0-5980 GCA_007095475.1 Microcystis aeruginosa Ma_QC_C_20070703_M131 | reverse complement strand
AGACCAGAACAGAGTAAATCTGTTAAGGCAGGTGCGAAAAATCCTTCGGGAAAGAAGCAGAAACCTAAATCGTGAGGTTTGGGAATCGCCGTCCGTTTTACGGCGGCGAGGATGTCAACGCTCGCTCAGCCTGAAAATAGGCATTTGGGCGCAGGTTTCTTGCACCCAAAATGTCTAGCGCTACGCGCAAGTCAAAAGTCAAAAGTACAACCTGAGAGGGTTTCGGAGATTGTCCATGTCCTAACCGCCGATTCGGTTGCGATAACATCTCGAAGGCTCTGCCCCTACTTAGGGTGATCAGCAAACCTGATCGATCGATCGGAGGGCGCAGGTTCCTGGCGCCCCGACAGTAACGGATTTTGTCCACAATGTAGGGGCGAACTGCGTTCGCCCAAAAGGTACATCATCAAAGCGCAAGTCCCTAAATTGCCATAAATGGGAAGTTGCCCAGTCAAGAGGTGATTGACGAATAGAACTCAGAGTTTAGCCGAGAAATGGGGGTGAGAAACGCTATTTTGTCTGCTTACGCCGCTTGGGTGAGGGTGATAACAGCATCAAAGTCAGCACGGCTAGGGAAAATCGAGAGAACCCGGTCTAGTTGGGTTAATTCAAAGATAATCTTGACTGAAGGTGGAATAGAACAGATATTGAAGGATTTTTCTTGACTTTGAGCCAGACGAAAGGCGGTAACTAGAGCCATTAATCCAGCGCTGTCGAGGAATTCCACCCTACTCATATCCACGAGAAAAGCGATAGAGCGACTCCGGTTAACCAGATTGGTGAGCTGCTCTTGAAATTCTAGAACGTTAGCGGCGGTAATATAGCCACTTGGCTCAAATAGAGCAATTTCTGGGACTTTTACAGGACTTTTCATGGCTGGGCTTCGAAATTCATAAATGAACCTTTTAACTGGAGATCAGATACCGCTATTATGTCCTAACTTTCTGATTTTGCAACCCCGGTCTTGATAAATTTCCTCTCTCCTGAAAAGATTAATCTTTTTTTAATCTTTCCCCTGTGGGAAGGAACCACTTTTAGGTTAACCTGATGATCCGGGGAGTCAAGAGGAACAGTGATCAAGGCTTATTAGGGCGAATACCAGGGGAAAGTCGTTAGGTTTAAGCTCTAATCCCGAATGACTGATGATGAACCAGCATTATACTGGTATTTTTGCTGAAATAAAGTAAAGCAGGATACAGAAACTAGATTTATTGAACTAGAGTAAGAAAATTGTGGATACCCAGCCGACTATCCGCCAATTAGTGGAACAAGCCCTATATTATCGTCAAATCACGCCAGAAATCGAAAACGGAATTAATGAACTCCTCGCTCGTCTTGGCTACGTTTCCGATGTGGATTACGAGGCCCTAGAGTTACTCATGGATGAAATGGACGAGGGCCGGATTAATCTCGTTCCGCGTCGGTAACTTCAGTTATCAGTGGTGAGTTTTCAGTTCACTCCGGACCTAGTAACGAAGAACCTGACTGATTACCGATTACTGAACAATCCCCCAAAACCCAATTTCCCCAAATTTCCCCAAATTAATATAATTAACTTCAGGCTTTCTCCTAACCTGATTTCTTCGATGATTCCTTTAACTCTTAATCTCTTGCAAGGTTCCGTTACTTTTCGTTTCAGTCCCAGTGCTGCCCTAGATTTGCAAAGGGAAATTAACATTTTACTCGATCGCCTGAAAGTGATCGCCAGTAATGCCGCTAGTGGGGGTAAACCCCAACCCCAAAAACCGCTGGAATATCAGCACACTGGTGATGTGTTTCTGGAAGTGTTTTGTAATCCGAATATTTATCCGAATCCTTTTTCGGCTAAAGTTTTGTTAACGGTTCGTGACGATCGCCTACGCTTAACCACAGAAGCAGAATTAACCCGTGTAATCGAGGATTTAGAGCGTTATCTCGACCAAAATAGTTAGAATCGGGGGATTTTTGGGGTTTCGACCTTTCCTTGTCGTCCCACCTCTCCCCATCTGACTATTCTTCTCTAGCTTGCCATGTTACCGACCGATTTATTGATTTCCCGTCAAAATGGCGAGACAATTATTCCCAAACGCTTACCGATCGCTCCTGATTATCTGATGATCGCTCAAGAACAAATCAGCTGTTTTCAGGAAAGTATCGGGGAAACTAAGGGAGAATTAAGCCAAAAACTCCTAATCTTGGAGGGAGACAGTCCCGATTATAAAATTAAACGGGGATTTGCTCACCTATTAACCAATCATTTTGCCACCTTTGAGATTATTAGTCCCTTAGAACCGCAGGAATTAAGAAAAAGAGTTTTTGAACAAGCGGCTAACTTTGTTCCTATTCCCCAAAATCGATCGCTAATTCTGGGGAAAATTGCCCAGCAACTCAGCCAAGAATTAAATCAAGAAATTTTTCCAGTAGCTCTAGAAAAAGGACTCTATGCTGATTTAGCGGAGAATAAAATTCTCACTCAATTTGATGCTCCCACCCCCGAAAACTTAATTCATCGTTTTAACCTCTCGCAAATCCAAGGGATTTTTTATCGGGCCAGTTATTTAATTATCAACGTCCACCGCAACGATCCGGGGGAATATAAATATCTCTTTCGCTATCTAAAACTATTTCGTTTAATGACTTATATCGAAGGGGATGCCGACACGGGATTTACTATTACTATCGATGGTCCCACCAGTTTATTTAAAGCTAATAGTCGTTATGGCATTGAAATCGCTAAATTAATTCCTGCCTTACTCCATGTTACTCACTGGAATCTGAAGGCACAATTACAGTATAAAGATTCCTATACAGGAACTATTAAAAAACAACAGTTCAATTTAGAGGATAACTGTGGTCTGGTGTCCCATTATTCTCCGGGTAAACCCTACGATAGTATGTTAGAGGAATCTTTCGCTAAACGTTGGTTACAGTTAAAAACTGAATGGCAACTAGAAAGGGAAGTGGATTTAGTGCCTTTACCCGGAGGAGTGATGATTCCCGATTTTCGTTTAGTGCATCCCGATGGTCGCGTTTTTCTCCTCGAAATTGTTGGTTATTGGCGACCAGAATACCTACAAAAGAAATTTTTACAGGTTAAATCGGCCCAAGCAAATAATCTAATTTTAGCCGTATCGGAACGGTTAAATCTCGAAAAAGCTGGAGTTAAATTTCAAAATCTACCCGCTCAGGTTATCTGGTTTAAAGATAAATTATCACCCCAAGCAGTGTTAGAAGTTTTAAATTAAAAGGTTAGGGAGATGGAAACTAAAAGCGGAAGTATGGTTTCATACTCCCGCTTTGGTTTAATCAGACTAGGTTAACTCTTTCGCTCAAGACCGGACAATGAGTGCTACATCATTGAGCAATGGTAGGACTGATGGACACTTTCACCACTTTATTTTTTTCTTCTTCCGCTTTCGGGAGGGTGAGGTTGAGAATGCCATCTTTGTATTCAGCAGTCACGTTATTGTTATCAACCCGGACCGGTAGAGGAATAACCCGATGGAATTTACCATAACGGAATTCAGTGCGGGTAAATCCTTCTTCTTCGGTTTTAATTTCCGATTTTCTTTCACCATTAATGGTCAGACTATCGGCTGTTACTTCCACATTGAGGTCTTTGGCTTCCATACCAGGTATTTCCAGTTTAAGCTGAACTGCCTCTGGCGTTTCGGTCATTTCCGCCGCCGGGATGAAGGATAACCCCATTTTTTCGCCATTGCCTACATCAGTCGGCACAAGACGGTCAAACAAGCGATTCATTTCTTTTTGTAGGCCTTCTACTTCTCTGAAAGGTTCCCAACGTATAAGTGCCATATAATTCACCTCCGAAGTTTTCTTAACGCTAGAGATGTTGGTTTGTCTCTACACTTTTAGGATAGATAAAAGATTCTCTGACTGGGGTAGGGTTTTCGGTATTGAGTTTTTCCAGATTCCCGTACTATCTCCTATACTAGAGCTAGGTGAGGAAGTTTTTCCTGGGGAAGTGGGGAGTGGGAAGTGGGGAGTGGGAAGTGGGAAGTGGGAAGTGGGAAGTGGGGAGTTTTCTCAGTGAACTGATAACTGATAACTGATAACTGACTCCACCAACAAACTTATTCAGCAAACCCTAATTATCTACTGATGAATAATTAAACTTTCTAAACTGCTTTGTAAATCTTGGGTTAATTGGGCTACGGCGGAGCGTCGATCGCTTTTATAATCAGCATAGCGCTCGGATACGGAAATAGGTTTACCAATAGTTATTATCGCTTTTTGTTGACCAATTTGGGGACGAAAAAAGGGATTACCTCCCTTAATTCTTGTCACTAAATCCCAGAGTAATAAAATTGTCTCGGCGAATCTTTCTACGGTGGGTTTTTCTTTGACATAATAACCAGTTACTGACACAAAACTTTCCACAATTCTCATGTGCCACATTTTTAAATTAGCTTCATCGGCCAGGCGATCAGCTAATCCTAATTCAAGGGGAGAAATAGAATGAGTGGGTTTTAATTCTTCCCGATAAATACGTTCCCATCCTGCTTGTTCCAAACGACGACAGCGATCAATCACATTACCATTAGGAGAAACATTAAAATACTTTTCTACGGTTTGTAGGGCCACATCTAATAAATTGGCTAAACGTTTGGCTAGGGTTTCATTTGGATCATCACCATTGGCAGGCACTACCGGCAAAGATTGATAGTAGAAATCTCGATAAAAATCCTCCATTAAGGATAATAATCTTTCTCCTAACCGAAAAAGACGCTCGTATAAAACCTTTTCTTTTGGGGATGAATTCTGGGTGGTTTCTAAACCGCTATCGGTTTCTAAATTAGTTAAAATTTGCTCGATTTCTTGCCACACTGGAGTTAGATAAAAATACTGAATACCAATGGGTAAAATAATTACTTCCTGCTGTTGTTTAGCTTTTTTGACATCATCCACACCCCAAAAAGCCAATTGAGAAATACCCGGTTCAATCGCACTGACAAGCTCATTATGTCCGTTAGTTGCCCCTTCCGGAGCAGCGGCTAAAGGATAATCTCCTTCTAATAATAAACGACGAGCCGAACGCAATCCGATTAAATCGGCTTTTCCCCGTTGAATTGGTGTGCCACCTAACTTAGAATATAACCATCCTACCCTTTCTCCCGCCCATAAAGGAATCCCTCGATCGTACATAAAATGAGCGTGAATTGGTGCTGGTAATTTTATTCCTAACTCTTGGGCTTTTTTGGGTACTAATTTCCACAAAAGATAGGCCATACAGTAGGGATCGTTAATACTGGGATGACGGAAAGCAAGCAGTAAACGGACTTTTTTCTCTTGACTTTTTTGATAAAATGTGATTAAAGTTTCTAGATTCGCAGCGGAAATTTCTCTTAAGTTGGTTTTAGTTTCTAACCAGAGAGGTAAAAAGATTTGACATCCCTTTAAAAGCAAGGGATTAAGATCAGGGGGGATAAATTCGAGGGGAGGTTGCGCGCCCAAAGATGGATTAGACATATAAGTAGTCGTGCCAAATAAATTTTCTAGTTGAGACAGTTATCAGTTATCAGTTATCAGTTATCAGTTATCAGATTTGAGTTTTCAGTTGACTGTTTACTGTTTAAGGAAGAATCCAAGAAAACTCTGATCAATAATTACCCACTGGCCAAAAGGTAATCACAGCAGCAAACAGGTGTCGAGCTAGATTTCAAATAGACTGGGATTACAGGCTCCCTCAACCGTGAAAGGAGAAATTAACCGACTTTGAGCGAGGAGGAACACCAGTAGTTTACCTCCTCACCTAAACAAATACAGCTATACTATAGCTCTATCCCCATTTCTCGCAAACGAGCCGCCAACTGTTGAGAACGCTGTCTTTCCGCTTCCAGAGCTTGCTGAGTAGCATTTAATTGCTCCTGTGCTGCAGCCGCTTGCTCCTGTGCTGCTTCTTCTGGCAAGGGGATTAAATTGCCTTCTGGGTCATAAAATCTGGCCCAAATTGCCGTTTCTCGGTCAATAGTGCCTTCCC
>SFCA01000033.1:0-3765 GCA_007095475.1 Microcystis aeruginosa Ma_QC_C_20070703_M131 | reverse complement strand
TTTTCGGCTTAGTTGCTGGCAGCTTGCCGCCAACTCACTCCTCTAGATAAGTATTTTGACTCACGCTCCTTCCTCTTTTGAGACGTTGTGACACTTAGGGTGCGGAATGTGGGCTGTAAGTCATGGAAAATCTGGAATGGAAGCATCTTGTCTAAATCTAGATCTCCCCAGGTTTTTGCCGATTTCCTGTATAAGATGAAAGGGCTGACATCTATTGATCAGGTGAGCTAATCGCAAGCTCAACAAACTTCGGGAGAGCGTAGTATGAGTGCTGCATCAAGATACTGCAACCTTTGGCGCATTGACCCTGCCAGCGATCGCACTGGATATAAGCGTTGTTTCCTCCCGTTGGCAAATGATTTTTTTCAAAGCCAAGGGTTAAGTGAGGCAGAAGAGGATAGGGGCGATCGCTCCCAACAGAGAAATCTCCAGACTGATTTGCTATCCCGCTTTCAAGCTCCAGCAGTTGATACCACAGAAAGAGCGCACGCAGGACTATGCCTGCGGTGTTACGTTTCTGAGCCGATTCTCAACGCCTGCCGCAAAATCGATCATTTGTTCGGAGACGATCGCTCCTTTACTTACCGAGATTTGCTGCCGTTTGTCCTCAATGACGACGGGAAAACGCTGATGGTTTTAGACTCAGATGGCAAAACCTATCTCACCTTAGACCCCACTGGCAAGCCTCAAACAACGGCTTATCAATGTTTCTCACTGCAAATTCTGCGAACCTTTAAGCCCAACGCTCAATCCAGTATGAGCTTAGATAACTGGACTTATTTACAAACCAAACAAAATCCAGAATTAAAGAATTTTTTATCCGAGTTTGGCTTCAAACAATTGAGCGACTGGGCGCTACTCAATCGCACTCGCTCGAAACAATTGCAACAACTGGCAGAACGCGATCGCCACTTAATTGCCGCCTTCCACGCTGTCTATCGTCGAGACAGGCATCAGCAACACCAGGGTACGAAACGCTGTCTAGATCCCACAACCGGGCAACTTCAAGAGATGGTGACTTATTTAAAAGCACGAAATATCACAATTCAGCCCAACCAATTGATCACAGAACTGCGAAGAGTGGCACTACAACTTAGACAATTTGACCTTTGGAGCCATCGAGTACCGTTAGAAGTTGAAGATCCAGAGACAGGCGATCGCCTGATTCGCTCAGAGCTGCCGCAGGATATTGCCAGTGAATTTGATGTGGAACAGCAAGAGCAACAAGAAATGTTAGAATTCTTCCACAAACAGCTTCAACTCGCCTTAGTTCATTCCATTAAGCAGGCAATTAGCGATCGCATTACTTATTTAAAAAAAAGCAAAGGGTATGCCGCTTTCGCCGATCGATTTATTCCAGGATTACACCTCTATTATTCTCAGGGCATCCCACTGAAAGAGATTGCTGATTTATTAAAAATGTCTGGTTGGGCGCAAGCAAGACGGGTGTTGAATCCGGGAGAGTTAATTAACATTGTTCGGACATTGACAATTCGCCAAGTTCTGGAACAAATGCTGAAGAAAGCTGAAGAGAAAGGACTGACTGCTCTTCCTCCTCAACCCGATTATTTAGAAAATTTAGCCAAGCAAATCGAGGCGCTGGCAGATGCAGACATATTTCAGGAAGCGTTTGAAGAAATTCAAGCGGGAAAGAATCGTCTGATGAAAAGTGTATATGCTCAACAGCTTTGCTTTTACTTAGAAGAGTAGCTCTCTTGCAAAAGTCCAAAAAGTCCCCCTTTTTAGGGGGGATTCAGGGGGATCAAACCGCACTTACGCAAGAGGTCTAGTGTACCAAGGTTTCACCAGGAGTTACTTAATGTTTAGTTTTTCAGCGATCCCACCAGATTTAAATCCTAGGCGACCTGAAGCCATTGGGCTTGAACCAGAACAGTTTGAGCAGGCTCTAGTCAATCCCCTAGCCAGTCCCTCAGTCGATGAAGCGGGTCAGTGGCAACTCTATCTGAATGCGCTGGCACTATTGGGTTTTGAGCAATGGCTAGAGAAACGCGCTCCATCACACTTCATCGATCGAACTCAATGTATCAATCAGATTGGTGCTGTTTACAACCTGAAAATTGATGAATTTAAGCTAAATTTAATTGTCAAAGAGCAGGTTCTAGATGAAGTAGTGGAAATTCCCAGAGAAGCGATCAAACAGCCGGCTCTTGTCGCTCATTTCTATGTCCTGCTTGAGGTCTGTGAAGAGCAGCAGCGGTTAATGATTCGAGGCTTTTTGCGATCTGACCGACTCATGAATTATTGCCATCGGGTCAGTGATGGTTTACAAAACGATTATTATCAAATTCCCCTATCTGTTTTCGATCCTGAACCCAATCATTTATTGTTCTACTGTGATTTTCTAGAACCTGCCTCAATACTATTGCCCGTCATTTCAACGGAGCATACCGCAACGCCTGAAGCAATCTCTGAAACCACATTAACGGCTTCTCAAGAAACTCCTATCCAGTTAGGACAGTGGGTACAGGGGGTCTTTGCAGCAGGATGGCAAGCGATCGACGATCTGTTTAGTCCAGAAGTTCATCTTGCTTGGAGTCCTCGGAATCAGAGAGAGGGTGCAAAACGCGGGAAGCTTATTGACTTGGGGATGGAGTTGCCAGGACAGAGAGTGGTCTTGTTGGTGAATGTTACAGAAGAAGCCGATAATCAGCTATCTGTACTGGTTCAGTTACATCCGGCGGGTGAGGAGCGATATCTGCCACCCCAGATCAAGTTAACGTTGCTCTCTCAGGCAGGCAAAAAGCTTCAAGAAGTCCAGTCTAGAACCCAAGATAACTATATTCAGCTTAAATCTTTCAAAGGGCACTCTGGAATCCCCTTTAGTATTGCGGTTAGTCTCGGTGACACCTGCCTCTGCGAGAATTTTGAACTCTAGGCGTTGGGGTATCATGGGCGTTTTCTACGCAAGCAAAACTACCTTACAGGGGGATAGAATTTATAAAGCATTCCTTTAGCCAAACTTTCGTTCTATCCCTAGGAGCGTTCCATGACGGCAATTGCGATCGATGACACTGGAAAACTAGAAATTCCTCTAGAAATCCGTCAACAACTCGGCATCACCACAGCCCAATCCCTCAATCTTGAGGTTAGACAAGGCTGCATCATCCTACAACCCTTCGAGCAAGAAGCTAAAGTCCAACGTCAAGGCAGTGCCTTAGTGCTAGAAACCCCACCCCTCGGCCATCTCGATACCCTTATTGATGACCTCCGCGAGGAACGCATTCAAAGCCAATTGCCTGCATGAAATGTCTCTTTGATACCTCTGCTCTCATCGCTGCCCTATTGACTGGACACACTCATCATTCGGCCTGCTTGCCCTTTCTCCTTCAAGCCCAATCCCAGCAAATTCAGGGACTTATTGCCACGCATACCCTAGCAGAACTCTATTCTGTTCTAACGCGCATTCCCAAAACCAAAATCTCCCCTGCCGTCGCCCAAAACTTGATCCGCGATAACCTACAGACCTTCGAGACTGTTTCGCTGACTGCTGAAGATTACACGGCAGCTATTGACCTAATGGTGCAACGTCAGCTTCCTGGCGGTGGTATCTTTGATGCCCTTATCGCCCAAGCAGTCCTCAAATCTCAGGCTGATGTTCTGTTAACCCTCAACCCAAAGCATTTTACAACCCACATTCCGCACCCTCAACTGTCACATAAGCTGTCCCCCGCCAGAGACTTGAGTAAAAATACTTAGCTGGTGAAGGTTTTCTCGGTGGCCGCTAGGGGGGCTTTGAGACCCTAA
>SFCA01000032.1:0-9477 GCA_007095475.1 Microcystis aeruginosa Ma_QC_C_20070703_M131 | reverse complement strand
AAGACACCTAGTAAGAAGTGGAAAATGACTAACTGGTAGGGACCACCGTTGTATAACCACTCATCTAAGGAAGCAGCTTCCCAGATGGGGTAGAAGTGGAGTCCAATGGCGTTAGAAGAAGGAACAACGGCACCGGAGATGATGTTGTTTCCGTAGAGTAGGGAACCAGCTACAGGCTCGCGAATACCGTCGATATCTACAGGAGGAGCGGCGATAAAGGCGATGATGAAGCAGGTGGTAGCGGTGAGCAGGGTGGGGATCATGATCACACCGAACCAGCCGACATAAAGACGGTTGTTGGTGCTGGTAATCCACTGGCAGAACTGCTCCCACAGGGAAGCACTCTCGCGCTGTTGTAAGGTGGTGGTCATTGGTTTATGATTCCTATTAAGTTATCGAGGTACGATTGATGATGTTTCTATCTTAAGGACTTTGTAACGGTTTGTAAAGGGGGTTCAGAAAAGTATTACTTGTCGGGGTGATAAGGTGGGCTTATGTTCAGCTAGTTGGTCGAAGCGATCGATTTGCCGACAATAAACTCATGAAGCACCTTTTCCTTTGAGCGAGAGAATGCGATCTGGGGTAGCGAGAGCTTTGCGTTCGCTCTACTTGGTGTTGTTTTTGGCCCGTTCGAGCTTGCCTGCGATCGCGTCCAGCCTTGCTTTGATTCTGGTCATCCATTGGTTAAACTCGGCCGACTGCCGGTCGATATCTTCTTTCCGTACCCTTATCTCTTCGGTTGTTTTTTCCTGGGCTTCTAACCGGATATTTAATTCTGCAATCATCATTGCCTCAAGTATCTATTGGTTTGTTTATTTGTTAGGGAGGAGGCATCTCATTTATGCAAGTGAGTAATTATACTTGTCGATGAAACTTGCTTCTAGCAAGGCTTTCAAAATAGCTTGACATAAAACTTAATTTAGGAGTTACAAAGGTGAGATGCTCCCGATCGCTTTTAACATATTGCAAAGATAATCGCTGTAACCAACTCTCTTTTAAGCCATCTTCAATATCATATACAGACAGCGTATTACCAGGATTTTGTAAAAGAGAAATTATTCCCTTGGCCACACCGATGAGATTAGTTGTGAATAGCATATAAACTCTCCTAAGCCAGAAAAAAGAGTGAGAATAATCGAAAAAACTGATCAACAATAACTGGGAAAAACTACTCTTTATAAGGATCGTACTGACTCAAGATCCGTTCTAACTTTGCTTCATCAATGCGATTAATCAAGCGTTTAGATTCTTCGACATCGCGGACAGTTTTTGATAAATTAATGGTGGAACCGACGGTAAACAGTAAACCCATGCCCAAATAACCTTTAATCCACGCATCTACCGGCAGATAAACAACTCCTAAAGAAGTGGCAGAAATAGAGACAATAAAAGATAACCAAGTTTGAAAAATCCATGCTTGAGTATGACTGGGAGCAGTACCGTATTTTTTATCGTTCATGATCGTCTCCTAAATGTTTCTGCACCCATTTTGTCCGTTCTAGAGGTGCAACAACAATGACTGCTATCTAGTAGGGGGAGAGGGTGAGAACTGGGGTGAAGTGGGGTGAAGTATAAAGTATAATCGTTGTCAGAATCTAGGGCCAAAAAGATGGAGATAAAACACCTAAAAATTTGGTATTCTTGGGAAAAACAAGAACAGATGATCGATCGCTTGGTGGGGAGAGTGGGATTAACCCGGGTGCGCGCCACTTGTTTTCTGCGTCTTTGGATTTATGCGATCGCCAAGGACGGACAGGTAAAACCCCCTTTATCTCGGTTAATTTTTCCCACCACTGCCATTATCTGTACCCATCGGCAAGCATCGGATTTATTTTATCAGGATCAGGACCAGGGCAGCGATCGCTCTGCTGGTATGATGTTAGATAAGTTAGCAGCCCTTGGTTTAATTGAAAAAATTTTTGACGGCAACACAACCAGAATTAAAATCAAGCCAATTACGGGGATTTTAGAGCCCGATAGCTCGGAATTATCTGTAGAATTGCAATTAGATCAATTTAATCCCCGTTGTGATGCGATTCCTGTGGCTAACTTGCTGACACGCAATTATAACTGGATGAATCGCAATGCTAAAGCAATTCCCCATCGCATTTCTGGTCTGTTACGGGGTTGGGCAAAAGACTATACTACAGGTATGCGAGTTTTGCGTCGGGTAGATAATCTTAATCCCGTGGGTTTTTATCTCCTCTATCCCACTGCGGAGGAGTCGGAAGCGAATTTTTTTACCTCTCCTAGCAAGAGTTTACATCTAAGTGCGATCAACGAACAGGATCCTTTTAAAATGGCATCTGTGGGAGATGAAAATTGTCTTTCGGTATTTATTCGCAGTTGGATGATTGATGCTAATTATTTAGATAAATATCGTTTAATCTTCTTGGAAGATGGCCAAAAAACTCTCCAGAGAATGACCTTAGATTTTCCTAATCTCTGCGATTTACATACTTTGATTATTCATCCTGATTATGAGAAATTAGCCGCAGCCTTGGGTTTTCAAAAAACTATTCAGGAATCCCCAAACTCTATTTATTGGATGTATTTAGGACTCGATCGCTTTTTATCCCTAGACATGAGTGAAATTCAATTCCCCACTCCCCGTTCCCCGCTCCCCTATACCTTTTAAACAGGATTTAGTATTAATTCTCCACTTCACTTTTTTCGAGAAATACCCCCTCATCTCCCAACTTCTCGCTTATTTCCGGCAGTTTTAGCAATATTCCAGCGAATAACCAATAGTAAACAGAAACTGGCTCGACGGAGAGAGGATAATAGTAGGGGTTATAGCTAATAAAAAGTAGGAAAATCCAGATACAGAGACCCCAATGCTTTAAAGCGGCATTTTTTACTTTTAAATAGGCTTTAAAGGTGAGAATACAGAGAATTGTCACCAGTACCATAAAAGCGATAAAACCGACGATACCGATTTCGTAGAGGAGTTTAGCGTAGTAGGTTTCAATTAGTCTTATTCCCTCTTCTCCCACTATATGACGAGCGCCAATGCTGGCTTTGCCTAAACCAAGACCAAAAAGCTCTGCATATTTAAAGACCCACTGCATTTGATTGCCTACAAAGTCAATGGGAGAGGAATATAGCCAGCGACCGATAAAATTTAGCCCTCTTTCCCGAATAAAGGGAATTAACGTCACCGCGAGCAGGGAAAGCAGCCCCAAGATTCCCAGTCTTAATGGTAACTTTTGCTTATTTTTGCTGGTAGCAATAAAAAGAACCAAGTAAAACAAAGGTACTAACAAAAAAGGTAATCGTTGTCCAGAAACCAGAGTCGCAAGCAAGACTAAAACCATTGCCACCCAACCAGCGACGCGCCATCTTTTTTGTGGATCACTAAAACTGGCCGCGTAACTGATGACGCTACTAGATACTAAAAACCAACCCCATTGCCAAGGATCGGAAAATGTGCCGGGGAGACGAATTAAGCCTCGATCGGGATTATACAACACCGAACCGCCGACAAAACATTGAGCTTTTAGGCTGGCTTTGTCGGCAATATCTGGATAAAATTGGCTGTCGGATTTCGGGGCAGTAACTTCCAGTTGATTGAGGAATTCATTATCGGGACAGATACCTTGGACGAGTAAGAAGTATTGAATTAGAGCTAAACCGCAACAGACTAAGATCATCACGATTAAAAGCCGATTAACCACGAATAAATCCCGTTTTTCCTTGATTAGATAGTAGCCACAGAGAACTAGGGGAATATAACCGAGGATGGTTTTTAATCCCACAATTCCCACAGCAATTGCTCCTTGGGGCAGATTGACAAAAAGAAAAGTTATCAAACTGCTGGCAAGTAAAATCAAAGCTGTGATGATAAAAGGCTTGATTTGGGGGCTTAATTGTTTAAAAGTTGTGGTTTTAATTAAAATTGCTGCTAAAGCGGGGAAATAAAAGGCATCCTTGGCGATTTTGTAGAGAGCATAGGATGGCTCTTCGCCAATGAAGTTGCCCTTTACCTGAAAAACTCTCGCCACGGCAAAAGTGACGGTACTACTCAGGGGAAGATAGATGATCAGGGCTAATAATCCCAGACGGGGATGGATAAAAGAAGCGACCATGGCAGGAACTGCCAAAATTCCTAATAAAGCCGCTTTTTTGTCAAATACAATCCCTAAAACTAGACTAATTAATATAGTGGCGATCGCTAATATAGTTAGTAACAGAGAGTTCCTCTCTTTCATATCGTGCAGCTTGAACAGGTTCAGCAGAAAGTGTACCAGATTTTTGTCAAGATTCTCATTCTCAATGGCCGAGAGTTTCCTTTTGCTTCTTACCTGTTGCTATACTTATGTAAAATTTCATTTATCTCGATCTTGACTCCGTGGCCGAAAATCTTTCTTTTCAAGACCTTTATCAAGCTGGAATCAGTGCTTTTGAGCGTGGACAATATCGTCTTAGTATCCAGCAATTAAATGCGGCTTTATCCTTAATTTCCTTAGGATCTCGAGCAGGGGGTGAGATTCAAATTTGGTTAATTTCTGCCCATCAGGGGTTAGGAGAGGGGGAGAAAGCTAGTGAAATCTGTAGGCAACTTATTACCCATCCTATCTATCAAATTCGCGAACAGGCCAAGCGTTTACTTTATATTATCGAAGCTCCCCGTCTCAAACGCCCAGATGAGTGGATGACGAAGATTCCCGATTTAGAGAAACTTCCCGATAGTACACCGCAATTTAAAAAGGGAACAAATAAACAAAAAAAAGAAGAATCCCCCCCACCCATGCAGTTAGAGCAGCATAAAAATACTGTTTTTAGCGGACTGGCGATCGCTATTGTTCTATTGATGCTCTGGTTTTTTGCTAAAAATGGCTAAATTACTTGACAATAAGCTTCTAATACGCTAATGCAGTTGGCTATGGCTCCTAAATGGGCGATTTCATAACCGTGGGTGTTTTGGGTGGGAAAACCTAAGCAAGCGGCCTTAGCTATATGACCGAATTTCATGGCAAGGGAGGCATCGCTACCAAAACCACTAATAATGGCTAATTGCAGAGGTATTCCCGCCTTTTCGGCCGCAATTCGTAATTCTTGATTTAACTGCTCATCATAGATACCGTAACCATCCTGAGACAATAAAACAGGACTGCTGCCATCCTTAATCGGATATTCAGGAGCGAGGGGACAGATTTCTAGGGCAATTAAAGCATCTAAGCGGTTATTTGCCGTGAAAAATAAGGCCCCTAAGGCTCCTACCTCCTCCTTTGCTGAGGCAACGAGATATAGATCCACCACAGGGTTAATTATTCTGGCCGCTAATGCCAAAAGAATCGCCACGGAAGCTTTATTATCGAGGGTATAACTGGCAATGTAGTCTTTTAGTCGCAAGGGTTGTTTTCGGTGTTTTCCCACCACGACTCGACTACCGGCGCGCACCCCGCAAGCGTCTAATTCTTCTGGAGTCAATTTCGTCTCTATCCATGCGGATTCCCAGGTTACAGGAGTGTTTTCCTGCTGCACTTTTTGCGGGGATTGATGGGAAATATGACGGGAACCAAAGGAGAGAATCCCCGCTCTGGTTTCTCGATCACCGATAATATCTACCACCCCCTCTCCATAAATCCAAGGAAAAGCTCCCCCAAGTCGGCGAATTTGCAGAGTACCGTCGGGATTAATTGCCTTGACAATAGCGCCAATTTCGTCTTTATGACCGGTAATAGCAATTTTTTTGGTCGAATCTTGTCCTTTAATCTTGCCGATGACATTTCCCGCTTGATCTTGCCATGTTTCTAATCCTAACTCTTGAAAGCGTTCTAGTAAAAAGCGATCGATTTCCGTTTCCATCCCACTAGGAGAATGATGAAGGACAAGAGTGGCAATAGTGTCAAAGAGGTGATCAAAATTCATATTTGTCTTGATTTGTGGGTCGAGAGAAAATTATTATCGAATCAGGAAATCGAGAAGGTTTTAGAGGAACAATATTGGCGCAGCCATGACTCTTGGGTGATTGCCAGTTAGCATTTAATGATTAATCAGAGGTGCAGAATTAGCCAGAAAACCGGCAACTTTCAGAGACTCTAGCACTGAATTGTCATCCTCTACCCAATAGTTTTGTCCTAAACGCACAAATTGACGCTGAGTTCCCGCACCGATGGTGGCAATAACGGGAACTTTTGCCTTTTGTTTGTCTCCCGATTGCAGAATACTTTTAAGAAGATTTTGACGATTTTGGTTGACAATATCTTGCAGCGATAAATTGACCATCACCATTTTAACGGTTTCGATCGGTTCCGCATCTTCGACAATTAATTGTACCCGATCATCTCGGCGATCAACTTTTCCCCACACCATTAAAGTTGCTTCCTCCACTAATAATTTTTGCAGACGTTCGTAGCTATCGGAAAAAACCACCGCTTCCGACTGTCCCGAGGCATCTTCTAGGGTTAAAAAGGCCATGGGAGTTCCTTTTTTGGTCATAATTTTCTTAACGGCATTTAATAGGACAATTGCACTGATTTTTTTTCTGGTTTTGTGTTCTTCTAAGTCAGCTAAATTGATAGGAGATAGGACTTGAGCGGCTCTTTGTAAAGCTTTTAAAGGATGTTCGGAAACATAAAAACCCAAATGTTCTTTTTCCAGTCTTAACTTTTCCTGTCGGGAAAAATCTGCTACTGCGGTTGCACTGGGAGACTGTTCAAACTCGGATTCTTGTTTATTTTCTGTGCTACCTCCTAGCATATCAAAAATATTCATTTGTCCACTTTCTTTCTCTTTGGTGCGTTTTTGCGCCCAAGCAACTACTAATTCCAAATCTTCAATTAATTGATGGCGATTAGGTTGAATTTTATCAAAAGCACCACAATAAATTAGCGTTTCTAAAGCTCTTTTGTTGACTACTCGCAAATCAACACGCTCGCAAAAATCCCCTAAGGAAGTAAACTTTCCTCCCGCAGCTGCCCGGGCTTTTAAAATAGCCTCGATCGCATTTTCGCCCAGATTTCTAACTGCGGACAAACCAAAGAGAATTTTGCGTCCAATCGGGGTAAAATGTTTTTGCGATCGATTGATGTCGGGAGGTTCGACATCGATATTCATTTTCTGACAGTTTTCTCGATACTTTTCCACCTTATCCTGATTATCGCTACTAGCAGTTAGTAACGCTGTCATATATTCCACAGGATAATTAGCTTTTAAATAAGCGGTTTGATAGGTGACGTAAGCATAAGCGGTCGAGTGAGATTTATTAAAACAATTGGAGGCAATTAACCCGTTGCCCAGCAAAAAATTATGATCTTTCTCTACACCAATATCGTAAACGGGTTTTCTTCCCAAGGATTGACGACTGATAATTTTAACCATATTAGTAACTCAACTCTCCAGAGATTTTTGTAATGGTGCTAATGGAAATATGGCATTTCTTTGCCAAATCAGGCCGCCAAAGTCCCCAAAATGGCTCTCTTATTCCTTGTAACATAAGTTTAACTTATATAAGTATAAGAGCGATCAATCTTTGTGTCCTTTGTGTCTTTGTGGTTCTTTCTACTAGCTCGCCAGCAGGACTGTATCTTAGAATACATTTTACCCACCAAACCTAAGAGAGCCAAAAAATTACCATATACATCATATATATTGATACCTAAAGTGTATATTCTACCTACCATAGGTTACGATCAATGTTAACCGAGGAGAAAAAACCAGAAAAACTAGACTTCTTGAATGGGGTCAGCTGTGGCCGTTTGCCACAAGGTTTAAGACACCTGTAAACAGCTTTTACTAATTTCTTGGCCGGTCCTACTAAATTTGGTTAAAGGGTAGCAACGCGAAGCGGGACAAAATGCAGCAGTTGAGATAGCAAAGAAGCCTTGCAACTGAGGGAAAAGATCTATATCGTACCTTGACGAGAGGTCAGCGCTGGGTAGTTCACCCATTGTGTTATAATCCTGGTCAAGCTATCAAGGGATTTGAAAAGGAGTAACACCATGAGCCTATCTTCAGAAGCCTATCGCCAGGCCCTCGTGCGGGATGGAGAACGGCGCTATCGCGAATGGCACCAAAATTATCACAACCACTGCCGTCAATCAACGGCGGAATACCAAGCTCGTTCGGACCAACAACGTCCAACAAAGCCTTGGATTTCCTCGGAAGCCTACCGCCAATTTTTAGTCAAAGATGGGGAGCGGCGTTTTGCGGAATGGCATGGCCGGTTTTTAGAGTATCAACGACAATTTCTGGCCAGTCAACCCACCTAAACAGATGTCAACGAATCCGCATTACGGCAATCTCTGAAAATAGTGGCTAGAGTCCAGGAAAAAATAGCTAATACGAATTGTCAATAGTCGTGACTGACGGTGCGCTCATTTTCCACATATATATATTAGTGTTTTTGGATTAAGCTATCCACTGCCTGTAGTGGCATAAGTTGAACTAATACCACTACAGGTAGGTTTGAGCAGTCATTGAAACACTACCTATAGTGATTCCCGAACCGAGAGTCGTGACTAACATCTGAAAGTGCAGTTCCTTTCTCCGAGAGGGATTGCACTTTGGAGTGATCAACTAAGTCTGTCATTCAGGAGTTTAAGCTTGTGGAGAGACTACAAGACTCGTTGGAACTCGTCTCAAAAAGCAGGTTTCTGTGAAGCAAGAATCTCCCATCACACATCTTCGCCTTGTGATGCCTAGATTGTCAAGTCTCTCCACCCCTGGTCCCCACAAATAACACCTAAGATAGCGATCATTAAAACTAAAATTTCAAGACATTTGTGCTTTAAGCACCTAAAAGCCTTGCAAAGCAAGGCTTTTACTATTAGTTGCTTCGTTCTGTGTCAGATCTTGGCTAGAGCCAGCGATCAAGCGATACTTTTCTGAGAATTGACCACATTTCCTAACCCCCAAAATGAGAATTGACTACATTTCTTAATTAAAAGATCGTACATTTCTTAACTAAAAAAATCGAGATTAGCTATTGACAACGACAAAACGAGGTGTTAGTCTTAAAATTGCTGAAGTGATAAAGGCAAAAAACCTAAGTGGATTTCTGAATCCTTCATGACTTTAGCACTGTACAAAAGGTATCGTTATTGATGCCTGGGCTCGCGTCTCTTTGGTAGGAATCGAATTATTAGCGATTGAAGCTCGTGTAGTCATCGCTTCGGTTGAAACCTACCTCAAATATGCTGAAGCAGTTGGTCTGACTCAATCTGCGGCAGTTCCTGCTTAAAAATCGAGTTAGATTTGACACCGACAAAACAAGGGTGTTAATCTTCAAATTGCCGAAGTGATGAAGGCAGAAAAACTCAAGAGATTTCTGAATCCTTCATAACTTTAGCACTGTACACTTTATACAACTAACAAACAAACAAGGTCTATTACCATGGCAGTTGAAAAAACTAACTCTTCCTCTAGCTTGGCTGAAGTTATTGATCGTATCCTCGACAAAGGTATCGTTATTGATGCCTGGGCTCGCGTCTCTTTGGTAGGAATCGAATTATTAGCGATTGAAGCTCGTGT
>SFCA01000031.1:0-9555 GCA_007095475.1 Microcystis aeruginosa Ma_QC_C_20070703_M131 | reverse complement strand
AACCCGCACCTGTAAGGTTATAAAGTTATCAAGGTACTACATTTACCAAGCGGCTAATCCTCTAAACGTCTTACTGTCTAGTTTCTAGCCAACGAATCGCACTACACCCCACACCCTACCCGCACGAAAAACTTTTTCAGCAGACCCTATCTAACAAAGCACAGAGAAATATTATGGGGCCGTCATTCCCATTTCGATCCATAGTTCTCTCAAATCTCGTATAACTCCTGTAACCATCTCAAAAATTTTGCCGATTGGGGATGGGATTGATTAAGTATTCTTTGTTTGACTGCATCGTGAAGTTGTTTCCCCGGCGGATCTTGCCAAGCTAAATAGGTATGAATATTAGCCTTATCTAGATGATAATCTCTATAGGTTGCCCCTTGTTGTTTTGCCTCTATCACCTTGTTTTGTGTATATTGCCAAAGATTATTATCGGGAACTAAATAGGCTAAAAAAGTCTCTAACATCCCTCTCGATTGATTATCTGGCATCATCCACACACCGAATTTTATCCCCGATTCTAGAGTTATAATTAATCCCGCTGCTGGTAAATTTTGAGGTAAGTTAGGGATATTTGGTACACAGGCATTATATAAACTTTGCCAACGATTATCAGGTTCTTCGTCTGCATCCATAATAATTCCTAAATGAGTTAGTCCACTATCATTGATTTCGTTGTAAATATTATCCCTATCGAGTAAATTCTCAATACCATCAGCTGGTTTAATATAGATAATAGCTGTGTCTTTTTTCTCTCCCCAAGAGATGCCATGAGCTTCTGCTAATTCGGGAATAACTCTCATTTCTTCTCTTCCCTCTACTAAGAGTTTTTTAGGATGTATTTTGGTCATTTTTAGCGAACCTCAATATCTCTTTCAGAAGCGAGGTAAATTTGTCTAGTATTGAAGGAAACTGCTTTTTCCTTATCCTTATCTATCCTTTGAATAGTAATCTCGTTATCGGTAATTTTTTCTTCGGTAATTAATTCGGCTAAACTTTGCCAACAATCCCGGCTGTGAGTGGTGGCGAATACCTGAATATTGAGTTTTTTAGCGGTTTCCCAGACGACTTTCCACATATCAGTCATGACAGTAAAGTGCAATCCGCTATCAATTTCATCAACTAATAAAATTCCATTTTCAAGATTAACCATCGCTAAAACTAATCCTAACATTCGCCAAAATCCATCACCTAAACTGCCAATCGGAACTGGTTCTTCTGCTCCTTTAAGTTTAACCATAAATCCCCCACGTCCTGACCATGTACTATTAAATACTGGAGGTTGAAATTCTTCGGTAGTCGCAATTTTTTCTATTTTAGGTTCAATGATTTTTAAAGCTTCGATAACTAGGTTATCCGTAGAGTTAAGCAGACTTTGACTGAAAAAAGATTTGTTTGCCTTAACTGCTATAGATTGAGGAGGAATCCAAAATAATTCTAGTTTTTTAAAATCCTGAGACGGTTTGTTATCAGTTAAATTTATCTGTAAAATTTCCTCTTCAGGTGATAAAGAATAGACTTTTTGCTCATGCTCAAATTCAACCACTAAGCAAAAACTACCTAGGGATTGCAAATTATTATTATTGACTTTAGAGAGTAATTCTTTAGATGTAGATTGAATACTTAAAATCACCCGATTGGCTGGTTTATCTGGCTCATAAATCACTATTTTTTGATTATCCTTTAGTAAGTATTTATAGAATAAATTTTTTATCTGATAAGATTGCACTTCCACACCGAGAAGATTAGCCGCATCTATTTCTCTATGAGAATACTCGCCCCGATGATTAAGAATTCTTTGTATTTCTCCTGTATTAAATTTAGAAACATAAATAAGAATCGCTTCTAAAATAGAAGTTTTACCGCTATTATTTTTACCTACTAAGAGATTAATTCGACCAAGATTGGCCATCTCAAAATTTTGAAAACCGCGAAAGCCTTCAATTTTTAGGGATTGTAACATGAGTGATTACCCCGGATTTTAGTTATTAAATCTAGTTTATCTCAACCCCAGAAAACACCTCAATTAACGACAGAGCATCACGATGGCGATACCGATACCTAAACTTAAACCGACCAGCACTTGAAAAGGAGTATGGCCAATTAATTCCTTTAAACGTTCCTCGTTAAATTCCTTGCCCCCCTGGAACATTTCATCGATAATTTGATTGAGAATCCGGGCCTGTTTTCCCGCTGCCTGACGCACTCCGGCCGCATCATACATAACAATAATCGCAAAAAGCGCAGCGATGGCAAATTCGGGACTAGACCAACCCATCTGTAATCCTACCCCAGTAGCCAAAGCCCCCACCAGCGCCGAGTGAGCGCTAGGCATTCCCCCCGACGAGACTAGATAGCGCAGACTCACCTTACCATCACGGATTAACTCAATCAGCGCTTTTAGTACTTGGGCAGTGAAACAAGCTAAAAGAGAGATTAGCAGTATTTGATTGTGTAACACCTGCTGGAAGTCCTGCATAATCTCATTCGTTTAATTTAATTTTTACGATTAACAATATACTCGGCGATGGCCCGTAAAGGTTCAGCGGCCTCATCGTAGCCACTCAATTCATTGATGGCACTATCTATTAACTGTTGAGCTTGCTGGCGGGACCCCTCTATCCCCCAGAGACTGGGATAGGTGGCTTTTTGTGCCTGTAGATCCTTACCGGCGGTTTTGCCCAATTCCTCCTTTGTCGCCGTGATATCGAGAACATCATCGATAATTTGGAAAGCCAAGCCAATATTTTGGGCATAACGGGCTAATTTAGCTATATCTTCCCCTTTTGCCCCCGCTAAAACTGCCCCCGACACCACAGAAGTCTCCAACAGGGCCCCGGTTTTCTGAGTATGGATAAAACCGAGAGTTTCTGCCGAAATATCCGGTTTTCCTTCGGATTCCAAGTCTAAAACCTGACCTCCCACTAAACCCGCTGCCCCGACCGTGCGACCTAAACGGGCAATTACCTCTAAAATCTGTAGGGGAGGTACATTAAGAGTCTGGGTAGCCACATACTCGAAAGCATATGCTAGGAGACCATCCCCAGCTAAAATAGCGATATCTTCGCCAAAAACCTTATGATTGGTTAATTTCCCGCGTCGGTAATCATCGTTATCCATGGCGGGTAAATCGTCATGAATTAATGACATAGTGTGAATCATTTCTAGGGCGCAAGCGGTGGGTAAAGCCATCTCTAGGGAACCCGCCATCAATTCACAGGTAGCCAGACATAAAATCGGCCGCAGCCGTTTACCACCGGCGAGGAGAGAATAGCGCATCGCCTCGTAGATTTTGGCGGGATTGCCGATAACTAAAGAGCTATCTAAAGCTGACTCGACAATTAACCGCTTTTCCTCCAGATAGGAAGCCAGAGAAAAGCTCTCGTTTTTCCTCACTTCTACCCCTTGTTCGCCCCTAGTAACCATGTCTTTTTGTCTTGAACCGACTGCTTTTAAAACTATATCAGGAAACTCCACCTCGATCGGAATTAAACTGACCGCTCCCTTGTCCCCTAAGCTGTTGACTGTCTAAATTACGCCTTCAGACTACATGGCAGCGCCGCAGTTGCTATTCTGAACATTTGTACTAAAATTTCCCAGACGGAGAGGAGCCAACTTTCTTTTCTGATGCCTATTTTCTCTTTTAACCTGAAAAAATACATCCCTCAGCCCAGTCCGAGGATTAGCGAAAAACGGGCGATACAATTGAATTTCACCGCAGTTATCAGGGGAAATGCTGAAGTTTTGATGATTCGGTCAAACTTCCGTTTTCTTAGCTTGCGGTTGAGAAATTTCTCGATTAGCCTAGAATTAGGATTATCCTAGGAATATATTGTATGCTGACAGGGCAAATTTTAGGCGATCGATACCAAATTCAAAGTCAGTTAGGTAAACAAACCGGAAGACGCACTTTTCTCGCCCAAGATCTAAAAACGGGCGCTACTGTTGTCGTCAAATTATTAATCTTCAGTCCCGATTTTGAATGGACAGATTTAAAACTTTTTAAACGGGAAGCCGAAACTCTTAAACATCTAGATTGTCGCTCGATTCCTGAATATATCGACTATTTTGAAGTTCGCACCGATACCTATCAAGGTTTTGCCCTTGTTCAGAGTTATATCGAAGCCAAATCTCTCAAGGAACAGATAGAAAATGGCCGCAAATTTAGTGAAGCAGAGCTACAAGAATTAGCTAAATCTATCCTAGGTATTTTAATTTATCTGCATGGAATTAGCCCGCCAATTATCCACCGAGATTTGAAACCTAGTAATATCTTATTAAAAGATCGATCGGGCCATAGTATCGGTAATGTTTATTTAATTGATTTTGGTTCTGTCCAGACTGTTGCCCAACAGGAACAGGCCACTTTAACTATTGTCGGAACCTACGGTTATATGCCCCCCGAACAATTCGGTGGTCGCACCGTTGCCGCTTCTGATTTATACAGTTTAGGAGCCACTTTAATCTATCTAGCTACAGGCATTCATCCCGCCGATTTACCCCAAAAAGATGGCAAAATTCAATTAAATAATTTAGCTAATTTAAGCCCTGCTTTTGTTCATTGGTTAGGGCAGTTAATCGAACCTAGTCTCGAAAAAAGGTTTGTTTCAGCACAGGCAGCAAATCAAGCTTTAAATACTCTCCACGAAATGCAATTAACTTCCTCGAACCTTGAAAAACCCGCCGGGAGTCGGGTACAGTTGCAAAAAAATGAGGAGAAAATTAAAATATCTTTACCTCCCGAAGGTTTTACCCCTAAATTAATTTTTCTTGGAGCTTTTGCCATCGCTTGGAACGCTTTTTTATTAGTATGGACAGGAGGAGCCGTTTCTATTCCTCTGTGGATGAGTTGGTTTTTTCTGCTCTTTTCTTTGCCTTTTTGGTTTGTGGGTTTAGGAATGCTTGGCGGGATTATTTATTGTCTCAAAGGGGAGGAAATTATCACTATTGATAGTCAAGAAATTGTGGCCATTCAGCGAATTTTTGGTTTGACACTTCTGGGCAAAAAGAAAATGGCACGGGAACATATTAATAAACTGGTGAAAGCTGATAGTTATCATACCAAAGATGGTGATGGCGATCGAGTTTATGTGCCGATGGCTTTAACTATTTGGGCGGGGACTAAAGAATATACTATTAGCAGTAAGACAAAAGAATATCTGAGTCAACCCGAAATTGAATGGTTAGCAGCGGAATTGAGCCAATGGTTAGGAATGCCAATTACTAATAAGTAGCCAGTTACAATCAGCTTTTTCTCCCCTCTCCCCACTCCCCCACTGATTACTGATTACTGCTTACTGATAACTGAAAAATCTCCCCACTTCCCACTTCCCACCTCCTGATATGGACGAACTGTCTGTGATCGGTGTAAAATTTTATGAAGAGTCTCGGCTTTTTTCTCCCTTTTCCTGAGAAATCCCCCAGAGCCAGTGACTAAGATCAAAATTGTGCATCCCATCGATAATTAAGTTTATGAGCGCCACTATTACCGTAGAAAAACGCAAATTAGAAAAACCCCCTTTAGAACTGCATTATCTCGGCGATCGAGTCCTGCGTCAACCGGCCAAGCGGATTGCTAAAGTCGATGACAGCATTCGCCAATTAGCCAAAGAAATGCTGCAAACTATGTATAGTTCCAATGGTATCGGTTTAGCGGCTCCCCAAGTGGCAGTCAATAAACAATTGATTGTCATCGATTGTGAACACGATAAACCGGAAAATCCGCCCCTAATTCTGATTAATCCCCAAATTATCGGTTATAGTCGGGAATTGTGCAAAGCGGAAGAGGGTTGTTTGAGTATTCCCGATGTGTTTTTAGATGTCATCCGTCCCCAAGCGATCGAAGTGAGTTATAAAGATGAACAGGGGAAACCGCGAAAACTGCAAGCTAACGGTTTACTAGCGCGGGTAATTCAACACGAAATGGACCATCTTAATGGTGTCATGTTCGTGGACAGAGTAGATAACGATTTGGCACTCAATGAAGAATTAAAAAAACACGGTTTTTCCGTGCAAGCGGTGAAACCGGTCGAGAAAGTGACAAAATAAAGGCATTAGTTAATTGAGGCGAGGAGTGAAGATGACCCCAAAAAGCGGCGTTTTATTGTTATTATCCTGTATTGCAGCGATCGCTGGTGTGGGTTGTGTCTTTGAAATTAGTTCAGGAGAACCGGATTTAGGCAATACCACCACTGGCTTAATTCTAGCTGCAAGTGTGCCACTAACAGCCCTATTTTTTTGGGCGGCGGTTAAGGACACCAGAGCCAATTACAAGTAGATTGACACTCCCGTCACTAAAAGCGAGGGATTCTCGGTTCCGCCGAGTTTCCTTAAATCTGACAGGACGTATCCAACATTCACTAGAGGGAATCTCTCCCCAAGCGTATTAGTTTCGCTATGCCCTAGCGTACTTATACTTTTCTGTTCTTCCCAAGCTTTTTGAATCATTGTCACCCTTTTCTTGCTGATGCGAGGGACTTCAATCATAAGCCGAAATGGGCGACAATGCGTTGGGCGGTAACGGAGCCAACGCCTTTAATCAAGCCACTGCCTAAATACTTCTCAAGTCCTCTCTACTTCAAACTGTTGCCCGTATTGGGGATGATTTTTCCAAACTCCTTTAAGTTGCAGGGTTTGCCCGGCTTGAATGTTGGCCAAGTTACCCACTACCGTCACCAGTTCCCGCACTCTGGGGGATTGAACCCTGGCGACGGTGTAGCCAGATTCTTTGGCGTGGTAGTTGATACGTTCGACTACGCCAGTGGGGGATTCGGGGGTTTGGGAGGGTTCTAGGCTAAGGGAGGCATTGCTGGTAATGGACGTTCAACAATTGTTATCGTAAGAGCCTCTGAGAGTTCAGAACTTATGTACTGATTAACTCTCTACGGAGGAAACCCTTTGAGGATTGCTTTACCCATCAATCATACTAAATCCGTTGAGCATAGGCTAATTATAAGAACAGGCAAGAGGCAAAAAGGAGAATAAATAATCAGTTTTTAATAACCGGATTTAGTATCAAAAGTCCCCACTTCTTGACAGGGTAAACAATTGTAAAGACTAAGTAGGGCTTGGTAACGCTAGTCATACAATTAAGGTATAAATACTTAATGACTATGACTAAGTCTCAAATTACGGTTGGAATTCCCTTGTCTCTACTAACTTCGCTCAATGGTTATGTAGATGAAGATGGGTACGTCTAAGACTGAGGTGATGGTTAGTGCCTTGTTACAGTATCTAGAAGGCATTGATGATATTCTTTTAAGTCAAAGATTAGCCAAGATTGAGGGAAAGATGAGGGAACTCGAAGCTGAGGTAAAAGGAAAATCACAATGACTGATTTCTAAAACCTCAAATCGATAAACTCCAGCTATAAGAAGACTTAGCCTTAGTAGGAAAGGAACTAGGCTATGTACTTAGGAATTGATTTTGGAACTTGTTATTCTAGCGCAGCGATCGCCTTGAATGGAAAAAAAACGCAACTGGTAAGAGAACCTCTCAAACATGGCTACTCTTTCCCTTCTTGTGTTTACTTTACCGAGCAGGGGGATTTGTTGGTAGGTCAGGCGGCAGAAAATCAGCATATACTTCATCCAGAGAGATATCGTGCTGGATTTAAGCGGGATTTGGGCAGTCCCGAACCTTATATATTGGGAAATCAGCCGTTTTTACCTGAAGAATTGGTGGCTGCTGTGATTAGCAAGTTGAAAAATCAAGCTGATGAAATGGTTAAGGATTCTATTACTGAGGCGGTGATTACTGTACCAGCAACTTACCGAGTTAATAAGCGTAAGTTGATGGAGAAAGCAGGAAAAGCGGCAGGATTTAAGGAGATAAGGTTATTAGAAGAACCTGTGACAGCCGCTATTTATTATGCTCAACAATACGAATTAGGAGAAGAGGAAATTATTCTGGTTTATGATTTAGGAGCAGGAACATTTGATGCTACTTTGTTGCAAAAACAAGGTGCTAATTATCAAATTTTGGCTGCTCCAGTGGGATTGTCTCATTGTGGGGGGATGGACTTTGATCGAGAGATTTATCAAGATTTATTAGAGCATTGTAGCGAATCTTTGCGAGAACGTCTAGATGCTCATAATCGTAGTAAGGAGGCGTTTCAAGCTCGCGCTATTGTTGCGGATTTGTGTCGTACTCTTAAGCATCAACTGGGTGAGGCACAAACGGGAGAGATTTTGATTCCTGTAACGATGGAATCTTATGCTCTCAATCGTCAAGATTTTAATCAGATGATTGCGCCTTTGGTTGAGGAAACTTTGGAATCTTGTCATCAGTTGGTTAAAAATGCGGGGATTAATTGGGAGCAAGTTGATCAAGTTTTGTTGGTTGGGGGGAGTTGTCGTATTCCTTATGTGAAAGAGGCAGTTGAGAAGGCATTTAAGCAACCTCCTTTATTAGTTGATGATCCTGAATTGGCGGTTTGTTTAGGTGCGGCTATTGATGGCTTTAAGAAAGAAGAATTAGAGAAGGAAAAAACAGAATTTAATCTTAGAGAAAAAGCGGTAGAAGAAGAACTTCAACGTCTTGAAAGAGAAAGATTAGAGGCTGAAAAACAAGCTAGAATTGAGGCTGAACGTCAGCAAAAAGAAAGGGAAAAATTAGAGGCTGAAAGACAAGCTAGAGTTGAGGCTGAACGTCAGCAAAAAGAAAGGGAAACAAATGTACAGTCTTTACAAATGGTTGTAGAACATCGTGATGGCAGAGTGTGTGCGCGGATTGCAAATGAACTACTTCAGTTAAAGCAACCAAGTAATCCTCAAATAAAGTTAGAAGCTGAACAGAAATATCAAGAACAAAAAGACGATTCAATTTTTTCCGCACAGAATCTCATAAAAGGAGCATTTGGCTTAGGTAAAACTTTAGCAAAAACTTTAGCAGAATCTCAAACAAAAAAAGTAAGTTGTCCCAGATGTTTTAAGAGTTTTAGGGTTGGGAAAAGTGTTATGAATTGTAGCTGTAAATACTGTAAGACTAATATTCCTCTCTGTTAGATATTGACTAAGGAGAAAACAACTATGAACATCAAAGATATAACCTAAGAACAAACTACGATCAATCTCAACAATGACTATACTTTGTCCTGTGATTGCTTTTAATCTAGCAACAAAATGAGGTAAGAATATGGCAACAATAATCCTAGAAAATCTCCCAGATAAATTAATTGAGCAGATCCAAAAACTCGCTCAACAACACAATCAATCTATTAACGAACAAATCATCTCTATCTTACAACAAGCCGTAGAGAAACCCCAAACTCCCCTAAAGTTTCTCATTTCTCCTGAAACCGATCCTACTTGGGAAGAAAGACGCAAAGCTGTACCTCAATTACAAGCCCAGATTGATCAAAGTCCTCGCCTTAACCCCCTAGATTACGAATCCCCTGATAGTACAGAATTAATTCGAGAGAATCGAGAAAAAGAAAATAGACCTCCTGCAAAAATAGGAACTGATTATGTAAAATAAAGTAAAACACTCAGAAAAACAATGACTTACGAAAAAGTAAAAAATTTGAATCCAGAAGAGTTTAAACGCTTTTGT
>SFCA01000030.1:0-20816 GCA_007095475.1 Microcystis aeruginosa Ma_QC_C_20070703_M131 | reverse complement strand
GAATCGACGGTTAATCTCTGAGGTGAAACCCTTGCTAGACGCTTTGATCAATCAAGCAGGATTTTGGGTGGCTGCACCTTTATACAGCAGTGTTTTACAGATTGTTGATGAAGAAAAAATAAACCCCCTCAAGATTGAATGAAGGGGTATTTATGGTATTTTTAGAGGCAATTTAGCCGACTTTTGTGGTTTCTTTTTCAGTGGATTTAGAGGGTTTTAGTTGGCGCTTAAGGGTTGCACCTGCGCCGAGAGTGCCGAGGGTGATGATACTCAAACTGTTATTTTTTGTACTGTAGATTTTGTGGTTATTTCCTTAGGATGTCTGAACAATTGACCTTCATTTTGGTAGAAAACTTCATAATCCGGGGCCAGTTCAAGACGTAACTGTTTCCATAAACTAATTCCTTCTTGTTTAAAATCCATTTCAGCTTGCTGATTAGGAAAATCTGATAAAGGTGGATAGTCTTGATTTAAAGTCTTATCGTAAGTATCCTGCCATGCGTTTAAACGCTGAATAGTTGCTTGACTTAATGGCAATTCTTCAGGAGCAATGTTATCAATTTCATCTACTCCCCAAAGTGGGTAACTTCCATAATCTGCCCAAAGTTTGATTCTGATTGCCATAACTATCATTCCTGAATAAGTTTGTTAATTAATCGAGTTGGAGTTGGATTAGCACTCACTAAGTAACCATTATGACTAATTTCTAGAGAAACATACTGAATAATTCCATTGATTTCTACTTGATAAATTATGCGACTTTTTCCTTGTATGCCAATAATTTTCCCCTCACTAATAGCTTTTACAATTAAATCGGGAATTTGTTCTTCAGTAATACCTCTCTGGAGAAAATCTTCTCGATGATTTTCTAGAATATGCAGCAATCCAGAACCTTTGTCACCTGCTTTTCCAGTTTCTAGAAAAACAATTTTACCGCTAGGATCTTGAGTAATTATGATAATATTTTCTGGGGTATGTTTGATTGCTGCTTTTTTAAGTTCAGCAATCAGGAGTTTTTTCTGATCGTTGTTCGGATTCGACCTCATTGCCGATTATAGCTCAAGATTGCGTAAGTTGATCTAGTTTACTCATCCCTCAATTATACAATAAAACCCCCTCAAGATTGATTGAAGGGGGCATTTATGGTATTTTTAGAGGCAATTTAGCCTACTTTTGTGGTTTCTTTTTCTGATGGTTTAGATGGCTTTAGTTTGCGCTTCAGGGTTGCACCTGCGCCGAGTGTGCCGAGAGCGAACAAACTAAGAACTGAAGTTGGTTCTGGTGTATGTACTAAATGGACATCTAGTCTCCAAGTAATCGGATTTGCTGTAATCGCATAATTGTAAGTCCTGATATTAAAATGTGATTCATGTTTAAACTGCTGTGTACCATGAGAATTCTCAAAACGAGCAAAAATTAAATCAGGATGAACGTTCGGACCCTCTCCATGAGGAGCTTTTTGATGAGTAGTTGTCAGAGTAACTGCCTGCCCTGTAGGCTTTCCTGGTATAAGACTAAATGTCTCTGTTGCGCTTACCTTCCAATTGTTTCCTATAGTATTAGAGGTAGATCCTGCGTCATAAGAATTATCGAGAATAAAGAAACCTCTAAATTCAGAAGGCGTATCTGTAATTATTTGATAACTGAGTACTGCCGCTTCAGAAGGCTTAGAAGCTGTAATAATAAGTGTTGCTCCTAGAGTTCCGCCTAAAGCTAACCTTGTGAGGTTTTTAACTGTTGATAATCTGGATAGTTTTATCATTGTTGTTCACCTTGAATTGGTTTTGAGCGAATTATACACACTCCCCCCCTACAAATGTATTAAAAGCTACAATTCAATAAATCTTTATATTTCTCTCCCTAGCTTAGGGGTTGACAGAGCAGGGAGTCTCAGGTGTTTTCCTCTGTTTTACTGCTTCTCAGACGAACTATCCTCTTCCTTGAGTTATTGTGGCGCGGTCTGTCGGATTCGTCTTTGCGTTCATCTCTGTCTCGAAGTTGTTGAAGCAGATTCTCTATTTTGTTATAATTAGTGTCATTCGTTCGGTTTTGGGAGGGAAAAATATTCCGACACTTGTACAACTCTTACAATGTTATACCCTATCTTGTTGGGCAACAAGGTTTTATTTACCAATTAACTTAATAAGATTGGATGATCGTACTAAAAATATTTTCATGTTAATTGGTGAAGGTATTGAGATTGAAATTAAACCTAATGGACAATGGATAAAATGAATCAAAAACCTAATTTTAAAACTATGACATCTCAAGAATTAAAAAGTTATGTATTATCTCATCGTGAGGATGACGAAGCTTTTTATGCTTATGTAGATAAGGTAAATGAAAGAAAAGATCGAGTAGTTTATCCACCTTTAAACTCCTTAGAAGATCTGGAAAAATATCCCGAAGTTATTGAACAAATGCGTCAAGATTCCCGTCATAATTTTCAGCAAAATGAGTTAACTTAGATACAGTGCGATCGCACTCTCTCGCAGCTTGGGTCAAGCAATAGCCCAACCCAAGACAGAAGGAGGATAACAGCACAGCACACACCCCCCACAACTGTATCAAAAGCTACAATTTATAAATCTTTACATTTCTCTCCCTGACGAGCTATCCACCATGAAACCCATCCTCAACGCCCAGATGATTTCGGAAGTTAGAGGACAACCAGAATCACGACCAATATCAACGGACGGGACTCAACTGCCCCAGTTCAACGCTCACTGCATCAAAGCGATTGTCCCCAGGGCGATAGGAGAGAATTTCCAAGCCAATCGGCTCGCCACTGGTGGAATCCTTAATCAGAATCACCCCATCCCCCAGTTCAGTACAAATCTGCTCCTTTCTGGGTTGCTGCCAGAAGACAGTCAGTAATTCCGTTTCCGGTTCATAGAAAACTTTTACTTGAGCCATAGCATTTCCCCTTCTTTAATCCCATCGGTTTGGTAGGCAGTAATCAAGAACCCATCTCCATTCAAACGCCGAGCCACTGCCACAACCCAACGTTTTTCCTGTCGCTGGCGATAAAATAGCAGCACCCCAGCATCGTGGCTACTGCGTCGAATTTCATCTGGTGAAGCTAGGGTAAGGGTCACTAATTCCTCCAACTCCTCAAGGTCAGGATGTTTGCCCATTAGCCTCTGCCAATAACCTTCTGAAGTTCTAACTGTAAATCCCAAAGGGGTAACAACTTCAAATTTCATTCCCAATCATGGATAGGATTCTCGTTTCGGTGATAAATATAATGGTCGTGTTGCCGATGCTCAATCTTCAATTCCTATATCTACAAGACAATTGGCAATGAGTTGGTCAAATTGCTCCCAATCTTCACTATCCCATGATGAATTATCATTTGATGTAGTATTTTGAGCGGATTCGATAAAGGTAATAATAACCGATTCTCCATACAACCACACATACTATCCCCCGTAACTGTATCAAAAGTTACAATTTAATAAATCTTTATATTTCTCTCCCTAACTAGCGATCGAGATTTTGGGGTTTTTGGGGAGTTCAAGAGCTTGGACTTGTACAATAAAGTTGTACAAGTCTCCAAAGACCAAGCAAATTAGCGCTAAAAGCTCAAGGATTACAACTTTTCTCCCGTCGATCCTAGACATCATTCTAAAAGTCGGCACTTAAAGGGGTACGGGGGAAAGGAATCACATCGCGAATATTGGTCATTCCTGTCATGAATTGTACCAGACGCTCGAATCCTAAACCAAAACCAGCGTGGGGAACGGAACCGTAGCGACGCAGCTCTAAATACCACCACAAATCATCGGGATTCATTCCCTGTTCCTGCATTCTTTGGATTAATACATCTAATCGTTCTTCCCGTTGAGAACCGCCGATAATTTCGCCGATCTTGGGCGCTAAAATATCCATAGCGGAAACAGTTTTATTATTGTCATCTAGACGCATATAAAAAGCTTTGATTGTCTTGGGATAATTGGTGACAATCACGGGTTTTTTAAATAGTTCCTCCGCTAGATAACGTTCGTGTTCTGACTGTAAATCTACGCCCCATTCTACGGGAAACTCGAACTGACGATCGGCTTTTTCTAATAACTCGATCGCTTCACTGTAGGTAATCCGTCCAAACTCGCTATTAACGATATTCTCGGCCGTACTTAACACCGTTTTATCGATACGTTCGTTAAAAAACTGCAAATCTTCGGGACAATTTTCTAAAACGAATTTAAAGATATATTTCAGAAAAGCTTCCGCTAAATCCTGATCTCCTTCCAAGTCACAAAAAGCCATTTCCGGTTCCACCATCCAAAACTCGGCCAGATGACGGGAAGTATTAGAATTTTCGGCGCGAAAAGTCGGGCCAAAAGTGTAAACATTAGATAAAGCCATGGCCATTACTTCCGCTTGTAATTGTCCACTGACGGTTAAATAGGCCCGTTTACCAAAGAAATCCTCGGCAAAATTGGCGGGTTTTTTTAAATCTAAACTGGTGACAGTAAATAATTCTCCCGCACCTTCGCAGTCGTTAGCGGTAATAATGGGAGTATGTACCCAAATAAAGCCCTTTTCTTGGAAAAAAGTGTGTATAGCGGTGGCGCAAGCGTTTCTAACCCGCATTACTGCTCCTAGGGTGTTGGTTCTTGCTCGCAGATGGGCAATGGTTCTTAGGAATTCAAAGGAATGACGTTTTTTTTGTAGGGGATAATCCGGGGGACAGTCACCATAAAGGGTGATTTCGGCCGCTTTTAACTCGATATTTTGCCCTTTACCCGGGGAAGGAACCAAATTTCCCGAAACAGCGATCGCCGCTCCTGTACTAATTGTTTTTAGTACATTTTCATAATCGGGTAAAGTCGGTTCGAGGATAACTTGTAAGTTGGCTAGGGATGAGCCATCATTAACTTCCAGGAAAGTAAATTCTTTTAATTCTCGTTTTGTTCTCACCCAACCCTGCACGGTGACGGATTGATCGGGTTGTCCTGTTTGAAAGATTTCCTTGATTCTGCTAGTCATCGCATATCCCTATGTTAAGTGGCTGAGTGGAATTAAATATAAGATGAACGTAGGTTGGGTTGAAGCATGAAACCCAACGCCAGATTATGTTACGCTACCGCTAACCCATCCTACAAATAATTGTGTCTCCCTACTTAGAACCAAAGAGTATTTTAGGATAGAAAGTCCAGATCAGGCTAAAATCAATCTCGAACAGGTCTCATGCTTCTGGTGGAAAAATTATTAAGTAAGCCCAAAAGCCGTAAATTAGCGATTTTTTTGGCTTTTATCGGCAGCATTCTCGCTTTACCCTTTCCTATCGCTGGTATTCATAAATTCTATCTCGGTCAACCTCTCTGGGGAATTATTTATCTTCTCCTCTGGCAAACTCCGATTCCCCGGGTGGCTTGCGCGATCGATGCAGTGTGGTATTTAATCCAAGATAACCAATTTTTCGCTAACTATTTTCCCACTGCCACCGCTGCTGCCACTGTCCCCAGTTTAGAGCCTAAACAAGTAGAGGCGATCGGGGCAGCTTTAAGGGAATTAGAGCGCCTCCGGCAAGAAGGATTAATTTCTGAGTACGAATTTGAAGAAAAACGGCGACAATTACTACAATGACACCGCAAAACTGGTTAGGGCGCACTTTTAACCCTTTAAAAGCCAAAATTAGCAATGATCCCTATTATCGCTTTCGTTCCCTTGATGAGATCGCTATGGCGGCACAATTGGGCATTAAAATTAATGTCAGTCAAGCGGGTGTGGATGATTGGCTGCGATTGCCGGGGATATCCATCCATCAAGCGCGAATGTTGGTGGAATTGTCGGGTATGGGGGTAGAATTGCTTTGTCTTGAAGATCTAGCGGCTGCTTTGAGTGTTCCTGTGGCTAGATTGAAAGCTTGGCAACCGATTCTAGAATTTGCCTATTATAGTCCGGAAAGTCACCTCGCACCCCCTAAAATCAATCCTAACACCGCTTCGATCGAGCAGTTAACCACCCTGCCCCTGATCAGTGATAATTTGGCAGCTGCCATTATTAAAAATAGAGAAGAACAGGGATTATTTAAGAATATTGTGGATTTTAAAGGGCGTTTATCCCTAGACGCTCAGGAAATCTCCCAATTAATGCACTTTTTCCAGTTTTAATCCCAAATCATCAGAACAGGAGACAGGAGACAGGAGACAGGAGATAGGAGATAGGAGTCAGGAGTCAGGAGTCATACTAAATCTGGTTATTAAAGATTGATTATTTATTCCCCTTTTTGCATGAGTGCATGAGTAGAAAACGGGTTTCTCGGAGAAACCCGTTTTCTGTGCGTTACTCAACGGATTTAGGAGACAGGAGATAGGAGTCAGAAGATTATTTTTATTTATTCTCCCCACTTCCCACTTCCCACTTCCCAGCAAATCTAAATGTCTTCAGATTCCTCCGCATCACTAGGGGGAACTAGGGCTACCGCAGCGATCGCATCGTCCTCATCGAGTTTTTGCACCCGGATGCCTCCGGCCGATCGCGATTGAGGAGTAATAGCATCGACGGATTGACGGATGATAATGCCCCGTTCGGTGATAATCATAAATTCCTCGTGGGGGTTAACAACGTGCAGAGCCGCTAATTTATCGTTCTTTTTGCGGAATTTAATCACTCTGACTCCTAATCCCGCCCGATTTTGCAACCGGAGGAGGGTAACGGGAACCCGTTTTCCCAGTCCTGCCATGGTAATCGCTAACACCCAGGGGCCATTATTAGCCACTTCGGGGTTAATTTCTTCGCTTTCGTCCTCGGTTTCTTCTTCGTTAGATTCAGCGATTTGGGCGACAATTTGACTAGGAAGGATGTCCATACTGATTAATTCGTCACCTGAGCGCAATTTCATCGATTTTACGCCTTTAGTTGCCCTTCCCAAGGAGCGCAATTGTTGACTATCGGCCTTAAAATGAATGGCCATCCCCTGACGAGAACCGATAATGACGCTGTCTTCCTCTTTAGCCAAGCGAACCCAACGCAGTTGATCACCGTCTTCGAGAGAAATGGCGATTAAACCGTTCGATCGAATATTACTAAAGGCAGCGAGGGCGGTTTTCTTGATAAATCCCTTTTGTGTGAGCATAATCAGGTAATTATCCTCGCTGAACTCGCTGACTGCCACCACCGAGGTAATTTTCTCCCCTTTGGGAATCTCTAACAGTTGCACGATGGGAACGCCGCGAGCGGTACGGGAACCGGTGGGGATATGATAGGCATTGAGACTATAGACAACCCCGCGATCGGTGAAAAAGAGGACGCTATCGTGATCGCGGCAGGTGATAAAGTGATCGATGCCGTCGTCTTCTTTCATTTTTGCGCCAGCTTTGCCCCTTGTTGCCCGATTTTGGGACTCAAAGGTATTAACGGGCATTCTTTTGATGTAACCCTGTTCGGTGACGAGAATTAAGGCCTGTTCGTTGGCAATCAGGTCAGTTTCGGCGATTTCTCCTTCCCGTTGTTCAATATGACTGCGACGGGGGGTAGCGTGAATCGTTTTGATCTGTTGCAGTTCTTCCTCGATAATGCTGTCGATCCGTTCTTTTCTGGCTAAAATATCCTGAAGATCACCGATTTTTGTCAGTAATTCCCCGTGTTCTTGCTGAATTTTCTCCGATTCTAGGGCGGTTAACCGTCGCAGCTGCATTTGTAGGATTGCGTCCGCTTGCACCTCTGAAAGACCAAAATTCTGCACTAATCCCTCTTTGGCACTAGCTGTGTCGGCAGCACTGCGAATCAGGGCAATGACTGCATCGAGACTAGCGAGGGCAATTAGTAAACCCTGAAGGAGATGATCCCTTTCCTCGGCCTTGCGGAGTTCATAACGGGTACGACGGGTGATCACTTCTACACGAAAATCGAGGAAAACGCGGAGAAACTCCCTTAAAGTCAGTAATCTCGGTTCGTTATCGACTAATGCCAACATATTCGCCCCAAAATTCGACTGGAGGGGCGTTTGTTTATATAGATTGTTGAGGACGACGCGAGGATAGGCATCTCGTTTCAGTTCGATCACTACCCGGATGCCGTCGCGATCGCTTTCGTCCCGCACGTCGGAAATACCGTCTATTTTGCGATCATTGACCAAATCGGCGATTTTTTCGATTAATGCCGCTTTATTGGTTTGATAGGGCAGTTCGGTGATGATAATAGCATCTCGATCGGGTCTTCCCCTTTGTTCGATGGTTTCAAAGGAGGCGACTCCCCGCAGGGTAATGGAACCGCGGCCGGTGGTGTAAGCTTCCTGAATGCCGTCTCTACCAAGGATATGCCCCCCGGTGGGAAAGTCTGGCCCCGGGATATAACGCTGTAATTCCGTATCGGTGAGATCGGGGTTATGGATGAGGGCAACGGTTCCATCGATAATCTCGGCCAGGTTGTGGGGGGGGATATTGGTGGCCATACCGACGGCGATGCCCGATGAGCCATTAATTAGCAGTTGCGGGACTCTAGAGGGCAAAACCACGGGTTCCTGTTGGGAACCATCAAAGTTATCGGCAAAATCGACGGTTTCTGACTCGATATCCTGTAGTAGGGCGTTGGTGGCCAGGGTGTGCAGACGACACTCGGTATAACGCATGGCTGCCGGGGGATCGTTATCGATCGATCCGAAGTTACCATGACCGTTAATCAGGGGATCGCGCATGGAGAAATCCTGGGCCATGCGGACGAGAGCATCGTAAACGGCAGTATCCCCGTGGGGGTGGTATTTTCCTAATACTTCCCCGACGACTCTAGCGCATTTGCGGAAGGGGCGATCGGGGGTTAATCCTAGTTCGTACATCGCATAAAGAATGCGCCGGTGTACGGGTTTCAGTCCGTCCCTAGCGTCGGGCAAGGCGCGCCCGACGATGACGCTCATGGCGTATTCTAGATAGGAACGGGACATTTCATTGCTTAAGTCTGTGGGGACGACATGATCCTGGGCGGCGGTCATAGGGGGGTTAACTCCAATAACAAGGCAAAAAAAGCGTTTTTGTGAGTAAATTCGCTAAAAGTCGGGTTTTTACCCTTTTGATGTGCAGAATATGCCCATTTGTACGACTATTTTACCATAAAATCCCTCTTTTTTGGGGTTTAGAACAGTGTCAAGTTAGCAGTGATCGCAGGTTTCTTGGCTGGGATGGACAGGTTAATGGTTTGCTATCCTCTTGACAGAGATTGCAGAAAGTCGCGCAGCTCTTTAAAAGAAGGACAACAAGTGGCACAAAGTTCTAAATTTAGCTTTTGGGCTAGTTCAAGATTCATGTTGGTACTATAACGGGGTTTTCTATTTTCACCGATTGACAATTTGATCAATTCTTCTTTCGGTTTGATAATTAGGTGAGGGTTTGGGTGAGCTTTTCCCTTGCCTCGTCCCACATATTTAACAACTTCTGGATCAGACCAAAACCAAGCCTCTAATTCTTCTATTGGGATGCAGATATATTTCCTGATACCATTAATATTAGAACAGCTTAATTCTAAGTGATCTCGCAATTGTTTTTCATCGTTAAGAGAGTTATTCTTGGGATTACGATCTAAATCATGAACAATGATAAAAGCATCACATCCTTCCCTTGTCATCACTTTAAGTTTTGCTGACAGTTTTCTCTTTAATGTACTAGAGGATTTAGATGCCCAAGATTTTGTCCTAGTATTTGTCCCCAGCACGCGATGGATAATTTGACGAAACACATCGCAGTCCGTCTCATCTTCGGCAATTATGGCGATCAAGTTACTACTCATCGAGAATACCACTGTAAATCCAGTCTCCTAAATCTCCTTCTTCACAGAGGTACTCGACAACTTTTTCAATCTCTCCTTCTTCTAGTTTCCTAACACTTGTCCGTCCCTGGTTACGATAAACTAAGCTAATATTTTCTGGCTTTGTCCAAGCTACTACTTGTGGTGAATGAGTTGATATAATTAAATTTTCAGCCCAAGTATAGGATTTAATTTCATTTAATAATTTTGCTAACATTGCGGGATGTATTTGTGTTTCTGGCTCCTCAATTATGGTTGTTGCATTAGGAGAGTGAGCAATTATTTCGATAAGAATTGATAAAACTCGCAAGGTGCCATCGGAGAGTAATCCAATATTGACTCCATCTAATAATACTGAAGCGATGTACTCTTCGTCTTTATCTTGGACTGTCTGTCCAGAATGCTCACTCAAAACGAACTTCTGCACAGTGATTTTCTTGGCAAGTCCTATTCGTTGACAAACATTTTCTAGTTCATCAAAATCATCCGTACCCACCCAACGAAATATTCTCCGAGCTAGAGTATCTGCTAGATCAAATCGACTGGCAGAAATCTTCTTACTTGTCACCTTTAATAAAGAAGGCTGTCGTCTTGATGTGCGACGGATAGGAGCTTTGCCAAGAAGACGAATCCCTTTTAAAATAGCATAAACCCACTGCATTTCTGGAGGTAAATTTAGCGATGAATTTCCAGGTATATTTGACTGTCGCAGCGAGGTAGTATTGCCAAGAATAGCAAATATTGGCTCACCATTATTATTAAAGCTTGTTAGTCCAAATTCGGTTTTCCAGAGAAGTTCTTGATCTCCATCAATATACTGACAAGAATCATTCCAAGAAAAGGAATTTTCCAAGGAATTATCGTTAGTGGTATCATCTATGTCTGTATCTAGATCGTCCATAGAAAAGGGGATGATTAGCTCATACCTGTATCCTAAGCGCCGGTTAGTCGGTGTTAGAATTTCAACCTGCAAAATTGAGGGAATGCTATCACTATCAATCATCCGAGAGCCGATCGATCTACCGATAGCACAGGATGAGATGGCTTCAAATCCTTCTAGGATAGCGGATTTCCCCGCACCGTTTCTCCCCACTAATACCCCAACTTGGTTAACTAGGGATAGGGAAACTGGACCACCTAGCACACCCCAACCATCGAGGGTAAAAGATAATAGTCTAGGCTGGTTCATATTAAAACAATTCTAGTTTTTGGGACCATACAGGGCTTTATTAGTTAATTATATCCAATCTATCTGATCTTCCCTCAGTTTTCTGGGCTGGTGGCTGGCGATCGCAGATGAAGACCACTTTTAGCAGTTTTTCCCTCGATAATTTAGGATAAAATAAAAATGCGATCGAGAGTTAATATCATGGCCCGATCGGCAGCTCAAGAATCGATGATAATTGAGATTAATGATCCCTTAACTCCAGCGAAGACTATTACCCTAATTTTCCCAGCGCAAAAATTCCCCCAAAATGCTTACTCCTCTCCTCTGGCAAAGTGCCAATCCCCACCCCGATAATCTGGATAATTTCCAAATTATTAGCCAATGGTGGCAAGATTTAAATCTTAAGGAAGTCCTCTGGCAACAGCGTTTAATTCCCGATACTGGCTCTCTGGAAGATATTAATTGGGAGCAGCAAGGTTTTGATGAAAAGTTTAGCATCCAAATGCCTCAAATTCGGGGTATTACCCTCTATTGGCATAAATCAACTTTTGCTGACGAAAGAAGCATGACACCTAAACAATTAATTTTAGATCGGGAACGGGAGCAATTATATATTTATCCCCAATCCCAACCCAGTTTAGTTATTCGGGTGACGAAACCCAATCTAGTTTATCAAAAATTCGAGCTAAAAAATCCTCTCCTAGTCGGCAAAAAAGCGGCAAGTGAATATATTTTACTGTTCAGGGATAAAGAACAGCAAATAGAAATTAAAATTAATCTCAGTCCCGAAAATTATCGGCAATTTCTAGAAACCATGACTGAGGATCAATAAATAATGTGGCAGGGAAACCTAGAACTAATTTACAAGCAAAAAAATCTCGCAACCGAGATTAATCACCTCTATGCTACCGCCCCTTTAAAAGTACAAAGACCCTTTTATCCCGAGGGAAAAAACCTTTGTCATACGGTGATTTTACACACGGCGGGGGGAATAGTTGGGGGTGATGTTCTTCAACAAAAAATTCATCTCCAAGCCGCTACTAATGCCCTGATTACCACTGCTTCTGCTGGAAAAGTTTACCAGAGTAACGGTCAGATGGCTCAACAATTAATCGAGATTAAAATCGATGACAATGCCAGTTTAGAATGGCTACCTCAAGAAACAATTATCTTTAATGGGGCGGCATTTCGCCAACATTTACGAGTGGATTTAGGGGAAAATAGCAGTTGGTTGGGATGGGAAATTACCCGTTTTGGCCGCAGTGCGCGAGGGGAGAAATTTTTAGCGGGAGAATGGCATTCTAATTGGGAAATTTGGCGATCGGGACAACCTTTATGGCTCGATCGCTCCTGCCTGTTGGGTGGTAAAATGATCGAGGGATTTTCTGGTTTAAATGATAGCGCCCTGATCGGTACTTTAGTTTATATCGGTCAACCGGTGGGAAGAGATTTAATTGAGAAAGTGAGAGATTTTTCCCTAGAAGGAGAGAGGGGAGTTACTAGCACTTTAGGAGATGGTCTTTTATGTCGTTATCGGGGTAATTCTAGCGGCGAAGTGCGACAATGGTTTCAGCAGGTTTGGCAAATTTTAAGACGAGAAATGAGCGATCGAGAGGCAATTATTCCGCGAGTTTGGTTGTCTTGGTAAAGGCGGTTAATTGTCATTTTCTCAAGTCACTTGAATGCCTGTATCGGTGATTGGAGCTATCCAAAATTGTAGATCGGGAGCGACGAGAATTTCCCGGGCCTCTTTAACGATAGTTTCCGCCACTTCCTGAGATGAACAGAGAGTAAAAACCGTTGGGCCAGAGCCTGACATCATCGTTCCCAAGCCGCCTAAATCCCCTAGAACCTGTCTTAACTCGGCTACGAGGGTAAATTCGGGTAAAACCACCTTTTCGAGGTCATTATGGATAAATTTGCCGATAGCGGCTGGTTGTTTATGGGCGATCGCTTGTACCAAAGCCCCGGAACTCACCTGCTGACGACGGTGATGAAAGTCCTCTGGAGAAGACAGATAGGTATCCTGAAATTTTTGCCGATAGCTTTGGTAGGCCCAGGGTGTAGAAACGGATAAATGATCGTATTTAGCTAAAATCACCCATAATCCAGTCAGAGGAGCGATCGGATCGAGAATTTCTCCCCTTCCCGTACAGATAACCGTTCCTCCTGTCACACAAAAGGAAGTATCGGACCCCAATCTTGCCGCTAAAGTTTCTAATTCCGGACGGGTTAAGCCTAATTCCCAGATTAAATCGATACCGACTAACACCGCCGCCGCGTTGGTGGAACCCCCCGCTAAACCGGCAGCCACGGGAATATGTTTCTCGATGGTGATATCGATGCCGCCGTAATTGGCAAAGAGGCGGGGGAATTCCTTCGCCATCAAAGTGGCGGCGCGATGGGCGAGATTACTGCTATCTTGGGGGACGAGGGGATGAGAGCAAAAGAGGCGGAATTCCTGCAATCCGTTCGGCCGGAGAGTGATGCGATCGCATAATGCCACCGTCTGCATCACCATCACTAACTCGTGGAAACCATCGGGGCGATCGCCAACGATTTCTAGATATAAATTAATTTTAGCGGGGGCTAGAAGGGTATAACTGTGCATTTGTCAAGAAAAAAAATCTAAAATTTTGGCAGTTGACCTAATTTTTCCGCCAAGTCAATCCATTGCGATAAACTGAGATCTTCGGCGCGAGCGAGGGGATTAATCTCTAATTGTGTCAGGATTTGGCTTAATCGATCGCTATCCAGACAATTTTTTAGATTATTGCGTAACATTTTGCGCCGGTTGGCAAAACCCCAGCTAATTAAAGTGGACAAAAAGGCAGCATTACTGACATTATTCGGCAAAACACGGGGTAAAAGCTGAATTACCGCCGAATCCACCTGGGGAGGTGGGGAAAAAGACCGCCGGGGGACATCACAAATCCATTGACAATCGGCAAGGTATTGAATGCGGACGCTCAAAGCACTGTAAGCTTTGGTGGAGGGGACAGCGACTAATCTTTCGGCGACTTCTTTCTGGACTAAGAGGGTAATACTCTGGTAAGGGGGGGTGAAGGGATGGGCGATCGAACCGAGCAGCTTTTCGAGAATCGGACCGGTGATATTATAGGGAATATTAGCCACTACTTTATTAACCGGCGGCAGTTGCTCGGGTTTAAGGGCAAGAAAGTCGCCCGGGATGAGATGAAAGTTATCTTGTTGGCCAAATTTTTTGTTTAAAATTGTCCATAGATCTCGATCGATTTCTACAGCGACAACCAATTGAGCGCCATCGAGAAGACGACGGGTTAAAATGCCTGTACCCGGACCGATTTCTAATACCCGATCCTCGGATTGTAAATTAGCGGCGCTGATGATGCGATCGAGTATCGATTCATCTTTTAACCAATGTTGTCCAAAACGTTTACGCGGTTGAATTTTCATACCTCTATTTTAAAATCAGAGGGTTGTCCTCGACAATAACACCCCTGAAAATATGGGTCATGCGATCGATAACCGCATCAATTATCATAGAGCCTAGGCAAAGATAGCAAAAAAATTAGAGACAATGTCAGATTTGAACGATGTTTTCGCAATTGTAGCAGGAGCGGTTCCGGGGGCGTTATCTCGTTATCATATTACCGAATGGACAAAAGCAAAATTCGGCTTGCGCTTTCCCTATGGAACCTTTATTATTAATGTAACTGGCTGTCTAGCTATCGGCTTTTTTTGGGCTATTTTACCCAGTGTTCCCTTTTATTCCCACCAACTAGATTTAATGGTGAGAACGGGATTTTTAGGAGCTTATACCACCTTTTCTACCTATAGTTTAGATATCCTGATCCTCTGGCGCAATCAACAAAATTTTCTCAGTCTTGTTTTTGCCGTTGCTAGTATCATTTTCGGATTGATTGCCGTGAGAATCGGGGCAGCTATTGCCCAAGTTTTTTTAGGTTAATTCTCCAATTTATTGACTATTTAAGGGCAGGACAGACAGCATGAATTTTTTCAGGGGACGTTATAGTTTATTCGTGGCGATTGGGGCTATTTTTGGGGCTTTGAGTCGTTTTTATATCGGAGAATTAATTGACAGTATTTTCGGTCAAGAATGGGGATTTTTGGGGACATTTTTTGTTAATCTTTCTGGCTGTTTAATTATTGGCTATATTTTTACTATGGTTAGGGAAAATATTCGTATAGTTGCCCCAGAATTAGGATTGATGATTGCCACGGGTTTTTGTGGTTCCTATACAACTTTTTCCACCTATAGTTTGGAGGTCAACAAGTTTTTAGAGCAGGGAAACGTGACTTTCGGTTTAATTTACTGGTTGGGCAGTGTTCTTGGGGGGATGATGGCGCTTAAAATTGGAGTTATTTTAGCAAGAACGGGTTTTTCTAGATGAATTATTAAGGGCGCAAAAATAGATAAATATCTAAGCACAATTGAGACCATCTTTTTCCTTTCCTCCCCAGTGTTAATAAGTAATGTCTCCATTGGTTTGAAACCAATTGACGGCATCAGCTAAAGCTTGTCTAATCGGCGATTGCGGTAAGCCCAGTTCTTGCACTGCCTTCGAGGAATCGTAGTACATAGACTGTTTTGACATTTTCACGCCATCAAGGGGTATAGAGGGCGATTTTCCGAAGACAGGAAGAACTTTTTCATCCAACCAAGCTATTAGCAAAGGAACCCAAAAAGGTAAAACAATTTTGGGAGCATTTCTGCCAGTAATTTCGGCTAATTCTGTCAACAAAGTTTTTAAAGAAGTGTTTTGATGACCTAAAATATATCTTTCGCCAGTTCTGCCCTTTTCTAAAGCTAATAAATGTCCCCAGACCACATCGCGCACATCAATTAGATTTAATCCCGTATTCACATAAGCGGGCATTTTTCGCCGCAAAAAACGGAGAATAATGTCGCTGGTGGGTGTAGGCTTGATATCAAATGCTCCTATGGGCGTACTAGGATTAACTATAACGATATCCTGTCCTCTTTGTACTGCTTTGAATGCCTCCTGTTCTGCCCAATACTTGGATTTTTTATAATAACCCACCAATTGATGGGCGGGACTTTGATAAGTTTCATCGACACTTTCACCCTTTTTACCCACTCCAATAGCCGCCACAGAACTGGTATAAACTATTCTGGCAATTCCCGCTAAATGCGCCGATTCTAGCACATTTCTTGTACCTAAAACATTGTTTTGGTAGAGTTGATGTCTATCCTTTTGCCAGAGAGAATAGTGCGCCGCTACATGAAAAAGAACTTCGCATCCGACCATTAATTTAAATAAGTTCTCATCATTTAAATTACCCCAGACAATTTCGATATCTAAACCCCACAAATTTCTGAGATTACTCTGGGGACGGACTAGGACGCGCACTTGGTAGCCTTCAACTAAAAGCAATCGCACTAAATTCGCGCCGATAAAACCCGTTCCACCCGTCACAAAAGCACGCATTGCTCAAACTTTCCCCTATTTTCGCTTCCTATCGGTAATTGAAACTTAATCACCTTAACTTCATCATTACTATACCTTAATCTTAGTCAAGATTTAAGCTTTTCTTGATAAAATTTGAGGACAGATTATTTTAGACTAAGAGCAGTCAATTTTTAGTAGAAACACTCCTATGGATCTATCTCCAGAGTCAACTTTTGTTTGTCCGATTATCATCGAAGACGACAGAACAGGATTAGACACAGAAACTATCCGACGGGCTTTAAGGGATAATTTACTCTATATTCAAGGTAAATTACCGGAATTAGCCAGCAAAAACGATCTTTACATGGCCTTAGCCTATACAATCCGCGATCGTTTATTGCAGCGTTGGTTAACCACCCAACAAACCTATCTAAAAAAAGATGTCAGAACCGTTTGTTATCTCTCGGCCGAATTTTTAGTCGGTCCCCATTTAGCTAATAATTTAATTAATCTCGGTATCTACGAACAAGTCCAGAAAGCTGTCAGCGAATCGGGATTAAAACTAGAAGAATTAATTGCCCAGGAAGAAGAACCGGGGTTAGGAAATGGTGGTTTAGGTCGTTTAGCTGCCTGTTATTTAGATTCCCTTTCTACCCTAGAAATTCCAGCTATTGGTTACGGTATTCGCTACGAATTTGGTATCTTTGATCAAGAAATTCACGACGGTTGGCAGGTAGAAATAACCGATAAGTGGTTACAGTATGGAAATCCCTGGGAAATTGCCCGACCGGAATCATCGGTAGAGGTAAAATTTGGCGGTTATACCGAATCCTATACCGACGAAAATGGTAATTATCGCAGTCATTGGATTCCCGATTATGTAGTCAAAGGAATTCCCTACGATACCCCAATTCTCGGCTATCGAGTTAACACCGCTAATACCATGCGTCTCTGGAAATCAGAAGCTTGTGAATCTTTTGATTTTGGTCGCTTTAATCGCGGCGATTATTATGGTGCGGTGGATAATAAAGTTCACTCGGAAAATATCAGTAAAGTTCTCTATCCTAACGATGAACCAATTCAAGGCAAAGAACTGCGTTTAGAACAGCAATATTTCTTTGTTTCCTGTTCCCTACAGGATATGATTCGTATTCACTTACATGAGAACCCCAGTCTCGATAACTTTCATCAAAAATGGTCGGTACAATTGAATGATACTCACCCTTCCGTCGGGGTAGCTGAGTTAATGCGCTTGTTAATTGATGTGCATCATTTCGATTGGGATAAAGCTTGGTTTATTACTCAAAATACCTTCGCTTATACCAATCATACTCTTTTGCCAGAAGCTTTAGAAAAATGGCCTTTGAGTATTTTTGGTCGTCTTTTACCCAGATTAATGGAAATTATCTACGAAATTAACCATCGTTTCTTGGATAAAATTCGCATTATTTATCCCCATGATGACGGCAAAATGTCCCGTTTGTCTATAATCGATGAAAGCGGCGAAAAATATGTCCGTATGGCTCACCTCGCCTGTGTGGGTTCCCAGGCAATTAATGGGGTAGCAGCCCTCCATACAGAATTGCTGAAAAAAGATGTTCTGCGCGATTTCTATGAACTCTTTCCCGAAAAGTTTAGCAACAAAACCAATGGAGTTACTCCCCGGCGCTGGATAGTTTCTAGTAATCCCCGCTTAACTTTTGCAATTACCGAAAAAATCGGCGAAAATTGGATTAAGCATCTGGAGGATTTACGCGGTTTAGAAAATTATGTGGATGACGGTGAATTTCGGGACTCTTGGCGACGAATTAAATACGATATTAAGGCAGATTTAGCCAATTATATCGATAAAAAAGTCGGCATTAAAGTTGATCCTAGTACCCTCTTTGATGTGCAGGTAAAACGCATTCACGAATATAAACGGCAACATCTCAACGTTTTACATATCGTCACTCTCTATCATCGCCTCAAAAATAATCCCAATCTCGATATTCCCCCCCGTACCTTTATTTTTGGTGGTAAGGCAGCCCCGGGTTATTTTATGGCGAAATTAATCATTAAATTGATTAATTCTGTGGCAGAAGTGATCGATAATGATCCGACAATTGGAGGACGGTTAAAAGTGGTTTTCCTACCCGATTATAATGTCACCTTCGGTCAACGGGTTTATCCGGCTGCCGACTTGTCCGAACAAATTTCCACGGCCGGGAAAGAAGCTTCGGGAACTGGTAATATGAAATTCTCCATGAATGGGGCCTTAACTATCGGCACTCTCGATGGGGCAAATATCGAAATTCGTGAAGAGGTGGGGGCGGAAAATTTCTTTCTTTTTGGCTTGACAACCGAGGAGGTTTATGCTAAGAAAGCCGCCGGTTATAATCCCCAAGAATACTATTACCATAACGAAGAATTGCGGGCAGTATTAGACCTCATTGGTTCGGGATTTTTTAGCCGGGGTGATGGTAGTTTATTCCGCCCGCTTGTGGATAATCTTATCTACGATGATCCCTATATGTTACTGGCTGATTATCAATCCTATATCGACTGTCAGGAAGGAGTCGGTCGCGCTTATAAAGATCAAGAACATTGGAGTCGTTTAGCGATTCTTAATGTAGCCCGCATGGGAAAATTCTCTAGCGATCGATCGATTCGGGAATATTGCGAGGAAATCTGGCGGGTACAACCGGTAAAGATTGAATTACCCGATTATACTCAAGCCAATGCCGGTTTATCGGTAAATTAGAACCAATCTAGGCAGTAGGAGCCTGTTTATTCATCCTACTGCCCACAGGTTAGCTGGTCTTGGGCGACTCTAATCTAGACTTCTACGGGATTGACGGGGCTCGAACCCGCAACTTCCGCCGTGACAGGGCGGTGCTCTAACCAATTGAACTACAATCCCATTTTTGCGACAATTCCGATTGTAACTTCATCATCAGGGTTATGTCAAGCACCTCTGGGAAAATTTTTTTGAGAGAGATGGGGAAGTGGGGAGAGGGGGAGAGGGAGGAAACAATTCATAACTGTGTTTTTAAAGTTGGATTGGGAGCAATCCTGAATTAAAGCCAAAAAATCCCCAATTAGGGACCGGACTCTCTTTACAATGGGATTGTAATTAAGCTTGTTGGGAGCCTGAGCTATGACTAACCCGAATTCGATCGAACAGCTATCGCAGGAATTACTCGATCTAGACCAAGTAGATGCCGATACCGGGGCAGATTTGCGGCAAAAAGCCCAAGAAATCCTCGCTGAAACCAGTATTGACCTGCCGATTCGAGAAGCGATCGCCGATAGTCTCAGTCAAGGCAATCAACTACTTACCCTCAAAACCGTCGGCAAGGAAGAAAGTTACTAGCACATTTGGGGTCAAAAGTCAAGATGAAAGAAAAAACTTTTTTTATCTGGCTGGGGCGATTTTTGGCCTCTTTTGGGCTGTTATCGGGGATAAGTGGCTGTAATTCCCCTCTTTTGATCACCCCTCAAGTTCCCGCCGGTGGTTTAAATAGTTTTGCTCCCGATCAATTCCCCAGTTATAGTGCTGATGGTCGTTATTTAGCCTTCGCTTCCGATCGCTCTGGTCGTCGTAGTATATATTTATTCGATCTGCAAGAAAAGCACCTAGTTAATCTTCCTAACTTAAATCGTGGCGATTCTAGCCAAGATCAGCCATCTCTGAGTGCTGACGGTCGTTTAATTGCCTATATCTCCAGCGAACGCGGCAAAAGTGATGTCATGGTTTATGATCGTTCTAGGTCTCGTACAACCCTGTTAACCGCTAACCTGCGGGGAAGCGTCCGCAATCCCACCATTAGCGGTGATGGTCGCCAAATTGCCTTTGAAACCAACCAAGACGGTCAATGGAATATTGCGATCGTTAACGGTCAATTTTAACTTAGTGTCAGCATTCGTCCCTCGCGCTTAGTGCGTTCTGCTGGCAACCCCAACCCTCATCGGGAGAATCAAAATTAACCCTGTTTCTTACCTCTAGAAGCCAAGGCACCCAATCCTAACCCCAATAAGGGGACAATAGTACCAGGTTCAGGACTGGGATTGCTCGGTGTGATAAGCTGTTGACTATCTAAATTACTCGTTAAGATTGCAGGGGAGCAGGGAGCGGGGAGCAGGGAGAAGCAGTTGAGCATTTGTACTAAAATTTCCAATACGCAGTTGAAATTCAGTACAGCTTATTACAAATGTTATAAGATGATTCACTTCTAAGAACACCCAATAAAAGAGCAGCAGCAGATAGATAATAACCATCAGCATTGGTATTACTCGCAAAGTTAGCATCAATAATTGTTCCCATTGCGTCGGTCAAAAATATCCAATTCGTTAAATCAGCCATTCCCGTGATAACTCCTTTGGAGCTAGAGGATTAAAAATGAGACGTTTAACTGTGCGGGAATGTGCGAGAATACAGACTTTTCCCGATGATTTTCAATTTGTGCGTCAACAAAACAAGGGAGATAAAAAATATTCACTTTCGGCTA
>SFCA01000003.1:0-9810 GCA_007095475.1 Microcystis aeruginosa Ma_QC_C_20070703_M131 | reverse complement strand
TTTGAGTTAAAAGTTAAACTTCAAGTTTTCATTCAGGACGAATGTACTGATTAACTAATTTTTTGGGGAAAATTAGTTAACCCATCATTATAACATATAATTAATTTGCAAGAGTTCTACTCTCAATATCGACTTACACCGCCAATCGGAATTTGCAGTTATGATTCAAAAAGTAGAAACTAAACTTGCAGAGGATGGTCAAAAATTATCTAATCAATCTCCAGTCAAGTCAGAATCTAAATATACTATCCATGCCAAAAACGTCCAGATTATTGAAAAAGGTGATGGACAGATTCAGGATTCTAGTTCGTAGTTGTGCTTAAGCGGGTGCGTCTCGCATTTGCAGAAATACCGAAAACTTTTCGCCTTAAAAGGCGAGGTTTTAAACCCGATTTTTTGATAACTTTTAATTGCTGACATGACTAAATATCTAAACATTACTGAAACAGGACAAAAGCTGGTTGAATGGTCTGAGCAAATGACTGACGAACCTATTATTATTACCAAAGAAGGTCAACCCATTATGGTTGCCCTGAATTACGCTCAAATTGAATCTTGGTTAGAAACTCTTGATATTTTACAAGACAAAGAGTTTGCCGAAATCCTATCTGAAGCGATTCAACAGGATCAATCAGGACAAAGAATTACTTGGGAAGATGCTAAAAAACAACTCGGTTGGTAACTGCTAAACCAATAGGTTCTTGCTGAATCGTCAGATATACACCTATTACTTTTTCAGAGATAGCCAGTTTTGGAGAGGATAGTCAAAATATTCCTAATTCTACTACAAAAACCTCGTCCTCATCATCTACTCAATCTCAAGGACTGTAGGATGCTATACTTCTCACAGGGATAAACTGGTAAATTGGAGGAAAAATCCATCAATAATGATACCCACCCCCGAACAGATGCTTACTTGCCTTAGAATGTGTTAAACCCTGTCTAATTTCTACACCGATATTCATCTATTTCGCTATGATGAAAAACGCAAGGAAATTTATATACTAGCAGGTGAAACTCTTAGCTTTATCATATTAACTAACGGAAATGTGGAGTTTGAAGATGAATCATCAACCTGATTTTTGCCAAATGTCTCGCCCCGAATTAAGAAAATATGTCCTCTCCCATCGAGAAGATGATGAAGCCTTAAGAATTTATATGGATAGAATGCGAACTGAACCAGGTGTAACTCGATTTACCCTGACTCCTAGTCCGGAAGACATGAAGAAATTAGAAGAATTTCTCAGGGCAAAAATTGATAAATAAAATCAATTTTTTTAACAACTAATCACCAAATAGAAAACAATATCATTAAAATTAATGAATATACCAAAATCGCCGTTAATTCCCTCTCTAAAAAACTAGATGATAACCACCCCGAAATTCGCGCTAAAGCGGCTGAATCTTTGGGTAATATTGGACATGAAACAGCCATTCCGGGGTTACTCAAGGCTTTAGAAGACTCTGATGGGTTTGTTCGTATGAAAGCAGCCGAGGCTTTGGGTAATATTGGCTCGGAAACAGCCATTGCGGGGTTACTCAAGGCTTTAGAAGACTCTTATTTTGAGGTTTGTGGGTACGCAGCCGAGGCTTTGGGTAAGATTGGTTCAGAAACAGCGATTGCGGGGTTACTCAAGGCTTTAGAAGACTCTCATTGGAGTGTTCGTATCAAAGCAGCCGAGGCTTTGGGTAAGATTGGCTCAGAAATAGCCATTCCGGGGTTACTCAAGGCTTTAGAAGACTCTGATGAGTATGTTCGTATGTCCGCAGCCGAGGCTTTGGGTAAGATTGGCTCAGAAATAGCCATTCCGGGGTTACTCAAGGCTTTAGAAGACTCTGATGAGTATGTTCGTATGTCCGCAGCCGAGGCTTTGGGTAAAATTGGCTCGGAAGCAGCGATTGCAGAGTTACTCAAGGCTTTAGAAGACTCTAATAAAGATGTTCGTAGGAACGCAGCCGAGGCTTTAGGTGAAATTGGACTAGAAGAAGCTATTCCCGCTTTAATCAATGCCTTATCCGATGAAGAAGATAGCGTTCGTTTCAGTGCCACCGATGCAATCGGTAAAATTGGTTCTCGTTATGCCTTAACCCAAAATGGCACTCAAGCCTGACTATTTACAGCTAGTTATTGAAGCCTTTTCCAAAAGGCTAAAACATTCCGATGCTCAAATGCGAATAAAAGCCGCTGAATGTCTCGGAAAAATGGGTAATGAATCAATAATTCCTCTCCTATGTCAGGCCTTAGAAGTAGAAAATGATCTCGCTGTTCAATTCTCTATTATGGATGCTATAGTGTTAATAAATAACTTAACTTCAGAAACACCTATTCAGAAAATACTCAAGGCTCTAAATACAACATTGTTCAACCCCAAAACGTGCAGATTATTGAACAGGGTGATGGCATTATTCATAATTACGCCACACCCCAAAATTTAGCCGAAGCCGCCCAAGAAATCCAACAACTTATCAGCCAACTTACCCAAACTTATCCCACTAATACCGAAATTGAAAAACAAACTTTTGTCGCACAAGTTGACGCAGAAATCACGAAAAATTCTCGCTTAAGAAGCATTTTAATCACGGGAGGAATTGATTAAAGTCCTCATGTCCTCCCCTCGGTATTCCGATTGAAATGGGTAAAAAATAGAAACTGCTAATGCTAAATCCGTTGAGTAACGCACAGAAAACGGGTTTCTCGGAGAAACCCGTTTTCTACTCATGCACTCATGGAAAAAGGGGAATAAATAATCAGTCTTTAATAACCAGATTTAGTATTAGTTAGAAATGATTAGATCGGAATCATCGCTTACAATACCAATTTCCCACGTCTCCTGCGGATAATCTTGCTTCGCGAATATCTTTTAATAAAATCCCATTGAGTAAAGTTCATAATTGATGGTTATTATTTTGATCTAAAAAGTCCAGAAAATCTTTTGCTTTTACGATCTGAATATTTTGATATTCAACCAGTGAAAGAAGATGTTTGTCCCCCGTGATAATATGGGTAGCCTTGCCAGCGATCGCACATTCTATGATCATATCGTCATCGGGATCGGCAGATACTAGGGCAAGCTCTTGATTAATTCTGACAATTCGAGAAAATTGGCAAACTTCTTCAATAATTTCCTCGGTTTTTTCTTCAGAAAGTGTAAATTTTACAATAAGCTTTTCTGAAAACTCATCTAAAATTTCTTGGCAAGTTACCGATTGTATCCGCCCGTTTCTTGCCATAGACACGCACAGAAGTGGACTTCCACCAGGGAAAAGCAAGGCAGAAATTAGTATATTAGTATCAAAAACGACAATGGGAGCCACTATTTTTCATGAACGATATTATCGACAAACTCTTCTTTTTCTTCTTCCGTCATGGTATCCCAATCATAGCCGCGTTCTTTGGCTACGATTCGAGCTTTGTCAATGGCGTAGTTAGACAAGGATTCCCATCGGTCCGACTGACTGAGGATGAGAATTTTATAAACTTCCTGTTTCTGGTCTTCGGGGAGTTGTTTGAATAAGTCGATAACTTGTTCGTTGCTTAAGGTTAAGTTCGGCATAGGTCGCTTCTAGACACCAGCATGATTAATCAGTTTAACACGAGTCCTTAATGGAGAGGGTTTTCTGTTCGCCTATCCCTTCTGGGCTTCGATCGGTTAGAATCGAGAAATTGTACCAAATCTGGTTATTTTTGCATGAGTAGAAAACGGGTTTCTCCGAGAAACCCGTTTTCTGTGCGTTACTCAGTCCTTTCATCTTCCCGCTTGCCGTAAAATTATGATTGTCTCTCTCCAAGAAGCTCAAGCCAAACTGCCCGAACTGATATACAATCTCAAACTGGGGGAAGAATTGTTAATTACCGATAATAATTTCCCACTGGCAAAATTAAGCCGATGATAAAGAACACTTACAAGACTTCTCGGAGTATCTGCTTTGAAATGTCTAATTGATAGCCATACTCTGCTCTGGTACACACTCAACGAATCCCCACTCAGTAGCACCGTCCATCAACTTCCTAAAAACCTTCGGGCTTTAAGACAGGACGATAACGTAATTTGATAATAACAGAACCACTAAACCTAAAACTTGATTGAAAAGCAATAAAATTGAGTTGCTGAGTCATTATACCATTGTTACAAATCTGATTCATTATTATTTCATAATTCATTTTAAATTCAGAACCATTTTTATCAATTATAAATATAAAATCAGCACATCTTCTATTAGGATTGTCTCTAGATGGATCATCTTCATCACCAAAATCTTCGGTTTTATAGATAAACGAACCATTATTACACTTAATAGCGAAAAAAACGCTAGTAATTCCTGATTCTAAAACTTGACAATTATATTTTCCTTGCTGAGTTTCAATAAAACCACTCGCTTCAAACCAAGTGTTATTAATTAATCTTTGCGACCAGTCCTCTGGACACGAAGAAGATATTCTCCAATTTTCCGTCGATATTATTTCGCTGGCAGGATTATTATTAAACTGGGTTCGTTTATAAGTACCATTAGAATTAAATTTATGTTGTACAGTTCCACTAGAAAAAGAACTTTTCCAGCAAGTAACCGCAATATCAGAATTATTTAAAGCGATTAATTGTTCATTATCAAAAGCTATAGCCGAACCAGAGAAACTAACAATGAAAACACTGGCATAACCAATAAACTTTTTCATCATACACCTCTATAGATAGATGGTTAGTATTTACTGTAGATTCTAGATCATCAATTGAAAAAAAGGGGGCATTTACGCCCCCTTAACCTCTAACTACCGCCAATCCTTGCCACATCGCGGGCGTTGGCTTCAAAAGCCGCATCGAGGGCAGAATCGCCGGTTAAACCGGAATCTAACGCCTCTTTAATACACTGCAACATCCGCTTATAATCCTTGGGCATTACCTTAACAAACTTGGGCAACATTTCCGACCAATTTGCTAAAACCATGGCCGCTTTTTGACTTTGGGTGTAATCAGCATGGCGTTGAATTAACTCGCGTAAATCGTTGATTTCTTCCCCTTCTAGCGCCTCTAAAGCTACCATTTGGGTATTGCAACGAGTGGCGAAATCCCCCGACTCATCGAGGACGTAGGCGACACCACCACTCATCCCGGCGGCGAAATTGCGACCGGTGGGCCCTAAAACAACGACTTTACCCCCAGTCATATACTCGCAAGCGTGGTCGCCAACGGACTCAACCACCGTAGTCACCCCAGAGTTACGCACCCCAAAACGTTCCCCAGCAACCCCAGAAATATACACCTCACCACTGGTCGCGCCGTATAAAGCCACATTACCGATGATAATATTCTCCTCGGCCACAAAAGTGGAACCTTTGGGCGGATAAACGATGATTTTGCCACCGCTTAAACCCTTACCCACATAATCATTGGCATCCCCTTCTAACTCCAGTGTCACCCCTTTGGGAACAAAAGCACCGAAACTCTGCCCCGCGCTGCCCTGAAAATGGAGATGTACGGTGTCTTCGGGTAAACCCTCCCAGTGACGTTTAGTGATTTCGTTGCCTAAAATCGTCCCCACCACGCGGTTAATATTTTTAATCGGTAGTGTCGCCTTGACTTTTTCGCCTTTTTCAATGGCATCTTTGCATAAATCCAGTAAAACGGTTATATCCAAGGACTTATCTAAACCGTGGTCCTGGGGAATCTGGCAATAGCGTCCTACCTCTGGAGCTACCTCCGGTTGATAGAGAATCGGAGTTAGGTCAATTCCTTTCGCTTTCCAATGTTCTACAGCCTGTTTCGGCTCTAATACATCAGTTCGCCCCACCATTTCATTTAAGGTGCGGAATCCCAATTCGGCCATAATTTCCCGCACTTCCTGGGCGATAAATTTCATGAAATTCACCGTATATTCAGGATCCCCGATGAAATTCTTCCGTAATAACGGATCCTGGGTCGCTACCCCCGCCGGACAGGTATTAAGATGACAAACCCGCATCATAATACAGCCTAACGTTACCAGTGGCGCGGTCGAAAAACCGAATTCTTCGGCCCCCAATAGGGTCGCTACCACCACATCGCGGCCGGTTTTCATCTGGCCATCGGTTTCCACCGCAATGCGACTGCGAAGATTATTTAACACCAATGTTTGATGGGTTTCTGCTAGTCCCAACTCCCAGGGTAAACCCGCGTGTTTAATCGAGGTTTGGGGTGAGGCACCGGTCCCACCATCGAAACCAGAGATTAAAACCACGTCGGCGTGAGCTTTAGCGACTCCGGCGGCGATTGTGCCAACTCCCACCTCAGAAACCAGTTTTACGCTCACTCTGGCCGCACGATTGGCATTTTTTAGGTCATGAATCAACTCCGCTAGGTCTTCAATGGAGTAGATATCGTGGTGGGGTGGGGGAGAAATTAAACCGACTCCGGGGGTGGAGTGACGGACTTTGGCAATCCAAGGATAGACTTTTTTACCAGGTAATTGACCGCCTTCGCCCGGTTTTGCCCCCTGGGCCATTTTTATCTGCAATTCTCGCGCTTGGGAAAGGTAAAGACTGGTGACACCAAAACGGCCGGAAGCCACCTGTTTAATGGCACTATTTTTCGAGTCTCCCCGTTCATTTGTCCAAGTGTAGCGCTCGGAATCTTCGCCCCCTTCCCCGGTGTTCGACTTGCCACCGATACGATTCATGGCAATAGCGAGGGATTCGTGGGCCTCTTTGGAAATAGACCCGTAACTCATGGCCCCGGTTTTAAAGCGTTTCATAATCGCTTCAATCGGTTCCACTTCTTCGATGGGGATACTTTCCCGGTTTTTAAAGGTTAATAATCCCCGCAGGGTGAAGAATTTTTGATTTTGTTGGTTGACCAGTTGGGAATACTGCTTAAAGAGGTCGTATTTGCCCAATTTTACCGCTTGTTGCAGGTTATGAATGGTTTCTGGGCTAAAAAGATGGGCTTCCCCGTCCTTACGCCATTGATATTCACCGCCAATATCGAGGGTATGCACATTAACATCCCGGTCGGGGAAAGCGTGGCCATGTCTGAGCAGGGATTCTTTGGCAATAATTTCTAAATCGGCCCCTTCAATGCGGGAAGCTGTCCAAGTAAAATAGCGATCAACTACTGATCGATTTAAGCCGATAGCCTCGAATATTTGCGCCCCACGGTAGCTTTGCAGGGTGGAAATGCCAATTTTAGAGGCCACTTTAATTACGCCCTTGGTGGCGGCTTTTATGTAGTTTTTACAGGCACTCTGGTGGTCAACTCCTACCAATAAACCTTCCTCGATCATACTGCCGAGGGTGGCAAAGGCTAGATAGGGATTAATCGCACCGCAACCATAACCGAGGAGAAGGGCGTAGTGATGCACTTCCCGGGGTTCGCCGGATTCCAGGACAAGGCCGACTCTGGTGCGGGTTCCCTGCCGGATGAGGTGATGGTGTAAACCAGCAACCGCCAGCAGTGAGGGAATCGGGGCGTGATTTTTATCGATACCTCGATCGCTTAAAATAATAATGCTCGCGCCCGCTAAAATTGCCTCGTCCACCTCTTGACAAATTGCCTCAATTGTGCTACGCATCCCCTCGACTCCCGAAGTGGGATCGAAGAGAATGGGAATAGTCACGGTTTTAAATTCGCTATTGCCCTGTAAACGCGCTAATTGGGCGTTAGTGAGGATGGGAGAGTTAAGTTTAATCAGGTGACAGCTTTCCGGCTGCGGATCCAGGAGATTTCTCTCCGCGCCAATAGTGGTGATGGGAGAGGTGATAATTTCTTCGCGAATCGAGTCAATCGGGGGGTTAGTGACTTGGGCGAATAACTGCTGAAAGTAATCATAAAGCAGTTTTGGCCGATCGGACAAGACGGCTAGGGGTGTATCGGAACCCATGGAACCCACTGCTTCCACTCCATCCCGGCCCATGGGGGCTAATAAAAGACGTAATTCCTCAAAAGTGTAACCGAAAGCAGTTTGCTGTTGAATTAGGGAAACAGGAGTTTCAGGTGGGGCAGTTTCAACGGCTGGTAAATCATCTAAATTGACTAAATTTTCGTTTAACCACTGGCGATAGGGATGAGCTTTGGCAATAGCTTCTTTTATCTCCTCATCGGCCACGATACGACCTTCTTTCATATCCACAAGGAACATCCGGCCGGGTTGCAGACGACCTTTAAAAGCGACGCGTTCCGGTTCAATGGGTAAAACTCCCGCTTCCGATGCCATAATTACTAGGTCATCTTTGGTGACATAGTAACGGGAAGGACGTAAACCATTGCGGTCTAACACTGCTCCCATCATCGTACCATCGGTAAAAGCGATCGAGGCCGGACCATCCCAGGGTTCCATCAAACAGGAATGGTACTCATAAAAGGCTTTTTTCTCATCACTCATTGATTCGTGGGCTGCCCAGGGTTCAGGAATCATCATCATGACAGCGTGAGGGAGAGAACGCCCCGATAAAACCATTAATTCTAGGGCATTATCAAAAATTAAGGAGTCACTACCCTCGATATTAATAACCGGCTGGATTCTTTTGATGTCTTCCCCGAATAAGGGTGAGGCAAACATCGACTGACGGGCGTGCATCCAGTTAATATTACCTCGCAGGGTATTAATTTCGCCATTGTGGGCAATATAACGGTAAGGGTGGGCGCGTTCCCAACTGGGGAAGGTATTGGTACTAAAACGGGAATGGACTAATCCTAAAGCGCTTTGAAAGTCGGGGTCGTGTAAATCAGGGAAATAGTCACCCACCTGTACCGGCATTAATTGCCCTTTATAGACAATGGTACGACTAGAAATACTGCAAGGATACCAGTAACGATTAAAGGATTGACGATTGAGGTGGGAACGTTTGCGAATAACGTATAATTTGCGTTCAAAGGCCAGATCATCGCTTAAATTGGCATCGCGTTCGATGAAAACCTGTTCGATAAAGGGTTCGGTAGATTTGGCCGAATTGCCTAAACTAGAGTTATCCGTGGGAACATCACGCCAACCGAGAACTTTTAACCCCTCTTCGGCGGCGATTTTCTCGAATTCCTGGCGACTTTTCCCGCGAATTTCGGCATCAGGGGCCGTGTAAAGCATTCCTACCCCGTATTGTCCCGCTGCCGGTAAGGTAAAACCTAGATTACTCGTCACTTTCCGGAAAAATAGGTCAGGGATTTGGCACAAAATACCCGCCCCATCTCCGGTATTTTTTTCCGCACCGCACGCGCCACGGTGATCGAGGTTTAGTAAAATTGTTAAGGCCTGTTCAACAATATCATGGGACTTTTTACCAGTTTTATGAACGATAAAACCGACACCACAAGCATCATGTTCGAATTGGGGATCGTATAGTCCTTGTTTCCGTGGAGTTTGATTGTTATTCATCTTGTCTAATAGCCTAGCAGTCTGGAAGGGAATGGCCTAGAGGGTGAGCCAGAGTAGCGATTCTAGGTATATCAATTTTGTATCCAGACTGGACCTTCGGTCTTATATCTTAAGGAAATGTTTCGATGTGACAAGGGTTCCTTTACACCGAATCCAACTTCCGACCATTCTAGAACCTAAAAATGGGTCACGGCGATTTTTCTTGGCGATTAAATATATCGAACTTGGTTTCGCATTTCGTCCGCAGTCACTCGATCAAGAATAACCAGTAAACGGTTCGCCATCTCTCGCGGAGGGCGACGGACGGCGAAAATCACCCCGTAATGGGTTCGATTGGCATCGAAGTAATCGCGAACCTTCAAGGGGTGACAGAGGGGCTACAAGCTAGATAGAGCGGGGGGTCTAGCCAAACGACCCCCTAAAGAAATAGAGTGGTTAGGACAACCACTCAAAATTTTAAAATGTTACCTT
>SFCA01000029.1:0-99959 GCA_007095475.1 Microcystis aeruginosa Ma_QC_C_20070703_M131 | reverse complement strand
TATAGATGATTTCCTGACCTAAGATCACATTTTATTCTTTTTTCCACTTCAATCTAAGAATTGAGAAAAAAGCAAAACCCTCCATCATACCATAAAAAAATTATGCAAGAGGTCTATTGTAAGGAGCAAAATTATGGTTTGGAGCTTTGCTGAAAAAACGACTTTCTTGCCGAGTGATGGTGGTATTGCCTTTAGTGCTGCCGACAAAGCAACTATTCTGGCTGCGATGCAAACAGCATACGATGGCTCTTCAACGGCAAAAACAATGTTCGATAATTGGATCGATGCTGGAAAAACAATAACGATATTTAAACCCTCAACGCCAATTTTTGGAGCCGTTCCTGATACTGGTAAATTATATTTAGACTTATCATTTCTGACCAACAATACTTACATCACACCAACAGGTAAGGCCGTAGAAGATACTGCGGTAACAGCCATTGTACATGAGCTAGGTCATGCTCTGACGGGACGGCGTGATAATGGGGATTATGTCACAGACTACAAGGGCGAAAACGTCAAATTTGTCAACCAAATTTATCAGGAACTAGGTCTTCCAGAGCAGATATCATATATCGCTTACGATGATGATGGATCGCTTCACGAATTAAATTTTGATTACACTGAGGGTGCGACAATTGACAGGGCTGTTTCAAGAGACAGTGACTGGAACTCTTCGGCGGCTGGCAACTCAAAAGACTTGCTGATTGGAGGTCCTTCTGCCAATACTCTCCAGAGTGGTGATGGTAATGATTTCTTATGGGGGGCTGGTGGTAATGATAGTCTATTCGGAGGTAATGGCACAGATACCGTTGGTTTCAAAGGTAAGCCTACTGATTATGATTTGCGACAAAACCCTGACGGAACCTGGACATCCCGTCATGTTCGTGGTGCTGCCAACGAGGGAGAAGATACTATCACCAACATAGAAAAGGTAATGTTTAAAGGAGGAGAAACAGAAACATTTAACCTAAAGAAAAAAGGACTAACCTATCAATCAGATTTCGCGCTTGTCATCGATACCACAGGCAGTATGGGTGATGACATAGGCGCAGTGAAGACACAGGGTACTGCAATTATTAATGCCCTATTTGCTGATGATACAAAAGATGCCCGTATTGGCATTGTTGGGTTTAAAGATACAACGATTGGTGAGCCTACTTCAATCATTCTTAAATTTACCGATCAAGATCAATTTGCTGATCGAAAAACGGCTGCACTTAATGCCCTAAACGGAATCGGTGTTTCTGGAGGCGGCGACGAGCCAGAAACACCATTTGACGGACTGCTCAAAGCCTTGAACGGCACAATGGGAAACTGGAGACCAGGGGCTGGCGTACATCGGGTGGCACTATTTACGGATGCACCTGCTAAGGACGAGTCTCTGAAAGGCGCAGTTGATGCCCTTGCCGCTAACATTGGGGCTACCATCACACCTAGTTCACGCACGGTGGGAGCAGGTGGCACTCTGGACTCTTTTACTCTAACTCCGATCAACTCTAATGCGTCGGGACGTTCCATGTCAGTGAACCCCGATGCTCAACCTTTACCTCCGTTTGAGTTTACAGAGGAGTCCCCTACTCCCGACACATCGATCGCAAACCTTGAGATCTATACAATTTATACAGGGAACTTCGGTTCTCTTGATCCAGATCTTGAGTCAATAGCAACTACCACAGGCGGTAGTTCCTTTGTCGCTCCAAATCCTGATGATTTAGTCAAGACCCTGCTGACTATTATCAACCTTCCCATTATTACTCTTACTGTCTCTCCCACAAGTGTTACAGAAGACGGAACAACTAATCTCGTTTACACCTTCACTCGCACCGGAGCAACAACTGATGCTTTGACCGTCAATTATACAGTCGGGGGGACAGCCACTTTTGACACAGATTACACCCAAACTGGTGCAGCAAGTTTCACCGAAACCACAGGGACAGTTACTTTCGCTGCTGGTTCAGATACTGCGACTGTAACAATTGACCCCACTGCTGATACAAATGTTGAAGATGATGAAACCGTAACTTTAAACCTTGCTCCTGGGACAGGTTATGCCATAGGTACGACTGACGCAGTTGTGGGAATCATTACTAATACTGATACTGATAATGAAACTCCTAGTAATCAAGCTCCGACAAATTTAGCCTTAAGTGCGACCACAGTAAATGAAAATGTCCCTGTTAACACAGTAATTGGAACATTTTCCAGTACAGACCCCGATACTGGTAATACCTTTACCTATAGTTTGATAGCAGGAACAGGAGATACAGATAATACTGCCTTCTCGATTGTAGGGAATCAATTACAGATTAATAATTCTCCCGATTTTGAAACCAAGAATAGTTACAGTATTCGAGTAAAAACCACAGACCAAGGGGGACTCAGTTTTGAGAAAACCTTGACAATTACTGTCAATGATGTTAATGAAACTCCCGGTAATCAAGCTCCCACAAATTTAGCATTAAGTGCCAGTACCGTAGATGAAAATGTTCCTGTTAATACAGTGATAGGAACATTTTCCAGCACAGACCCCGATAGTGGGAATACCTTTACCTATAGTTTAATAGCAGGAACAGGAGATACAGATAATACTGCCTTCTCGATTGTAGGGAATCAATTACAGATTAATAATTCTCCTGATTTTGAAACCAAGAATAGTTACAGTATTCGAGTAAAAACCACAGACCAAGGGGGACTCAGTTTTGAGAAAACCTTGACAATTGCGGTAAATGATGTTAATGAAAATCCTAGTAATCAAGCTCCCACAGCCCTAATTTTCCAAAATGCTGTCACCGAGTTAGCTGAAAATGTCAATGTCACACCAGAATTTAAAGTCGCCGATCTCCTGATTGAAGATGATGGTTTAGGAACCAATAATCTCTTCCTCACGGGACGGGATAGGGAGCGCTTCTTAATTCAGAATTCGGCTCTTTTCTATGTCGGTTTTACCCCTAATTTTGAAGATCAAAACAGTTACGAAGTCACCGTCAATGTCGATGATACAACCGTTGGTGTCACCCCCGATCTCACCCAAACCTTCACTTTAAACATCACCGATGTCAACGAAGCTCCCACAGCCCTAATTCTGGCCAATAGCACCAATGCGATCGCTATTCGTGGCCAGGAATTATTCTTCATCGGTAAGGCTGATTTTGAAGCCCAATCCCTCTATAACTTGACAGTTGCGGTAACGGATACTACCCTCAACCCGGCTCCCAATGCCACGCCAGACGCAACGGTTAATTTCACCCTAGAAATTACCAATCTACCCGACCAAGCCGTTAATCCCCAAACCATCCAATTTAAAGATACGGGTAATGGACAAGGTTCTCTGGTTTTCAACTTCAGTAACTTGCCCGGTAGCATACAGGTCAGAGCCATTGAGGAAGGACTTAAACAGACGGGAGCTTTCTTCAATAACGTTGTCGGTCTCTATCCAGTGGCCGATGATAAAGGAGCCGTTTTTGATAGCCTCGATTTAGATGGAGATGGCAACGTGACAGAGTTAATTCAACCGGGTCAAGCGGGTTATGCCCGTAGTGCCTTAAGTCAAGCGGTGAATAACTTCTTTTTGCGGGCCAGTGGGGAAGGGGCAAACCAAAGCACCACCGCCGCTGAATTTGGGGGTGTGTTGTTGGAAGGGGGGCGACGCTACGCACCCTTTGTCATTGCCAATGGGGGCAATCTGGGAGAAAGTCTGCAAGGGAGTATTCAGGCATTTTTGACCAAGAATCCCGATAACGTGGCGGCTACCCTAGAAAACTATAGGACCCATGAAGTGGCCTATTTCTCCTTTGGCTCGGCAAATCCCGATGGGGCGGAACATTTACGGTCAAGGGGGAATAATATCTTTGGCTTTGAGGATTTACCGGGTAACTTACCCAATATCAGCGATAACGATTTTAATGATGGGATTTTGGCGTTTAATTTTATTGCTTAACCCCAGTTCGGGTTAAACGGAGGGGGATAAGGCCCATTCCATTATTGCGCCGCCTGACCGCTAGAGGTGGCCAGGGCCGCCGCACCCCCTTCTAAAGCGGCGATCCGCTTCTCGAAGACATCGGTGGTCGGGTTCATGATCCTGGTGTAGATGTTGCCGAACTCTTGTAGGGCAAACAGTCGCGCCCCGTGGTCGGCATCGTTGAAAACGTAGGAAGTGGTTTGATAGATGGGAACGGCGCGGGCGTTAGTTCCGGGGGCAGGTTCCTGGCCGGCGTGTACTTGCAGCGTCTCGAAACGGTAACGGTCAGACATAGGCGATCGGGGAGGAAAATAAAGGGGAAATTCCTCGATCTGTGCGATCAAGAAAAAAGGGTGATTATCTCCTTAATACTGGATAAATAGAGGGTTTTAACCCATTTATCGCTATTTTTTCATGAATGACAGTTCGCTGGTTGATAGCATTTAAACCGCATTAAAAGCATTCACTCCCTACTGCGAGTAGAACGATCAAGCCTTGTCTCGTTTCACAAAGATTCCAAGACTTGCTGCGAGTAGGGTGGCGAACACGACATTAGGTTCGGGAACCTTGACATCGGCGGCGATTACTTTGAAATCTGGCCCGTTATCGCCGACTCCGTTCAAACGTTGGGGATCGTTATTGCGCTCGCTAGTTAAGCGCAGAGTTCGCGCGCGGATACCGTCGAGCCGAATCCCGATCGAACCAATATTGAACGGGCCGTTGTTGAGGACGGGAGGAACGATCGTGCTGATGTTATAGTCCGCTTTCGTGTAGTTCGCGCGTAAAATTTTATAACTGGCTAAAACCGTCGTTCCATCGTCCGCGATCGCTTCCACCAGTAAATCGCTATCCCCCGCAACGGTTCCCCCCGGCGTTCCCCCCCGTTCCCAGAAAAAGAACGTATTCACCGGTCGGAGGAAAGAAACCTCGATAATTGCAGTATCGGCGTTCTCACGGGTTACGAGGAGACTATTCAGGTTTAAATTGCCCAAACTGGCGGCGATATCCGCGTCGGTGGGGTTCGGTTTCCCTGGACCCTCCCCGACCAGGGGATCGCTAGTCGTGTTCGGTCCGTGACCCGCATGGAGAATTCCGTTAGTATATGTGACTCCCCCCACGGTAACGTCGGCGGTATCGTTGCGGATAACCCGACCCGCATTGACCAGATCAAACTGACTGACCGTTAAACCGTTGAAAACCACCGAATCGAGACGAACATCTCTAGTGGGATCGTTGAGAAGATTAGGATTTCCGGTTAGGTCCGGACTCGCGGTAACGTTGGTTTGAAAGGAAAAGGGGAGAAAACCCGCCGCGCGCACGGGTGTTCCAGTCGTTAGAGCTAAGGCCACTCCGGTCATCGTGCCGGCGATTTTGAAAAGAGCGGCGAGATGGCGCGACTGCGTGAAAAGATGACTCATCGATAAATGACCTCGTTAGGGAATGGAATTAAGTACAGTAGGCTTATCCGTTTACTGTATTTAGGGTTCTACCATAGCCATTTTTGCGAGTCAATTTATCGAGATATCCTTTATACAAAATATCTTTTATGCCGAAACTAGATTATGTTAAGGTAATTGCTATAAAAGAAAGTACCAGCTAGACTGGTGGACTGAGAATGTACCATTTAAGACAAGGAAAATTTTGTTATAATTACTTCTGGATAACCCCGATTCCTTTCTTGGATAAATAAATGCCTTTTTGACCAAGTTTCTGACTAAAACTAACGAAATGATCGTTTAAATTTATGATTTCTAAAACATTCAATCGGCGACTATGATCACTATAAATAGACAAGTATTTCCCGATATTTTGCCAGCCAGACGGGACGAAAAGGACGAGACTAAATCTTCATTCTCTAGTTGCTGAAATTTTTCTAGATAAAAATGTCACTAATTACGAAGATAAAATCAGCCCTTTTATTTATTTGTAAACCTATCCTATTAACCATCTCTATTCTCAATTAAAATGCTCAAAATTCGTCTTTTAGCTAGACCAAGTAATATCTTTTTTTTGTTATTAATTTTGGCGATTATTTTTAATCCTTTCGTGATTGTTAATGCGGGAGAAAGAGGGGTTTTAATGGTCTTTGGTCAAGTACAGGAGAAAATACTTAATGAGGGCATTCACGGGATTATTCCTGTTGTTAACACGGTAAAAAAACTAAGTGTGAGAATCCAAAAACAACAGATAGCGGCTGAAGCTTCCTCCAAAGACCTACAGGAAGTATTTACAGATGTGGCCCTGAATTGGCATATTTTAGCATCAGAAGTTAATAATATTTTTCAACAAATTGGCGATGAAGCGGCTGTCATTGAACGAGTGATCGATCCAGCAGTGGAGGAAATTCTCAAGGAAGTTATGGCTAAATATACCGCCGAAGAATTAATTACTAAACGGGAGGAGGTGAAAGGGGAAGTGGATATTCGTTTAACCGAAAGACTGAAAAATTATCATATCGGTGTCGATGATGTTTCTTTGGTTCATGTCAACTTTTCCGATCGCTTTACCGATGCGGTGGAAGCCAAACAAATTGCCGAACAGGAAGCTAAAAAAGCCGGTTTTATGGTGCTGAAAGCCTTGAAAGAATCGGAAGTAAAAATCAATCTGGCCAAGGGAGAGGCGGAAGCTCATCGCATTCTCCAAGACTCCTTAAGTCCAGAAGTTTTACAGAACAAAGCGATCGAAAGATGGGACGGTAAACTTCCCCTATTTATGGATGATAATCTGCTTAAGTCCCTTGAATTGGTTAAAGATAAGCGAAAAACTAGATGATAAAAACAATTTATTAAAACCAGAAGAAAGAATACTTGATTTTATTGAAGTTCACTGCTAGGAACTCCTCTATGCTGTTTAAATCCCAAAAGACAGGGCAGAAATTTAACCCTGATTACTGGCGAGATCATTCGGCCAACGAACGCACCTATCTGTCTTGGATGCGCGCCTCGATCGCTTTGATGGGTTTTGGTCTGGTCATTTTGCGTTTACGAACAGTATCTTCGCCATCTCTGGGACTAGGTTGGTTGTTGGGTTTTGTCTTCGCCATGGTGGGATTATTAACCGTTGTCATCGCCACGCGCCGATATTTTCTCATCCGGCGGGCGATCGATAGTAATAGCTACGAACCTGCTCAAGTCTGGATGATCTGCTTTAGTATAGCGATCGCTTGTCTCGGCTCAGGAATTCTCTATTTTGTCGCCACCAGTCCCGATAGCGGTGGAGTGGAAAGCATCGGTTTCGATTAAAACCCCATCCTCGCACGGAGCGGGATGGGGAGAAAATTGCTCGATACAGGTAGTAAAATCCAGATAACTACTTAAAATTGCCCATTTTCCGACCTTTCCCAAGAAGGGGCGAAAGGTGGACAAATTAAAGGACAAGCGCGCCAATGACTGTGAACAGGGACTCCCAAGCGTTGACAATAGCCATTTCCTCTCCCCTGAAACTTATAAAACCGACAGTAACGACAGGTGGAGGAACAAGTAGCAACTTTCGGGAGAGGATTTCCCGTGGATTCGATCGCTGTTAGTTTTGGGGATAGGGTGGAAATGGTGTCTAGCAAGGAAGTCTCCAAGGCTAACGGGGTTCACTAGCGACTTACCGTACCTAATCAGAGATTATGTCACAGTTGCCCATCGTCCAGGAGTATAACGGTTGACACGCTCCTAAAATAGGACAAGTCGAACTCAAAGGGGAGATTAAAGCGTTAGATGAGCGACTAACCACAGAAATTAAAGGGTTAACTGCAAGAGTCACCTATCAGGAATTTACCAATCGCGGGATTCTTATCCCTCTGGTTGTGGCCATTTTAGGAGGGGGTGCTAAACTTTTTGGTTTTTTCCCCAATCCCTAACAGCGATCGCCCTAAAATGCTGTAGAATTAGCTTGACAAAAGTGAGACAAGGTCAAAGACTCTCTCGAAATGCAGTTAAATAATTGGATGGCGACCTAAAAATATGAGTGAATTAACTATTCGTCCAGCTAAAATTAGTAGTGTCATCCCAGATTCGATCGCCGCCGAGGTAGGTTTTGAAATCGGGGATGCGCTCGTCTCTATCAATGGTAATCGTCCCCGGGACTTAATCGATTATCAATTTTTATGTGCCGATGAATTTTTAACCCTAGAAGTGCTTGATAGTCAGGGCAAAACTCATCAAGTAAAAATCGAAAAAGATTATCATGAAGACTTAGGTTTAGAGTTTGAAACCGCCCTTTTTGATGGCTTAATTCAGTGTAATAATAAATGTCCTTTTTGCTTTATCGATCAACAACCAGAGGGCAAAAGAAAAACTTTATACTATAAAGATGATGACTATCGCTTGAGTTTTCTCTATGGCAGTTATTTAACCCTAACTAATCTCACAGCAAAAGAATGGCAGCGGCTCGAAAAGATGCACATCTCACCGCTTTTTGTGTCCGTTCATGCCACGGAACCCGATCTGAGAATTCGTCTCTTAAAAAATCCCCGCGCTGGTCAAATTTTAGACCATTTAAAATGGCTACAAGCCAGACAATTACAAATTCATGCCCAAGTGGTAGTTTGTCCCAATATTAATGATGGTATTCATCTCGAAAGAACCCTGTTAGATCTGGTTTCTTTTCATCGGGGAGATATTCCCTGTGTGGAGTCGATTGCCGTAGTTCCCGTGGGATTAACCCGCTTTCGTCCCCAAGAAGATGAATTAATTCCCGTTAGCCAAGAAAAAGCGCGAGAAGTGATCGAACAAGTCCAAACTTTACAGAAACAATTTCGTCAAGAATTTGGCAGTAATGTGGTGTGGTTAGCCGATGAATGGTTTTTAATTGCCCGAGTCGATTTACCACCTCAATCTCACTACGAAGACTATCCCCAAATCGGTAACGGGGTTGGCTCGATTCGTCAATTTATTAGGGATTTCCAGAAGACAGCCAAGAAGTTATTACCTGCTCAAATTACTCCCTCTAGACGGTTAATATGGGTAGTGGGCAATGCGGTAGAACAAGCCTTTCAACCCCTAGTTAAACAGTTAAATAAGGTGCGGGGTTTAACCGTGGAATTAGTGGCTTTAAATAGTGATTATTGGGGGCAGGAAATCACGGTTACGGGTTTATTAACCGGGCAAGATATTCTCAAAGGATTACAAGGTAAAAATCTTGGGGATGGGGTTTTATTACCCTCCCTTATGCTCAAGCATGGGGAAGCGGTATTTTTAGATGATATCACCCTAGAAACTGTTATTAATCAGTTAGGAGTCCCTATTTATCCAGTCCTAGGAGTGGAGGAATTAATTAAAACTTGTCTTACTCTCAATCCCTTCTCTGACTTTCTCTCACCTATAGGTGAAGAGCCAAAAGAGGGCGAATGCAATTCGCCCCTACAATAATATTATTGCGCCAATGGTAGGGGCGCATCGTGGTCAGTGAGTTGATCGAACTGCGTGCGCCCAAAATGTAATATAGATATTTCAACCAAATTGATTTGAGTTTTTAGTGAGCGTTATTAAGTAGAAAATTGCCGTTTTCTTGGCACTGATTACTGTTTACTGATTACTGATGACTGTCTTAGCCGATTTCCACATTACCTGTCCCTTGAAACATCAGCCAAGAGAGGAAAAAATTAGCCACAAAAATCGCTAATAAAGAAGTTACCACAGCCGTGGTAGTAGATTGACCAACTCCTTTAGCACCGCCGGTGGTGGTTAAACCCCAACTGCAGCCGATAATAGCAATTAAAATCCCAAAAATAAGGGACTTGAACATAGAACTAATTAAATCCCATGTTTCCAGAAAATTTTGGGCTGATTGTAAGAATAGGGAATAGGAAATACCGTAAAGACTATCAGAAATCAATAAACCACCGAGTAATCCCGTGACTAAAGAGATAATAGTGAGCAGGGGTAACATTAAACTACAGGCAATCACCCGGGGAATGACCAAATAATCGATCGGATCGGTTTTTAAAATATATAAAGCGTCAATTTGTTCTGTTACTCGCATTGTACCAATTTCGGCGGCAAAAGCCGAGCCAACTCTCCCCGCCACCACCACCGCCGTTAAAACTGGGGCTAATTCCCTGGTTAAAGCCAAGGAAAGGACTCCCCCAACAAAACTACCCGCCCCAAAAAAAATAAATTCTCTGGCTACCTGAATAGTGAAAACCATACCCACAAAAGCAGCAGTAATTAGGGCAATTGTCAAGGATTCTGGTCCAACAATACTCATTTGTTCGAGAGTATTACGCCGGTGGATTTTGCCATTAAGAATATGTAAAAAAGTTTGTCCCGCTAACAAACTGGCAGCCCCCAAACGTTGGAACCATAAACTTAAACCACTGGCAGCATCACTTTTTCTTGGCATTTGTCGAGGGACTATCGCTAAAATCTAACTTATTATAGGCGAGAATTCCCTCTGATTATCCCTCGATTGTGGGGACTTGGTTTGATGCCACTCGATCGAGGGATAACAAACCATGGTTTTGCGCTGCTGGCAGGGGATAATAGAATTGTCTAGTAGCCGTCAGCTATCAACCCTGATTCTTTATCCATGCCAGATTTAGCGAAAATTATCCTGAGAAACCATAAAATTGATGCTGTTAAACGATTCCATCCTTGGATATTTTCCGGGGCGATTAAAGAGATGGAGGGGGAAGTCAAAGAGGGTGCTATCGTAGAGGTTTATAGCGATCGAGGCGAATATCTAGCCACTGGACTGTATAATCCTAGCAATATTGCCGTTAAAATTCTTTCTTTCCCAAAAGTCAGCGATATTGCTCAATTATTTCTCGAAAAATTCCAGAATGCCTATCAGCTGCGGCAACAAATCGGTTTAGTGGATAACCCGAAAACTAACTGTTATCGTTTAATTAACGCAGAAGGAGACGGTTTACCCAGTTTAATCGTCGATTGGTACAATGGCACGGCGGTTATTCAAGCTTATTCCCTCGCTTTATACCAACGTCTTGATCTGATTGTCGATTGCCTGAAAACTATCTACGCTGACAATTTACGGGCAGTTTACGATAAAAGTGCCGCAGTTTTGGCGAAAAGCGCCCATATCTCCGAAAATAAATACTTATTTGGTCAAAAAACCGGCGATGAGGTGTTAGAATCCGGCCATCGCTTTATTATTGATTGGGAAAAGGGACAAAAAACGGGATTTTTCCTCGATCAAAGGGAAAATAGAGCCTTATTATCTCAATATTCCCATAATAAACGGGTTTTAAATACTTTTTGCTACTCTGGCGGCTTTTCCGTCTATGCTATGCAAGCGGGGGCTGCCCTAGTCGATTCCGTTGATAGTTCCCACGGTGCGATCGATCTTACCGAAAAAAATATCGCCCTGAATAATCTCAGTCAAGTTCCCCATCAATCCTACAGCGCCGATGTTTTTAACTTTTTGCGCGACTGTGAGGAGGATTACGATCTGATTGTTCTCGATCCCCCCGCTTTTGCCAAAAGTATCCAATCCCGTCATCAGGCGGTTATGGCTTATAAAAGATTAAATCACCAAGCTTTCCAGAAAATTCGCCCCCAAGGTATTATTTTCACCTTTTCCTGTTCCCAAGTGGTTAACGAAGAACATTTTCAGGGGGCTGTCATGGCGGCAGCTATTGAATCGGCTCGCCCAGTGCGAATCTTAGCACGTTTAAGCCAACCGGCGGACCATCCCACCAGTATCTATCACTCGGAAGGTTCCTACCTGAAAGGATTGGTTTTAGCGGTGGATTGATGGAAAATTAAACGATTACCATCCGGATCATAGATGTAGATTTCCGGACCGTGGGAAGCTTGGCTAATTTCTCCCCTAGCACCATAGCCGATTTCGCTCCAATGCTCGATGGCTTTTTCGAGACTCTCCACCTCGAAACAAATGCTCATGCCACTGCCCCTAGAATCGCCAAATTCCTCTCTGTGGGACTCTTTAGGGCAAAAAAGACCTAATTTAAGGTTAATCAGCCTAAATTCCGCATAAACGGCGGCAAGGTAGGGGTTTGGTTCCTGTTGCAACAATTGACGATAAAACTGCACCGAGCGATCGAAATTACTCGTGCCTAGGGCAATAAAAGCCTCTGTGTAATTGAATGGACTATCAGGGGGGTTATTCATCGGGGTTGGCAAGCTTTTTCAGTGATCGGTAAACAGTAAACTGATAACTGAATAACTGATAACTGTTTACTGATTCAAGATTGATGCTGCTACCGTTGTGGTTGACAATCTTTTGGCTAAAGTTCCACAAATGAAAGTATCTTCGGGCTGACATTGCTACTATTTATTGAATTTTAACATTTAATTTATAGGTGGCATTGCCGCGAGTTCCCCCTACAATTATTTCATAATTTCCAGTAGCAGGTAATTTTAGACTAGATTGGGTAGCTTCTGTTGTCAATATTTCCCCATTCGGTGCAATCACATCAAATACGGCATTATTTTCTAAGGATGTAATTTTTAGATCCATTCTCTGTCCTTGATTTGCTCTTAAGAGATAAATATTTCGACTCCCTCGCACAACCGATTGATTGACGGTGGCGCTATTAGTCCCTGGTGCAAACCGGATTTGAGACAATAAACAAGGTTGTCTTTGATAAACTTCTCGTCCCGTATTCAAAGAATCTGCGGTTAATGTCCAGATTGCTTGAGTTTTTTGGGTGTCTAACTCAATTTTTGTCGTGATATTTAAGTTTAACTGATTACCCTTTCTTGTTCCTCGTAAGGTTTGAGTATAGAATGTTACCGCATCCACTGCACCGTATATATTGACTGATGCGACAACTTTTTCTAAGCTTATAGCACTAATTATTGAAATATTTCTCTCTCTTTTTTGTGGTTTTCTTCCCCGATATATTTGGTCAATTAAGGCTCTAGCATAGAGTCTCAAAAGGGCTAAATTTACCCCCGATTCATCGATAAAAATTAGTTTTGATGCCTCAATTTCCCGAACTTCTGACCAGTATTCTACTCTTTTTTGCTGTACCCTGTCACTTTCTTTTTCCGCCGCGTGTAGTGTTTTTTTTTGAAACTGTAATTGAGTTTTTGCGTCAGCCGCCCTAGGGTAGCTCTACTGACTTTCACCTGTGTCTTTTCCTACAGTAATTCCGATAATTCTTCGAGAGTTGCATCATTGTTAGCTTCGATGATTTCTCTTAAAATTATCAGTTGTTCACTATTTAACTTGGTTGGCGGACTTCCCCCTTGCGGACGAGGACGGATATCGCCTGTTTCTTTATGTTGCTTCAATAACTTCTGAATAAAGCTTTTAGCCACGTCAAATCTCTGGGCTAGTCCTCGAATGGAAATTTTTTCTTTCTTCCAGACATCGATAATTTTTTGGCGAAAATCTACGGAATAGGGTCTCCTAGTAAGCTGGCGAGTTCTATTTATTATTTGTCTATTTGCTTTCTATTGTACCTCATAGCTCCAAGAATTGCTATAATACCAAATCCTATTAAGTAGTCGTGCAAAATAAATTTCCTAGTGAAGAAAGGCAAAAGGCAAGAGGCAAGAGTTGGTTAGATATGTGTAATTAATTTTGCTTAGGTACTTATAATAAAACGAGTGAAGACAAGGAGATAAAATGCCCAAGAAAGCTTACTTAGCCGAACATCTAAGTTCAGAGTAACTGAAAGATAGATACAGAAGTAGTCAAGACTCAGTGGAAACAAGAAGATGGCACTTATTGGGTCAAATATCATTAGGATAAACAATCAAAAATGCGGCAATAGCTGTGGGGTTAGATTATCAATATAGTTTTAGAATTCTCAAAAGATATAATGAATTAGGAGAAGAAGTAGTTAAAAATCTCAAGAAAAAAGTGCGGAACATCGGAGAGGAAAAGAGCCTTTATTGAAGAAGGAAGAAGTCAAAAACTTGAATTTACCGATGGAATTATGCTCGATTTTTTACTAGCTTATTCACCAGAACTACACACCCTATCTACCTATTTCTTGGATCAAGGGAACGAACTACAAAAATACCGATGGCTTTGTCAACTTTAGTGATATATTTTTTTAGGTCTTTAGCAATGGTAACTTGACCAGCAGGAGAGGCATGAATTAAGCCAATTTTGCCATCGGGAAAGCGATAAACTAGACCGGTATGGGTGGTATCTAAACCAGGGATATTAGTCACGACACCGATAATATCTCCAGCTTGTAGTTGTGGGTAAATATCTTTAATCTTAGGGGTGGGAATATAGGTTAAGGATAAGCTTTCTAATCCTCGTTCTACCTGTTGAATACAATCGTAATTACTTTGAGTTTTTAACTGGGGATATAGAGGGCGATTTTTCCTCATAAAGTTGAGCTTTTTGTCAAGAGTAATTCCACCTAATTTTTGAGTAATATTTTCTAGATTGCCTCGTTTTTGATTGTCATTTATCCAATCGGAAAAGTAATGCAGACGACTACAATAACCGTCGAGAATACCGTGGCGATAACGCTGATTTAAAACCTGCTGACTAAAAGCAGAATACTGATAATTTTTTAAAGCAAAATTGTGACTCAAAGCGAGAACTGTTTCCACAAAAAGGACACAATCAAACTCTTTTAAAGAGATAAATAATTTTTCTGTTGCCGAGCGATTGAGTAATCCTGCTTGATATTTTGCTCCTAAAAATTGAGTGGCGATATTCTGGATTATATCAGCCATGGGTAAGCGATCGAGTTGTTGATTTTGAGCGTACTGCACCAGTTTTTGATAATTAGGATCGCTGACTTCTTGAGCAAGAATAGTTTCCGATCGAGCTATACTCAAGGGAATTAAAACAGGATTAATTAATAAATAGGGTAAAGTTATCCAATTAAAAAACATTGTCGATCGATTACTGAAAATAATAAGGGTTTATCACCGACTAATACACATTAACTATCGGAGTTATCAACTGTTAAAATCTGCCAATGTTAGTTATTATTGCTTCATGTATTTTACTATTTATTCTACATAAAATTATTGTCGATATCCTCAAGTTATTGAGGACGTTGAACCCCACCGCGACGTTTAACTTTAAACCCATATGAATAAATTTCAGGTATATTAATTCGATCATCAATCTGACTTTCCACCACACCCAATTGTATTAGATATTGCACAATCCCTTCAGGTTCCTGAACGGGAGGTTTGTTTTCTTTTTCAGGACTCCATTTAGTTGAGCGCACAGCCTCTAAAAAAGTTTCTTTCGGCATAGGAGTTTTTAACCCTTCTAACTTAGTTTTTAGAGATTCTAACCAAGGATATTCTTCCTGTGCTAATTCTTTAATTCTATCCTCTGAAGTATCCATTAAAGCACTCTGGAGATCAGGGGGTTGTAGAAGGTATAGCTCGGTCAGTTGTTCAAAACGTTCTAATCTTTTGGCTGCCGCTAGGTCGAATAATTTTAGAAAAGAGCGAGGAGCAATTCTACCCCCAGTATCCTGAAGATGATTAGGTATCCATCGGTAGGTAATGCCTTTTTTAGGACTAGCTCCCATATATTTACCGATCATTTTTTCGATTAATTCTTCAAATAATCGTTCATCACTACTAACATTCCATCCTAGTTGGGTTGAGCTTTCATAAATTAAATTAGGGATCATCTGTAAATAGTCTCTCATTTCTTGATCGGAATTAGCTAACCGTTTAATCCAGAGTTGATAGAGCCAAGAGCGTTGCCATTCTAGCCGATGGGATTGTAATTTAGAAGCATCAGGAAATCCCAAAAATTCCTCTCTAAATAGGTCGGTACGAAGAAATATTTTTGGTCGAATTCTCTCCCAACGACGAGAGCGATCGAGCCAAAAAGCTAATAATTCTCTAATCGGATTAGCTAGAGCATTATAAGTAGTCAATAACCGATCCAATTCATCATAAGTAATAAATAGCCATTGGTCAGAACTAATTAATTGTTCGTCTAATTTGTCAAGAACATAATTTAGATGTTCAAAATTATCTTTAACTAAAATTCTCCATTCTGATAAAAGCGATAACCTATTTTTAAGAATAGTAGTAATATTTGGATCCAATTCTTGACCTATAATGCTGGCAATATCAGATTCTTGTTCCTGTAAAATGACACCTAAAATCAATCCTAACCAGAAACTACGCCATTCAAGATTAGTAGCGTTTTGCATTTCTTTTTCTATAATTTCTGGTGACGGAAATCGTTTTGCAGTTTTGCGAGTGCGACCAAATCCTGCAATCCATCTGGTCTGATTTAAAGGAGCAAGACCTCGAATATTTAAACTATTAACTAAAGCTTCTCGTCCAGAGGGAATGGCTAGTAAACGAAATAATTCTGTTTTACCCACACCCCGACCACCTTGAATTAATAAAATGCTTGGCTCCAAAGCTTTTCTATAATCAACCACGGGTAAGAAATTTTTGAGAAATACGTCTTCATCATCACTTTCCTGTTCAGCAGTTGCTTTTCCAGGAGCAACTGCTCCCATTAATTCCAGTAACTTTTTTTTATCGAATTCAGCCATAATTTTTACCGATTGTTTATAATCACATCACGTCCAAATAATTGACAAAGCTTTTCAGCAATAGTTTGATAAGGAGAATCGGTCATAACTTTCACGAGATTTGCTAATCTCTCTTTTTCTTCTGGAGTATCGTGCCGTGAGTCACGAGTAAAGAGGGCAATATCTCCCCGCAGACTATTATCGTAGGGGACAACTATCGGGAAAAATGGTGCATCAGTATCATTAGAGTTAGGGACATCTTCAGATTCAGTATAATAGTTTTCTTGGAAAATTGTATAGGCTCTTTGTCGAAAATTTCGTAACTCTCTTTCTCGGCCAACTGTTCCTAAAGATGGAGCGAGAGCATGAACTAAAATTAATGGTAAAGGATCCTCAGGGTTAGATAGGGCTAAATGTTGGATAACTTGGGTTAATCCTGCCCAACTTTGTCGAGATTCCGTACCAAAAATAACCACTGCATGGGAAAAATAAGTAATAGCTAAACCACCAATATCATGAAAACCTGCTCTTGCATCCATGAGAATAAAATCCAGTGGTCTGTTTAACCTTGCTATTTCTTCTAGCATTTGTTTTAAAATGCCTTGTAGTTGACCATTGACAAGATTTTGAAAGTCTAAACGAGCCAATTTTTCTAAATAATCTTGATCCACATTTCCTGCTGGTAGCAATTTTAAGATTTCACCTTCATCTCCTAACAAATTTGAGTCATTAATATCTTTTAAACTCAGTTTCCATTTGTCTTTTTGAACTTTCTTTTCTAGCAAATAGTCCATGACACCAGAATTAGCGGCAACATCTTTAGAAAAAATTGTGGCCAGACCGGGAGCTTCTAAATCAAGATCAACTATAGCGACTCGATGACCATTCCGCGCTAAAGTTAAGGCAGTAGCGGCAATAGTAGTGGTGCGACCAACTCCTCCTTTGAAGGAAAAAAAGGAGACAATAGCTGGTTTATATCCTTTTTCAACTTTTTCAAAATCCCAAGGCAGTTGCTGCCCAATTTTATTCTCTGTCCATGCTTGTTTAGCCAGATGACGTTCTAGAATATACCATTCCAAGCTTGGCGATTCATCGAACCAAGGTGCCTTAACTTTTTCCTTCATGATAAGATCAATCAGGGCTTTATAAGCATCTCCTTCTCCTTTTTGCCACCAAATATCACGGCCATAGTAATCCTCAAGTTTTTCAGACAGGAGTGTAGATAGATGGTTTTCTTCGTTTGATTCTATCTTGTCTTCCCCTTGTAACTCTAGAAATAAGCGAATTTTTCCCTCAACATCACGAATAATAATCACGGATTTTAGTTTGGCCACAAGAGAACCAAGACTGGAATCCTGAAAGCATTCCCTTACCCTAGCAAAAGTTTCACTAAAACTAATCATCAGAATCTTAAATATCCTTACTAGAAATATAACCGTTTAGCACTAATCTGGGAATAATATCTCGATAAATTTCTTCAGCATATTCAACGGCCGAGTTAGCCTGATCTTCAGTCCAATATCCAGATTGATAATATCTTCTTTCTGGGTGATTTTGCCCTAGAACAGTTCCCCGGATGCGAGAAACTGGTAACTGTTGCTCTAAAATAGGATAGAGAATTCCTAATCTTTCCCTCGCTTTACCTTCTAATTCCTCGAGATCATGTCCGAATTTTTTAGCGGCTTTTTGATCATTTTTAAAATACTGTTCTACTAAAAACTTAAAAGCGCATTCTACCACATAACCAGCTAGGTAAATGGCATTGTCCCAACGGTTTTTAGACAGCAAAATCTTGGCATCTTGCAAATGTCGGCCTGCTGCACTAGCAAATAACTCGGTCATAGATGTATCGAATCAAATAAAAACTTTTTAGCCATCAACCAATTCTACCACCATAACGAAACTCTGAGAACTTTACTTCCTTATTGTTGATTTTTCAACCTAAACTTGCCAAATTTTCTGAAACTATTGCCTGATTTCCTCGCTATAATTAAGCTGTTGACTATCTAAATTACTCCTTAAGACTGCACTGGAGCGCCGGAGTTGCCAGTTCGAGCATTTGTACTAAAATTTCCAATAGGCAGTTTAAATCCAGTACAGCTTACCGGCTACTGAATCCTAACCCTAACAACAATTTTTGATTTTTACCAGAGGTCTAGGACAAGGACAAAAAGCTGATCTTGATTGAGTTATAGCACTTGCAGATGTCTATGAGATGATCTAGAATCCTCACCCTGATCATCTTTGAACAGGGACATCTCGTCTGAGGTGCTGATCAATAACACTTTTGTGATTAAAAGTCAATAGATTAAATATTAATTATTGTAAAGAAAAGCCTGAGCAGTTACTCAAAAAGCTCTTTACCATCTGTTACAAAATATGGCAAGATATTTATCGAATTGTGTCAAAACCCAGAGTAAATGCTCATTAGGGTGACATTTTCTGATACAAAACAGAAACATATATATCTAAACACCTTAAACAAAGGGCGATCGTCATCAGATGACGAAAATCACTTCATACCAGACTCAGCAATCCTAAGGAGAACCATCATATATGTTCACTCACGTCAAGTCCACCATTCGTCACATAGTTCCCGACGCGTTGAATGGTCGATCGCTGGTCAAGGTGGTCTATGTCGTGCTAGAACCTCAGTACCAAAGTGCGCTGAGTAGTGCGGTCAGGGAAATCAACGCTAACAACCGGAAACTAGCGATCGAAATTAGTGGTTATTTAATTGAAGAACTGCGCGATGGGGAAAATTATCGCAATTTTCAGGATGATGTAGCCAAAGCTAATATTTTCATTGCTTCTCTCATCTTTATCGAAGATTTAGCCGATAAAGTGGTGGCCGCTGTCAGTCCCCATCGGGATCAATTAGACGCGGCGATCGTCTTTCCCTCTATGCCCCAGGTAATGCGCTTAAATAAATTAGGCAGCTTTTCCATGGCCCAATTGGGACAGTCTAAGAGTGTCATCGCTAACTTTATGAAAAAGCGCAGGGAAAACTCCGGCGCTGGTTTCCAAGATGCGATGTTAAAGTTATTGCGAACTTTACCGCAAGTCCTGAAATACCTCCCCATGGAAAAAGCTCAGGACGCACGCAACTTTATGTTAAGTTTCCAGTATTGGCTGGGAGGTTCCGCAGAAAATTTAGAGAACTTCCTGTTAATGTTGGCCGATAAGTACGTCTTCGATAACAAAGATGACAGCGTAGTTTACAAGGAACCGGTAGTTTATCCAGATCTGGGTATCTGGCATCCTTTATCCATGAAAATGTTCGAGGATGTCAAGGAATACTTCACTTGGTACAATAACCGCAGTGATATTCCCGATGACCTAAAAGACCCCTTAGCTCCCTGTGTGGGCTTAATTTTACAGAGAACTCACCTCGTTACTGGTGATGACGCTCATTATGTCGCTCTCGTGCAGGAATTCGAGTCTATGGGTGCGCGAGTCCTTCCCGTTTTTGCTGGGGGATTAGATTTTTCTAAACCGGTAGAGGAATATTTCTGGGATAAAAGCTTAAAAGGAGTGGAAGCGGTTCCCATCGTTGACACGGTAATTTCCCTGACGGGATTTGCTTTAGTGGGGGGTCCAGCGCGACAAGATCATCGGTCAGCGATAGAATCCTTAAAACGTCTCAATCGTCCCTATATGTGCGCGTTACCGCTAGTTTTCCAAACCACCCAGGAATGGGAAGAAAGCGATTTGGGGTTACACCCCATTCAAGTAGCGCTACAGATTGCCATTCCCGAATTAGACGGTGCGATCGAACCTATTATATTATCGGGCCGGGATGGGGCCACGGGTAAAGCGATCGCTTTACAGGATCGGGTAGAAGCGATCGCTCAACGGGCGCTAAAATGGGCTAACCTAAGAAAGAAACCGAAACTCAATAAAAAAGTCGCCATCACTGTGTTTAGTTTCCCCCCCGATAAAGGGAATGTGGGAACCGCAGCCTATCTAGATGTGTTCGGTTCTATCTACGAGGTGATGCAAGCGTTACAAAATAATGGTTATGACTTGCAGGAGCTACCCGCATCTCCCCAAGAACTGATGGAAGCGGTAATCCATGATGCCACCGCACAATACCATAGTCCGGAGCTAAATATCGCCTATCGGATGTCTGTACCGGAATACGAGCGTTTAACCCCCTATTCCGTCCGTTTAGAGGAAAATTGGGGACCACCACCTGGACACCTCAACAGTGATGGACAAAATCTATTAATCTACGGCAAAGAATTCGGTAACGTCTTTATTGGGGTTCAACCCACCTTCGGTTATGAAGGGGATCCCATGCGTCTGCTCTTTTCTCGTTCTGCTAGTCCCCACCACGGTTTTGCAGCCTACTATACCTATCTCAATCAAGTCTGGAAAGCAGACGCGGTTCTTCATTTTGGCACCCACGGTTCCCTAGAATTTATGCCAGGCAAACAGATGGGAATGTCTGGGGAATGCTACCCCGATAACCTCATCGGGATGATTCCCAACCTCTACTATTATGCCGCTAATAACCCCAGCGAAGCGACGATCGCTAAACGTCGCAGTTATGCGGAAACCATCTCCTATCTTACTCCCCCCGCAGAAAATGCCGGACTCTACAAAGGGTTAAAAGAACTGAGCGAGTTGATCGGTTCCTACCAAACCCTGAAGGATAGTGGACGTGGGGTGCAAATTGTCAATACTATTGTCGATAAATGTCGCTTAGTTAATCTCGACAAAGATATAAGTTTACCTGATAGTGATACCGCCGATCTCAGTCAAGAGGAACGGGATCATATCGTCGGTTCCGTCTATCGTAAACTGATGGAAATTGAATCGCGCTTGCTTCCCTGCGGACTGCACGTTATCGGGAAACCCCCCTCGGCGCTGGAAGCGGTGGCAACTTTGGTCAATATTGCCAGTTTAGACCGGGAAGAAGACGATTTACTTTCCTTACCCCGAATTATTGCCAACAGCATCGGCCGGGATCTAGAGGAAGTTTATCGCAATAGCGATCGAGGTGTGCTGGAGGATGTGGAATTACTGCAAAACATCACCCTCGCGACTCGCGCTGCCGTCGCAACTTTAGTCGAGTCCCAAACCGACGCAGAAGGTCGGGTATCGATGCTTTCTAAGCTGAATTTCTTGAATATAGGCAAGAAATCGCCTTGGCTCGAAACTTTACAGTCGATGGGTTATCCACAAGTTGATCCGGTGGCATTAAAACCCCTGTTTGAATACCTAGAATTCTGTTTAGAACAGGTCTGTGCCGATAATGAATTAGGGGCCCTATTAAAAGCATTGGAAGGGGAATACGTTCTTCCCGGTCCCGGTGGCGACCCCATCCGTAACCCCGGAGTTTTACCGACGGGTAAAAATATCCATGCTTTAGATCCCCAGTCTATCCCGACCCTAGCGGCGGTAAAATCGGCTAAAATCGTGGTGGATCGTCTGTTAGAACGGCAAAAACTGGATAAGGTTGGTAAATATCCCGAAACCATCGCTTGTGTTCTCTGGGGAACTGATAATATCAAAACCTATGGGGAATCCCTAGCACAAATTCTCTGGATGGTGGGGGTTCGTCCCGTTCCCGATGCTTTGGGACGGGTGAATAAACTGGAATTGATTCCCCTAGAGGAGTTAGGAAGACCGCGCATTGATGTGGTGGTCAATTGTTCTGGTGTCTTCCGGGATTTATTTATCAATCAGATGAACTTGCTTGACCAAGGCGTAAAAATGGCCGCAGAAGCAAATGAACCGGTGGAGATGAATTATGTCCGCAAACACGCTATTGAACAAGCAAAAGAAATGGGTTTAACGGTTCGACAGGCAGCCACCCGCATCTTTTCTAATGCTTCCGGTTCCTATTCTTCTAACATCAATCTCGCGGTGGAAAATAGCAGTTGGGAAGATGAAAAAGAGTTACAGAATATGTATCTCAACCGCAAGGGTTTTGCTTTCGACTCTGATAATCCGGGGATGATGGCCGATAATCGTCAGTTGTTTGAAGCATCTTTAAAAACTGCGGAGGCAACTTTCCAAAACTTGGATTCTAGCGAGATTAGTTTAACCGATGTTTCCCACTATTTCGACTCGGACCCGACAAAAGTTGTCGCTAGTTTACGCGATGATGGCAAAAAACCGGCGGCCTATATTGCTGATACTACTACCGCTAACGCTCAGGTGCGTACTTTATCGGAAACCGTGCGCTTGGATACCCGCACCAAGTTACTCAATCCCAAATGGTACGAGGGAATGTTAAGTCATGGTTACGAAGGAGTCCGAGAATTATCGAAGCGTTTGGTTAATACCATGGGATGGTCGGCAACTGCTGATGCGGTGGATAATTGGGTGTATGAAGATGTGAACACCACTTTTATTCAAGATGAGGAAATGTGTCAGCGTCTGATGAATCTCAATCCTAATTCTTTCCGCAAGATGGTGGGAACCCTGCTAGAAGTTAATGGTCGCGGTTACTGGGAAACTTCTCAAGAGAATTTAGACCGCTTACAGGAACTTTATCAAGAAGTGGAGGACCGCATCGAAGGAATCGAGTAGAATAGATAGATAAGACTTGAGAGACTGGCTAATCACCGGTCTCTTGAGTTTTCAAAAAAGATGAAAAATAACTTTTGGGGGTTAATTTGGTCTAGTTTTAACGAAATTCAAGGGGTTTTACTCGGCCTTCTTGGATTTTTAGGAGGTATTGCTTTAATTCGTTATTCCTTCAATACTTCTATTCCTTTAGACCTAGTAATTATTGTCAGTTTCTTCACCTTGCTGTTAATCGCTACTTTGTTAAGCGCTGTTAACACGCTTCTTAGACAGAAACAAAAATTAGAGGCAGAAGTTAAGCAACTTCAGGAGGTAAAGCAAAAGCTAGAGACTGAAATTAAACAGCGCATTATCCCTAAAATTCTAAGAGTTCAAAAGGATGCGAATAATAATATCCAATGCTTACTCGAAGCCTCCAATTTATTTGCGTATGATATCTATATTTCTTTCTACTACACGGATGATGACGGGTTTGAAAATTTAATTGGAATAGGTTTCGTAAACGTGATCCAAAATGATGGAAAAATACAAGCTATTCTAAATCAGCCGTCTCCTAACTATCAAAATATTATCGATGCCCTAGATGGAAACGATCCCAAATTAATTGAAAAAATAATCATCAAGCCTAGCAGTCCTAGAAATTTCAATACCGGTCAACCCTAGAAGAAACATGGAAAACCTAACTGAAACGACATTATTATCGCCTAAAGGTACATTCCCCGCCCAGATAGTTAATATCCTTGATCCGTATCGATTAGTCATGAATCGAGGCGAACGAAATAGAATTCAAGTGGGTCGCCGAGTATTGATATATGGGATAAGCGAGGAAGAAATTATAGACCCTAATACGGGAGAATCTTTAGGTTATCTAGAAATTGTCAAAGGTACGGGTCGGGTCATAAATGTACAGGATAATATGGCTACGATCGAATCCGATAAAAAACAGACATTCCGAAGAAAGTTAGATAATTCAAATCCTTTTTATCTGGCATCACCGAGAGAAAAAGCGGAAATCATTGAATTTGATGAACCAAAGCCATTTGAAAATCCTAAAATTGGAGATTGGGTTAAACCATTTTAGGAAAAACGGCTATGCAGATTATTTTTGTCTTGATGAAGTCAGTATCATGGAAAACGGCACAGAAACTCCCCTTTTATCTCCTAAAGGAACCTTTCCCGCCACTGTCGTTAAGGTTATTGACGACTATAAATTAGTAATGAATAGAGGTGAACAGAACGGAATTCGAGAAGGTCAAAGAATGATGGTTTATCCTATCGATGACGAAGAAATATTAGAGCCGCATACTGGCGAATCTTTGGGTTATCTTGACTTAGTGAGAGGTACAGGAAGAGTAATTTTCGTTCAAGATAAAATATCTATAATTGAAACCGATCAGAAAAAAACCTATAGAAAAAGTGTCAAGTCAATCTCAGTAACTACTCAACTACTCGCCATCTAAGAGAGCCAAGTGAATACTACCCCAAAAACCGGGTAAAAAGAGGACTTCAAAGATTACTGTCCGCAATCACCGAGAACCATTGGCTATTAAGCAGTTATAATTTTCAGGGTTTTCATTTGCAGTTGATTCAATTTCAACAGGAGACGACGACGCAAAAAGAACTGTTGTTGTTGCCAAAGAGAAAGGGAACACCATTGATTATAGGCGGGAACACATTCATTGAAGATAAACTGATGCCAACAATGAACAAGATGGCTAATAGTCACGGTTTTCGACCTTTCTTGATAATGAGACTTTATTTGCTGCCTTAAATAATTGTTGTCCCGCAATTGTTTGAGATAATAAATAATATCATTCTCATTATTAGCAGTAAAGAAATCTAGCTCACTTTTGTACTCTGCTTGAAAAGCGGATTCAGTTCCTAAAATAGCAGGAACAGCTGCTAACCAGGCATTATACAGTTTAGTGGCGGGTTTCCAAGGATAAGTTTCCTTTGAGTCGAAACGACGAACAGCGATGATTGCATCTACTTGACGATAATCATGCCAAAACTTATCATTAGTTTGAATGCACCAGTTTAAACCTAAATTATCTACCTGCCGTTGCCATTCCGGTTTGCGTAAGGGGGGAGCTAAATTGGAGGTAAGGCCAAAATAAACTACATTTTCAAACCGATCGCCCCGTTGAGGATCACGAGGAATTAAGCCTGGTTGAGTCCAATGGGGTAAAAAGTATCGCTTACCGGGTAAAAGATAGCGATCTTCGGCTATTGATTGTATATAAAGTTGAGAAGCAGTTAATTCCTGTCGATTTTGGACAATATGAATTTGAGCGTAGGGTTGAGGATTTTGATCCCCTTTAACACAAGCCAGTAATAACTTGGGATAGGGTTGAAAATCATAAGCTAACGATTCTCGATGACCAATTACAATACCTTCTTTAGGGATAGTATCTACTAATTCACAGGGAAAGTTCGATTCGCGTAATCGCAAATAAGTTTGTAAAATCCAAGCCAATGAACCTCGACCCGTTCTTAATTGATCGGCGTGATCGGGCAAAGGGTCGGGTCGATGGGAAGCGGGAAGATGAAAATAAATAGGAGGTATTTGCTCGGTCATAATTATATTACTTACGAACTAACAAAGTGGCGATTCAGAGCCGAAGTGCAACGAATTCTGAAGCGTGCTTGTAGAATACTTGAGCGGGTGTTTGATAGTCAAGGGGTTTTCGGCGTTGCTGATTTGAGACCTGAATCTTATTTTGTGGGATTTTTAAAACCTAGACCCAAACTAACTTTTGGATACGATGCAGGGTTGGCATTCATACCCTGATTCAGCAACGCCAATTTTCTTACTAGAAGCTCACAGCGATCGCATTCTGCTGGAATTGAGGGATAACTTTCTCCGGTCCGCAAGTCGGAGGAGACAAAACTGGTTTATGCTAGAAAAAGTTGCTCTTAACGTAACTTTACAAAGTCATCGATCGCCCACATTTATGGATTGCATCATCAATCGTCGAGCGCGGTTTTCAGCCAGCCATCGCTATTATCTGCCAGAATGGGACGAAGCCGAAAATCAAAGACTTTTTGGTCTTGGTAGCCGTTTTCCCGGTCATGGTCACAATTACGAATTATACGTCTCCCTATACAAAGAACTCAATCTTTATGGCATGGTGGAAAATCTCTCCACCGTGAAACAGGTAATTAAACGAGAGATAACCAGTCAATTAGACTACTCCTATCTCAATCAAGTCTGGCCGGAATTTCAGCAAACCCTACCCACCACAGAAAATATCGCTAGAGTTATCTGGCAAAGATTAGCACCCTATTTACCATTGGTCAAAATTCAACTATTTGAACACCCCGAATTGTGGGCAGAATATCAAGGAAAAGATATGGAAGCAACTTTAACTATCAAAACCCATTTTAGCGCCGCTCATCGTTTGGCTTTACCGCAATTAACCCTCGAACAAAACTCGGAAATCTACGGCAAATGCGCCAGGGTAAACGGTCATGGCCATAATTATCACCTAGAAGTATCCGTGGCGGGAGAAATTGATCCCCGCACCGGTATGATTGTGGAGCTAGGGGATTTACAAAAAGCGATCGATGAATTGGTAGTGGAACCCTTCGATCATACTTTTTTAAATAAGGATATTCCCTACTTTGCCGAAGTGGTTCCCACCGCGGAAAATATTGCCCTACATATCGCTCAACTATTAGAGGAACGGATCCGCCAATTAGGAGCCGAATTAGATAAAGTTAAACTAATTGAAAGTCCCAATAATTCTGCGGAAATCCACTGTCGTGGTTCGGTTCAAGCTCCCCGACAACTTCTAGAAAAAACCCTGACAGCCGTTTAATTGCCTGTTAGTTAAGGTGATTAGGGTGAGCCATGCTCACCCTGAGGGATTTAATTAAACCCTAGTTAAACACTTCTCGCCATCCTCGCTTTCCTTTGCTTTGACGTAAGGGAGAAGCTAAATCGACAATTTTCTCGAGCAGTTTCGGGGCCAATTTTTGACACCAAAGAGCTAGATGACTTTGCCAACCGACGACAATTTCCGTTTTTTCCCTATTTAACCCGGTAATTAGGGTTTGGGCGACTTCTTCGGCGCTCATCGGTTTTAACCATCGAAATAACTGCAATTCTCGCACCATATCCGTATCGGTTAAAGAGGGTAAGAGGGTGACAACTTTGATGTTGTGTTCCCGTAATTCCGACCTGAGAGCTTGACTAAAACCCAAAATGGCAAATTTGGTGGCCGAGTAGGTAGTGAAGCTAGGAGCGGCAATTTTACCCATCATGCTGGAAACATTGACAATCGTTCCCTGTCCCCGAATTGCCATCCGGCGGGCAATTAAGCGAGTAACCGTGTACATGGCCATCAGATTTAAAGATATTTCTGCTTGCACTTGCGAGAATTGCGATCGCAGAAAGGGGGTTTGATGGGCAATACCGGCACAGTTAACGAGGATATCGATGCCAAGGCATTCTTGCCAAATGCGGATAATTGAAGAACTAACACGGTCATTTTCGGTTAAATCTAGGGCTAAAGGTGTGGCAATGACCCCTAGAGACTCAATTTCTTTGGCTAGTTTTTCTAATCGCTCTTGATCTCTGGCAACAATCACAATTCTGCTTAAACCTTGTCGGGCTAATTCTAAGGCGATCGCTCGTCCAATGCCCCGGGATGCCCCCGTGACTAGGGCTGTTTTTCCCTGTAATTTCATGATCAAACTCCTGTTTTAAGCAACAGTACGGGAATTTATTGGTTTTGCTTCTGAAATCTTTGATTTGTGCATCTATGCCCTACATAAGTAGCGAAGCAATCGAGGGATAGATGGATAGGTTAGGGTGCATGGGATTTTTCCTCCTTCAAAGCGCACTCTTGAACCCACGGTAACAGTTGTCTTTACAAACAGCAATCTTTTTTAACACTTTTCCGCAAAATCACTCGATCGGATGAACGTTCAGGGTGATCCTCGATCCGATGGAAGGGGAGATGGGAGATGGGAGATGGGAGATGGGACTGGGGAGATGGGAGATGGGAGTGGGGGGGCAGCGGGAAAAAAATTGTGGTTCCACCCTATTGTTCATCTCAATTTAGGTGTTCAATGTCGGTAATAATCGGTAGAATCACCGTGATCTTTGTGCCTTTTCCTTCCTCACTTTCCAAGTGAATTTGTCCTTTGTGCGCTTCCACACAGCGTCCGACAATGGCTAATCCTAATCCTGTTCCTTGAATATTATCGACATTGCTACCCCGATAAAAAGGTTTAAATAAATTTTCTTGATCTTTACTGGGAATACCAATGCCTCGATCGATAATTTTAAAGACTACCTGCTCGGATTCGACGATAATCTTAAATTCTACGGGGTTTCCTTCGGGTGAATATTTGAGAGCATTTCCCAGTAAATTTGTCAAGATATGTTTAATTAAATTAATATCCCAAAGTCCCCTTTCTAAGCTGCCCTCAATTTGGAAAATAACTGCTGATTGCGGCTCTAGCTTAAACGTAAAAGATTCTACCAATTTTTGACAATAATCCAGCAAATCCACCGGATCAAATTGACAGTATAACCTCCCGGAATCGGAACGGCCAATTAATAACACTTCTGTGAGCAATTGATCCATGTCTTTAATGGCCGATCGAATCATGCGAAAATAGCTAACTTGCTGATCTTTTGTCAACCGATCGCGACTTTCTTCTAATAATCCAGCCGAGAGTAAAATTTTATTTAAAGGATTGCGAAAATCGTGGGATAACATGGAAACAAATTCAGTTTTTAACTGATTTAATTCCTGCGCTTTTTCCAGTTGATTAGTGCGTTCAATCACGCTCATTTTTAAAGCTTCGTTGGATTCTCGTAAAGCTTCCTCCATCTGTTTTCGCTCGATCGCATAACATAGCGATCGAGTTAAAATTTCTAAACTTACTTCTCTTTTAATTAAATAATCCTGCGCTCCCTGACGCAGTGCTGCCAAAGCTAAATTATCATCATTAGTATTAGTTAAAACCACGATCGGTAATTTCGGAGCCGTAATGAAAAGGGGAGCTAAGGATGCCAATCCCTGACTATCTGGTAAAGTTAGATCTAATAAAATTACATCAAAATTTGTTTGTTGTAACAGAGAAATCGCCTCGGATAATCTTGACACATTAACCAGATGAAATTCTTTTTTTTCATTACCCTTAAGAATTTCCTTTAATAATCGAGCTTCGGCTAAATTATCCTCGATTAAAAGAACTTTTATATCCTGCGAGAGTCCCATTTTTTAATCAAGAGTTAAAGATATTTGGGAAGTTAGGAAGTGGGAAGATTTTTCAGTGTTGCCAAAGGCACGGCGTAGCCGTCCAGTAAACAGTAATCAGTGAAAAGAAAGCTCTGAACTTGCCACTTAATACTATTAACTGAAAACTCAAACCTGATAACTGATAACTGATAAGGATTCACTCCCTAGGTAAAGTAGCGGTTTCTAACCAAAAAGCCTCGATATTTTTGACAATTTTGAACAAATCGTTGAGATTGCGCGACTTGGTTATATAACAATTAACGTGCAGTTCATAGCTATAAAAAATATCCTCCTCGTTGCGAGAAGTGGTTAAAACCACCACAGGAATTCTTTTTAAACTGGGATCGTTTTTTATTTCCGCTAATACCTCCCGTCCGTCTTTTCTTGGTAAATTCAGATCGAGAAGAATCAGATGAGGACGGGGAGAATCGAGATACTCCCCTTCTCGACGCAGATAATCCATGGCGTTGACACCATCCCTAACGATAACTAATTCGTGCGGGACGGTGCTAGTTTTTAATGCCTCTTGGATGAGGCGAATATCAGCTTTACTGTCCTCCACTAATAAGATAATTTTGTGTGGCACGTCCTCGCCAGCGCTCACGCTCGTTACCTCCTAGGGGAATTGTAAAATAGAAAACCGCTCCTTTACCTAATTGGGATTCTACCCAAATTCGTCCGCGATGACACTCGATAATTTTCTTACAAATCGCCAAACCCATACCTGTGCCGGGGTACTCGTCGCGGGTGTGCAGTCGTTGGAAAATCACGAAAATGCGTTCGGAAAATCGGGGATCGATACCGATTCCATTATCGGTGACAGAGAACAGCCATTCCTCCTCTTGACGTTGAGCAGCAATATGAATAGTGGGAGTCGTTTTTCCTCGGAATTTAATGGCATTACCGATGAGATTTTGGAACAATTGCATTAACTGGGTTTTATCTGCCATGACAATTGGCAAAGGATCAACGGTGATTATAGCTTGACTTTCCTGAATTCTCCCTTTCAGGTTAGCGAGAGCTTTTTCCAGTGCCAGATTAGCATCGATGGTATTAAACTCTACCGCCTGCATATCCACTTTTGAGTAAGCCAGCACATCATCTATTAATGTTTGCATCAAGCTGACACCTTCGACGGCAAAAGTAATAAATTCTTTAGCATCTTCGTCCAGTTCTTCGGTGTAGCGCATTTCTAGCAACTGCACATAGTTGGCGACTTGATTGAGGGGTTCCTGTAAATCGTGGGAAGCGACGTAGGCGAATTTCTTTAATTCGGCGTTTGATAGTTCCAAATCCCGCGCCAAACGTGCCAATTCATCGGCTTGTTTTAAGATGATATTGACGATCGCTTTTCGTAATTCTAGTGCGGCGTTAATTTCTACTGCTTTCCAGGGTAAAGATTTCAAGCGAACGGTTTCTTTCCAGAGGGAGAAAGATTTACGCGGACAGAGACGAATATCACCATCTATGGCAGTCGTTTCGATCGCTTTACCCGGATCACCACCCCAGTTCACGGTTTGAATTACTTCCGGACGAAACCAGAGGAGATAATTACGTTTAGAAATGGGAATTGCTAGTAAACCACTGGCAATGTCTTTAAACTTACCCGCATCGGCATAAATCCGCGGTAAGGAATTGGTATAGTAAACATCTTCATGGACATTTTTTTCTAGCCAAGTAATCAGATAATTTAGTTCTTCTTCGCTCGGTGTTACTCCAATTAAGGTATAATTGCCGCCTAAACAAATAGCGGCTCCCGTGGCTTTAGTTAGATCGAGCAGATTCGGTTTATGGGCAATTAATCCATCAATAAAGTTATTAGCTTTAGCCATATAATCGATTAATTGCGATTGCACAAAGTTTAATTTTACTCGATAGTCATAATCTTCGGTTTCTTCCCGTGCTGATATTTCCGAGAAAATTACTCTTCCTAAGAACTCACAAGCTTTACGGAGTTCGTAGGGTACATATTTGGGGGTGCGGTGATGACAGGCAATAATTCCCCAGAGACGTTTATTTTCAATCAGAGAAATGGTTAGAGATGCTCCCACTCCCATGTTATGCAGGTATTCTAAATGACAGGGAGAAGCACTTCTAAGACTGGACAGGGTTAAATTTAAGGGTTGTTGGGTTTCGGGATGAAGACTAGGCACTAGATCGACGGGTTCAGAGTTAGCATCGGGAATCTGTCGAATCCAATTAGCACTTAATAAATTTCGTGCTGGGAGAGGGATATCGGAAGCGGGATAACGTAAACCGAGATAGGGTTCTAGTTGCTCTATTTTGTCTTCTGCTATCACATCACCGTTATCTTCTTCGTCGAATTTGTATAACATAACTCGATCGAATCCTGTCATTTTTCTTACTTCTTTAACAATGATATTACAGAAATCTTTCAGGCTACGGGTGGCTTCAAGTTTATCGATCGAAGTTTTGGCTAGGTGATAGAAACTCAGGAAAGGAATGTTTTCATAGGAGATAGCTGGTTCTAACTCTAAAATCAGCATTTGTTCGGCGTTGCGGTGGAAAATAGCATCAAAGACGGCAAAATCATCCCCTTTAACCCGCGCCCAAATTTTGGAGGGATTGATAGCATCAAAATCGTTATTTTCTATGGCTGATTTTAGAGGATCGATCTGAAAGGGATCGAAGATTTCCTCTAGGGTTTTACCGATAATTTCCCCCGGAGAAATTCCCAATAAACTGCGGCTATTACTGCTAGTTTGGCTGACTTTTAGCTCCGGTTCGCTGAGAACTAAAAGCACCCCGTGCGGTTGAATTCGGTTATAGAGATGGATCGGTTCCCGTTCGATCGAAGTTGGGTTAATTGTCTCGGTTATAACTTCCATACGTATTGCCCCCAGAGGATTTTTGCCAAGTTGAAAACTCTTTGTTTATTAAAACTATTTCTTCTCACTTTCGGGGGGCGATCAAGAATAAATTTACTTCTCTTAATCCCAGGCCATCAAAAGTAATAAAACTTTAATTAATCAGTTATCTATCGGTCGAGCATTCCTGTTCAGTTCCCTTGATTATAATCGGTTTTTCTGTGAGAATCTATCGGAATTTGTCAAGAATTAAGAGTTAATGTTACAAGGGACAGATAATTCTTAATAAAAATATATGGTAGTTAGCGAAGCGTAACAGACCAAAATCGAGGTCATTCTGTTATTCTGACTTCCCCGACCGACGACCGACTCCTAACCCCACCAATAAACTTTTTCCGCAAACCCTAATTAATTTATCCTTAATTTCTTCCATAAGTGCCTTATTCAACAAGGTTTTTAGATTTATTCAACCAACCCTACTTAGTTTGAAAGATATTTTGTACCATTTTTTTATCTAAACCAGCGGCAATTTTATCTAATTCTGTTATTTCCCCACTGTCTAAACTCCATCCTAAAGCGCCTAAATTATCCTCAGCTTGCCGAACATTTTTAGCTCCTGGAATAGGAATTGTTCCCTTACAGATACACCAATTTAAGGCAACTTGGCTAATAGTTTTATTTTTAGCTTGGGCGATAACTTCTAGGCAACTCATCAGAGGCGAAATAGCGGGAATTAATTGACCAAAAAGGAAGCGACGTAATCCTGGAGGTAAGTTTTTATTATCTCGATATTTCCCCGTTAATAACCCCAAAGCTAAGGGACTATAGGCAATAATTTTAATGCCCAATTGCTCACATAGTTCCTTTAATCCTAAGTCAGTGAGAGGATAGGTAGAAAGGAGAGAATACTGTACCTGTAAACTGGTAATAGGAATGCCGCGACTGGCAAACTTTTGATAGGCAGACTTCAATCTTTTCGGTCCAAAATTGGATAAACCGACTCCTTTAACTAACCCCTTTTCCAGACAATCCCCCAATCCGTCTAATAATCCCCCCTCCTGCCATGGCGCATAATTGCCCGTTGACCAGTGCATTTGCACTAAATCCACTGGGCGACCCAATCTGGTTGCCGAAGCTTGACAAGCTTTCACCATGGCATGACGGGTTAAACGCCAAGGATAAGGGGCGAGTTTGGTGGCAATACGGATATGATCAGCGTTATAACCGGTATATTCCCCTGTAAAGCGTCCTAATAGCTTCTCACTCTGTCCGTTGAGTTTGCCTGTGCCGTAGGAGTCTCCCGTATCAAATAGGGTGACACCCCGCTCGACGCAGAGATTAAAAACCGCTTGTAACTGGCTATCCATACTCTCATCATAACCCCAGAGAAGACGATTTCCCCAGGCCCAAGTACCGCAGCCCATGGGGGGAAGGGATAGAGTTTGATGTGTGACTGTCAAGGGATTCATGGGTCAGTTTCTCTGGGTTTTTTCTCAAGCTTTCAGAGAGATATTTTATACTAAATCTGGTTATTAAAGACTGATTATTTATTCCCCTTTTGACTTTTGCATGAGTAGAAAACGGGTTTCTCCGAGAAACCCGTTTTCTGTACTAAATCGACTTGGGTTTTTGTTTAACAAATAATCCCCGCAACCAATAGTAAAAACTATCGATATAAGTAAAGATTACCGGCACAACCACCAAAGTTAATAGGGTGGAAGTGGTAAAACCACCAATAACAGCAATCGCCATCGGTGCGCGAATTTCCCCATCTGCACCCAAAGCTAAAGCAATCGGTAACATCCCGGCAATTGTGGAAACGGAGGTCATAATAATTGGTCGTAAACGAGAGACTCCCGAATCAATCACCGCCTTAAATTGCGGTTTCCCTTCCTGAAGACCACTCAGGGCAAAATCGACTAACAGAATTGCATTTTTAGTGACTAATCCCATCAGTAAAACTATGCCAATTAAAGCGTATAAACCTAACTCTTTTTGGGTAATTAAAAGAGCGATTAAAGTACCACCAATCGATAAAGGAAGGGAAGTTAAAATCGCTAAGGGATAGAGAAAATTGTTATACAATAAGACTAGAATCCCATAGATAGAAATAATTGCTAAACTTAACGCCCCCAAAAAACGAGCGAAGATATCGCGCATAATACGAGCATCACCAAAGGGTTCTTCTGTCACCTCTGGGGGTAGGTTTTTCATGATTGGTAAAGCGCGAATTTGTGTCACCGCACTTCCCAAAGAAACTCCCTCTAAATTAGCTCCAATATTAACCTGACGTTGACGGTTAAAGCGTTGAACTTCCGCAGGTCCACTACCTAAGCTAATTGTCGCCACCGAGTTAAGCGGTACTAACGTCCCATTACTGCTAGGAACGCGCAAATTTTGCAGAGTTTCTATCTCACTGCGTCCATCATTGGCAATTTTCACCCGGATGGGAATTTGTCGGTCAGCAAGGTTAAATTTAGCTAAATTAAACTCATTATCGCCGATTAAAGCTAAAGATGCAGTACGGGCGATCGCTCTAACTGAGACTCCCTGATCGGCAGCCCGCACAGGATCCGGTTGAATAATGATCTCCGGTTTAACTAAACTTACCCCGGAACTTACCTCGACAAAACCGGGTAAAGCTCGCATTTGTCGCTCTAATTTTTGGGCAGTTTGGGTTAAAATATCGCCATTTTCACTTTTTAAGATAATAGCCACATCCTTAGTGCTTCCTGCTCCCCCCTGCGCCCGAAAACTAACTCTAGCACCAGGTATCTTCTGGAAATCCCGGCGGGTTTGTTCCTCAAATTGCCGTTGAGTTAGCGATCGCTGTTCCTTAGGAACTAAATTAACATATATTAACCCCGTATTTACCCGTCCCGAATCTCCCGGAATAGCCAAAACATTAGCGACGGCGGGATTTTTTTGCAGTAAACTATTCACCTGATTAGCCACGGCAACAGTATCATTCAAAGTCGCACCGGGAGGCAATTCTAGGCTTATTGTACTTAATCCGGTATCCCCGGAACTAAATAATCCTTTCGGAATCAAGGGAACTAACTGTAAACCACCGATAAAAAAGGCTAAAGCCGCCAATAAAGTCAGGATTCGATGACGTAAAGCCCAGGTTAACAAACTTTTGTAGGGACGAAAACGGGGGCGCGAGGAGGGATTATTATCACCGGTTTTGAGCTTTTTCGGCTGTAGAATATAGGCACTTAACATCGGGGTGACGGTGACAGCGATCAAACTGGAAAATAGGGTAGAAACCGCCACCGTAACGCCGAAAGGTTGAAAGAATTGCCCCGGCACACCGCCCATAAAAGCAACCGGCAGGAATACCGCCATAATTGCCGCCGCACTGGCTAAAACAGCTAATCCAATCTCTTTTGAGGCATCAAAGGCCGCTTGCAGGGGTTTTTTACCCATAGCTAAATGTTGATCGATGTCCTCCACCATACACACCGCATCATCCACCAGATTACCCAAAGCTAAAGCTAAGGCCAGTAGGGTCATGCCGTTAAGGGTATAATTTAGGGACTGCATCACCCAAAAAGTCGGGAAAATCGACAAAGGCAGGGCCAAACCCGTGATAATCGTGGCGCGCCAATTGCCTAAAAATAGACCCACCGTGATCACCGTCATCATACAACCAATCAGGAGATCACTAAGAAGGCTTTCGTAACTAGCACGAATTGAGTCAGCACGGGTAAAAATTAATTGAAATTTAATGTCTTCAGGCAGTTTTTTCTTTAAATTCTCGATTTCTTGACGTACTGCTGTTTCTACCGTCACCAAGGTGCTGCCAGTCCCCCGTAAAATCGAAAAACCCACCACTGGCTGCCCATCTAAGAGGGCCATTTGTCGGGGATCACTGGAACTATCCCTAACTGTCCCTAAATTGCTTAAGGGGACGGTATCACCGTTAGGTAAAGAGATTTGATAATTTCTTAAATCTTCGATCGTTTCAGCGCTGCCGAGGGTGCGGACAGTTTGTTCACTACCACCGATTTCCGAGCGCCCTCCGGGTAAATTAATATTAAAACTACGAATTTGGTCATTAACCGCCGTGGCCGTGATACCGTAGGCGATCAGACGACCGGGATCTAAATCTACACGCACTTCTCGATCGACTCCCCCAACGCGATCGACTCGTGCAACCCCCGGCACTCCCGTTAAAGCGCGGCCAATTTGACGATCAACTAGATCACTTAATTCGGCGATCGATCTTTTCGGGGAGGAGATGGTATAGTTCATCACCGCACCCCCGGCAAATTCTAAACGTTGGACAATTGGATCATTAGTATCTTGGGGTAAATCCTGCCGAATTTGCGCTATGGCATTACGCACATCATTGGTAGCGCGATCGCTGTTAGTGCCAAGGATAAAGTTAACGGTGGTGGTGCTGCTGCCTTCGTTAATGGTAGAAGTAATTTGATCGATATTACCCAAAGCAGCCACCGCATCCTCGACTTTTTTGGTGACTTGGGTTTCCAATTCCTCTGGACCGGCACCGGGTTGATTAACGGTGATAATCACGGCCGGAATATCAATATTAGGAGAGCGATCGATCCCTAATCCTAGAAAGGCAATGTATCCCATTAATGCCATAACCAGGGAGATCAGGATCGTCGGAATGGGATTTTTGATAGACCAATTAGAAATATTAAAAGCCATAATTTCAGTTATCAGTTATCAGTTATCACTGATTGCTGTAATTTTGTCGCCATCACCGAGATAGGCTGCCCCTTTGACCACAATGCGATCGCCCGCTTGTAAACCGGTGAGAATTTCCACGCGATTATTCGGCATAATTTGACCTAATTGCACAGTTTTGGCGGTGACGATGTTATCAGGTCCCACTAAATAAACTAGAGCTTGATTATCTTTTTGGGGTAAAACTGCGGTCATGGGGACGGTTAAACTATTGCTAGTATTCGTCACGATCGCACCTCGTAAAAACATCCCCGGTTTTAATCCCGTATTGTCGGTTAAATCGACTTTAACCGTTGCTTGACGGGATGCCTCATCGACGATGGGATTAATTTCGCGCACCTGTCCCGATAATTTTAAACTGGTATTAGCATCGGAAGTGATAGTAACAGGCGCTCCGACGCGGATTAAGGGCAATTGATTCTCAGGAACCCGTAATCTTAGCTCTAAACGCCCATTTTCGATGATTTTAAAGAGAGCATTTTGACCGTTGGTGGTGTCCCCGATGCGAGCATTTCTTTCGGCAATTTTGCCACTAACCGGAGAAATCAGGCGCGTCTCGTTTAATTGGGCTTTAACAATGGCTAAACGGCTTTGAGCCTCCGCTAATTGGGCTGTAGCTTGGGCGATCACTTCGGGACGGTTGCCCGCTTGCAATTGCGCTAGTTGCTGCTCTGCTTCTCCTAAACGGGATTGGGTCTGTTGTACGATCGCCGCTTGGTTTCTTTCTTCATTGAGGACTTCATCGAGACGATCCCGGGCGATCGCTCCTTCCGCTTCTAAACTTTGGTTTCTCTGGACGCGTTTTTTAGCCAAATCCCAATCCGATTGAGCTTGACTAATTTCAGCCTTTATGCGTTGAATAGTTTGTTTAGCTCTAGCGATCTCCTCTTTCCGGCTCCCCGCTTGCAATTCTGCCAAACGCGATCGCGATTGGGCGACATTTGCCTGTGCTTGGGTTAATTGCGCTTGTAGGACGGTATCATCGAGACGAGCGAGAATTTGACCTTGACTAACGATATCACCCTCATCGACAAAGATTTCTTTGATTTGTCGTCCTGTCGCTTGGGAAAGAATCGGGATTAATTCATCGGCTGCCACGCTTCCAGTCGCTTTCAGGGTGCGCGCCACGGCAGTGGATTCTACCCTAGTGGTGGTTACTGTTTGTGCTGGTGCTTCATTTTTTGCCGCTACGGCCTGAGTATTGGGGTTTTGGGCTGTTTGGGGTCGATTAGCGAAACGAGTCGCCCCTAGGGTCAATAAAACCCCCAATCCCACACCGATAAATAAACCCCTTCCTCCCGATAGCCAAGAGTTGGTTTTTGTCGGTTTTGGCGAGTATTCGGGTTCCTCTGGCTCAATTTCGGGATTAAATGCGATAATTTCGGGAACTAGCGAATTATCGGCTGAATGCTGGTTATTATCTAGGGTATCTGGCCGCACGATCTGCCCTCTCGGTAGATTTTGGATAAAATGTTAAGTTTTGTATCCATTTATAATCTAACGGAAAAAGGTCGCCTTTGGGGAAAGTGAGAAAGTGGACTTGCTGTGAAAATCCAAAATTATCGTGGTTGCTGAGGATTCAGTCGGCAGTAGTCAGGAGACTCCGAGACAGGAGACAGGGGAATTAAGAATGAGTAATAATCAATTAAATGGTTTATTTAGAGATTTTCTGCCAGTTAATCTGGCTCTCCCCTACTTGTGGTCATAAGAAAAAGTTATGAAAAAGTCAGAGATGCAACCTAGTCTCAACGTTTGTTTCTTGGACTTTTCTTGAAAAAAAGTCCCTAAACCTTTTCTAGCAAGGCTTTCACTGATATTCGGCAAACTCTAATTAATTAATCTTGAATTGATTGAGCCAATTGAATGTGGAGTTTATGACTTGCTTTAAAAGCGATGTAATGAGCTTTGGGAATGGTTCCCAGTAAACTCAAATCACCAATTAAGTCTAATAATTTATGTCTTACTGGCTCATTATCAAAACGTAAAGGAGGATTTAACCATTGATTTTGATCGCAGACTAAAGCATTTTCTAAACTGCCCCCTTTAATTAAACCAGACTTTTGCAGATACTCAATTTGATCGGCAAAACCGAAAGTACGGGCATCTGCGATCGCATCTCGAAAACTTTCCCGATCAGGACTCCAACTATACCATTGATTACCGATCGGTTTATAGGTAAAATCGATCCCGTAGGTAAAACGCAATTCAGGGGAAGGAATCGCCGCCACAAAGGCATCTCCTTCGTACAACCAAATCGGTTGAGAAATAGTTAAATCTGATGGAGAAAAAGAGTTATCTAAACCGGCATTTTCGATCGCTTCTACCCAGATTTTGGCCGAACCATCAAGGAGGGGAATTTCCGCACCATCCACCTCAATGCGAGCATCCTCTACCCCCAAAGCGGTTAAGGCCGCCAATAAATGCTCAACGGTTCTAACCTTTGCTTCTCCTTGTCCCAATTCCGTTGATAAAGTCGTTTGGTAAACCGAAGAAACTAGAGCGGGAATAATCGGTTGATTGGCTAAATCTCTGCGGACAAAATAACGTCCTTCCCCCGGATTGGCCCCACAGACGCGCACCCGTGTTATCTCCCCCGAATGCAGGCCAATTCCCGATAATTCAAATTGTTTAGCGATAGTAGAACCCATAATTGTTAAGTAATAAAGCTTTGATCAGTGAACAGCAAAAAGAACTAAATTTATCGATAACTGATAACTGATAACTGATTAGAATCGTTCCCCGATACCGAAATGGAGACGAGAACCACCATCGACATTAAAACCGTAGTCAACCCGAATTTGGCCGACGGGAGATTGTACCCGAACACCTAAACCGTAACCGAGACCGGTACCGGGTAAACCCCGGACAATCCCGGGTTGACCGGGGACATCGCCTTGGGAACCAATAGTAGTGCCGAAATCGACAAATAACGCCCCCCCAATAATTGCTACTATGGGAAAACGATATTCGGCCGTCGCTTGGAAATAACTGCGACCGCTACCCACTTCTCCCTCGGCGTAACCCCGTACAGAGTTACTACCCCCCACGATAAAAGCATCGTAGGGGGGTAAATCGCCTAATACTGTCCCTGCTTGCACATTAAAAGCGAGGGATTGCTGACCTTTAAAAATATCGGTTTCAAAGAGATTAAAGGAATTAATCAACCGAACGGGGATAAAGTAACTGTAACTACCCCGAACACGAGTGCCGAAAATACTGCCAGAACCGACCGGAATAGTTTGTTCTAAACCTAGACGCAGGAAAGAACCACTGGTGGGCTGCAGGGGATTATCGCGAAAATCTCGAATAGCGCCAATATTGAGGGAAAGTAGATCATCGATCCCAGAGGAACTAAAAGCCAGTTGTTGACTGCCAAAACCGTTGAGAGGTGCAGACAGGGGGGAGATGTCACCATTGGCATTTTGCACCTGTACCTGTTGATAGTTAAAGCCTAGGGAAACCACCCATTTTGGTTTCGTAAACACATCGGCGGCCAAAGGACGGACAAAAGTAATACCGCCACCCGTCCGGACGATACGGGGACTATCATTATCGTTAAGGGTCCGAATTGAGGAATTTTCCCCATCATAAACTAGAGAAATCGACTGTCGCCGGAAAACGTTGACCGTGTAGGAAGTGCGGAAATTATCCGTAGCAATCCAAGGATCGGAAAAACTCAGATCAAATAAAAATTCCCGTTCCCCTAACTGGACTTCTGCCCCTAAAGTTTGGTTATTACCGCCAAAATTGCGCTGTTGATAGCTAACAGTGCCGAATAAGCCCGCATTCGAGCTAATACCACCCCCAGCGGCCAGGGAACCGGTATTACCTTCCACCACATCGACGTTAACAATCACCTCCCTTGGGTCGCTGCCGGGGGAAAAAGACAGACGCACATCCTCGAATAAACCGAGACCGAAAACACGCTGTAAATCCTGTTGGGCTGTATTGCGGTTAAAAATATCCCCCGCTTTTAGGCGCATTTCCCTAGTAATGATAAATTCTCTGGTTTTAGCCTTGACCGGTTCCTGTTCGACGTTAAAATAACGTACTTGAATTTTTTCGATTAAACCTTCGGAAATGACCAAAATCACCCGACCATCGGGAGTGACTTGCGGCGCACCAATCACCTGGGCTAGATCATAGCCGTTTTTGCTGTACCAGTCATTGATTTTTTTTACCCCCGCCTGTAATTCTCGCAAATTCAGGGTTTTGCCGTATTGACTAGCGAAAATTTCCTCGACCACCCCGGCAGGTAAAATCGATTTGTCCACGGTTTCCGGGGCAATTTGAATCTGTACGCCCTGAAAAACGGGGTTAGGTTGCACCTCAAAGGTGACTCGCACCCCCAGGGGCGTATCTTGGGGAACTGCCCGCACATCGGCAAAAAAGCCCGTGGCAAAAACGGCGTTAATATCTTCTTGTAGTTGCGATCGAGTCGTGCTGCGTCCGGGTCGGGTGCGAATGGTATTATAAACTAGATTTTCTAATTCTCGATCGGCCCCCTGTACTACCACTTCAGCCACCAAGACCCGCGACTCCTCGGCCTGCGCTGGTGGGGGTGTGGTCGGGGTTGGAGTTGTGGTCGGGGTTTCCGTCGGTGGTGGCACGGGTGGAGTAGTTTCTCCCTTCGGGGGTGAGGTTTCCATTGCTGGTGCCACAGGTGGAGTAGTTTCTCCCTGTGGAGGAGACTGTACTATCTCCTCCACAGGGGGAAAAACCGTCTCTGGGGGTTCTTCTTGGGCAATTGCCGTCCCGTGAAATAATCCGAAAATAGCCAGCAGCAAGGCCAGCGAGGAATATCGCCTCGAAAAATTGAGATTTTTAAGCACTTCCACACACCCAGTAACACCATTATGGTTTTGTTTGTTTTCTCTGCCCGAGAAATTTAACGAACGTTAAAACTCTAGCAGATCGCTTACTCTCAGTAAATCCCAGCTTGACTGATGACTAAAGAGACAATGTATCAGGTCTGACATTGGCCAGCCCTCAGCATTAAGTTTTTATCTTGCCATATCTTAGCTTTTTCTGGTTTGGCTCTATCTCAATTCACCCGCTAGGATTATTGCCACCTCAGTTTTGTACAATTAATTACGCCGGCGCCGATGTCAACCTCTGGTTTGTAATAACTGTACCAGTTGCGAGACCTGTTGGCGATTGAACATTTGCAGCAGGGTACTAGCTAGCAATTCTGGTTCCAAGGTAATCAGGATTTGTGGTAATTTAGCGGTGGCCAATAATTGCAATTCTTGACTGACGGTGATTTCTTCCCCGCGACCCCATTCTAATAAATCACTAGCTTGTTTTAATTCCTTAATAATAACCGGGGCGAGAGTGCGATAGGAATATTTGGGGTTAGTTAGTGCTGATTGGGCATTTTTAACTAAATATTGCCATTTTTTGTGTTCTGAAGCCAATTGAGACAGAGATAAAATTAATTGTTGTAATTGCTGACGAGAAGCACTGGTTTCTTCCTGTTTGAACAGTTGTAACATCTGTTTGAGGATATCTCTGACGCTGACGGAGATAGAAGACGCTGCCGCAATAGCTACGGGAGATTTTCCTTGACCGAGAAGATAGTTAAGATGGGCTTGTAATTCAGCAAAAGTCGGTTCACCGTTTTTAATGATAGCGTTAGCTTCCTCTGCTTGTAAACCTAAGGGACTCTGCAGCTTATCGATCAATACCTGAAGCAGATCATAACCTTTCAGAAACAAAGATTCTAGTTTTTGATCGACTTTTATAGGATTTTCTTTCAGTATTTTGAAAGCATCCTCAAGACGGTGAGCAGTTTTTTGGATACTGCTATAACCTAACATGGCCGCCCCCCCCTTGACGGAATGAGCAGCGCGAAACATCTCGTTAATCTGTTCTGTGTTGTTCACGAGATTACCTAAGTCTAAAATTCCCTGTTCCAGAGTTTCGAGGTGTTCTTTTGCTTCTTCGATGAAATAGCCGAGAATTTTCTGAGCGTTAGCGGAGTCCAAGAGCTTATCCCCCTTATCACGATGCTTTCTAATCCTAGATTGCCCAGTTTTTCAGGAAATATATCATTTGTTAGGCAATGGCGGGGAAAACTGGCTGAGATAGGGACAAGCTAAACTCAAAGGTCTGCCCACAGATTGTCAGCTTCTCTTGCTAAAAATAGATCGAGCAACAGCAGCCAAAAAGCTAGGGAACTTGCGTATTAATGAGTTACCGTCTAGACGAGGGTAAAGCCCGCTATCTCGATCCATTAAAAGCTGATGATAATGATAGTGAATGGATTGCTATTTTAGTCCCTTTAGTAATTCTAGATGTCAGTGGAGAACGCCTGTCAATTTATTTGAGTCAATCGGCTTCTTTACTGTCTCTTCTGGTTTCTGTACACCGCTAGATCCACTGAGAACAGAGGACATCACTTTTCTACAATTCCTGTGAACGGTTGAATAAAACTATCCACACCGACAAGGGAGGTGAGGGACGGCCAGTTGGAAATATACTCTAAAATTGATTGATAGCCCTGGACATTGGGATGAAGTCCATCTTCCATTAATCTTTCTTGGCACCACAGATCACCCCGGTCCATCCAGAGATCAAATAAATCGAGATAGGGAATATTTTGCTCTAGACAAGCTTGTTTAGTGGTTTCCTTAAAACTATACTGATCGCGATGGTTGAAGTAAAAGCAATCTAAAAAGGGCATTTTCCGCTCATCCACGGGAATCATACCTATAAACAAAACCGGGCAAAGAGAACGGGCCCGGGCGAGTAAATGTTCGATTTGAGCTTGAAAAAGATCGTGGTCGGTGTAGGTGCGACCATCAGGCCGGCCTAAGCGGGCTGTATCATTAACACCGACGGAGAGAAGAATCAGGTCGGGGAGACGATTGCGAATTTCGCCCCTGAGACGAAATTCCTGTTCTAAACGTTCGGACACTTGTACCACTCGATCGCCGCGAATCCCCAAATTATACAGGGCATGACCGGCACTTTCCATCCACAAACGACGTAGGCGCTCGGCCCAACCGCCACCCACGGGGTCGCCATAGCCATACACAAGGCTATCACCTAAAGCGACGATTTTGAGGGGATGGGTCATGATTGGGGGTTTGTCTTGAGTAGGTAAACGAGAAAGAGTTGGCATGATCGCTCGATCGAATCGGTTGTCCTTTACACTTGTAAACGAATTTGGTTAAACTGTCCGTGTATTATACTACATTAGAAATTTTTTCCTGCCAGCTAACTTAAATATCAGCCAAGCACTGGCACTGACCAGTATAAGGCAGCGCTACCCGATGATCATTCCTTCCCCCCCAGTGGTTTCCAGATTAAATCTACTATAGAATTTACGATTAAAACCTAGATAACTCAATGACTACTCGTTTACGACGCGCGGTTCAAGACCGAGAATTTTTGATTACAGCCGAGATTACTCCCCCAAAGGGTGGTAATGTCAGTCATATGCTAGAAATGGCCCTCTGGCTAAAAAATCGCGTTCATGCAGCTAATATTACCGATGGCAGTCGCGCCGTAGTGCGAATGTCCTCTCTGGCTGCCTCCGCTATTCTTTATCAACACGACATCGAACCCATCTGTCAAATGGCCTGTCGCGATCGCAATGTGATCGGATTACAAGCAGATCTCATGGGCGCTCATGCTTTGGGATTGAGAAATATACTAGCTTTAACTGGAGATCCTGTCAAAGCAGGAGATCATCCCAAAGCTAGGGCAGTTTTTGACCTAGAATCGGTACGTTTGTTAAAATTAATCGATAAATTGAATAAAGGTTTTGACTTTAACGATAAATCTTTACCGGATGGACCGTTAGAACTTTTTGCCGGGGCTGCCGTTGATGTGCAGTCAAAAAGTTGGTCTGGTCTTCAAAGCCGTTTTGAGCGTAAAATCGAAGCGGGAGCGCAGTTTTTTCAAAGTCAATTAGTTACGGATTTCGAGTGCCTTGATAAGTTCATGCAACAGGTGGCCTCCCTCGCCGATAAACCGATTCTAGCCGGGATTTTTCTGTTAAAATCAGCTAAAAACGCCGTATTTTTGAATAAAAATGTGCCAGGGGTACAAATTCCCGACCATATCATTCAAAGACTCGCCGATGCAGCCCATCCCCTCGAAGAAGGCATCAAAATCGCCGCCGAACAAATAAAATTAGCCCAGCAGTTATGTCAAGGTGTCCACATCATGGCGATTAAACGAGAGGATTTAGTCCCGAAAATTCTCGATCTGGCTGGTATCCCGCCAATACATAACTGAGATAAAAAGTCAATAGTTTTTATAAAAAATTAACTTCCATTTTGACTAGCGGTCTTTTGACAAGAATTCTATCCCTAACCTAGGATGGGAAGGCTGAAAGCATCTTCGTGGTTAAAAGCATGGATTCCAATCTAGGTCAAGAAAAAGAGAATAGTTGTGGTAATTCCGGACGAAAATGGTTGTCGATCGGTATTGCTCCCACGGGTATAATTTCCATTGGCATTGTTCCCATGGGCGTTATTTCCATCGGTATTGTTCCTATGGGAATAGTTTCCATTGGAACCGTGGCCATGGGGACAATTGCGGCCGGTTTTGTGTCCATGGGACTTTTCAGTATTGGTAGCGTTGGGATGGGATTAAATAACGGCCATTTTTCCAATCTTAATTCTCCCCCTGCTCAATCTCCCCATAAACATCATCAGCATTAAAATCAAGATTTGACTAGCAATCATGAATTATTCCATCCGTGCTGCCGTTGCTACCGATGTCAAGGCTATTTTTGACTTAATTGTTGCCTTAGCAGCCTATCAAGAACTCAGCCATTTAATGACAGGAAATAGTCAAGCTTTAGGGGAGCATTTATTCGGAGAAAAACCCGACATCGAAGCATTGGTGGCGGAAGTAGAGGGTAAAATAGTCGGTTTTGCCCTATTTTTTACTAACTATTCCACCTTTATAACTAAACCGGGGATTTACCTAGAAGATATCTTCGTTTTACCCGATTATCGCAGTCAAGGTATCGGGAAAGCTTTACTAATGGCTGTGGCTAAAATTGCCGTCGCTAGGGATGCAGGACTTTTAGAATGGACTGTCTTAGAGTGGAATCAACTGGCGATCGATTTTTATGGAAAAATGGGGGCTAAGGTCTTCCAAGAGTGGCAAATTTGTCGTCTCACCGGGACTGCTTTAACGGAATTGGGTAATAGTGATCAATAAGTCAGAGCTTTTGTCGAGCCTGGAACTTTGTGATCGATCGAGACTCCTTGCTATACTATACCTCTGACACTGGCTTTCCTCATTGGTGCAGAATGCAACCCACAGACTCGAATAAATTTACCGAACAAGCTTGGGATTCGATCGTTAAATCGCAAGAAATTGCGCGACGCTTTAAAAATCAGACCTTAGAGGTGGAACACGTTATTATTGCCCTCCTAGAGCAGAATAACGGTCTAGCCACCCGGATTTTACAAAAAGCTAATATTGAAATTCCGCGACTGCAACAACAGCTAGAAGTCTTCACCAACCGACAGCCGAAAGTGGCCATCGTCGATCAATTATACCTAGGTCGTGGTCTTGATCTGCTGCTCGATCGAGCAGCAGCATCCCGGGAAAGTTGGCAAGATAAATTTATCTCCGTCGAACATCTTCTCGTCGGTTTTGCCGAAGATGAAAGGGTGGGCCGGAAATGTTTACGCACTTTCAATCTTGACCCCCAAGATTTAGAATTAGCCATCAAAGCGATTCGCGGTACTCAAAAGGTTACTGAACCCAATCAAGAGGAAAAATACGAAGCTTTAGATAAATATGGCCGGGATTTAACAGCCGCGGCCAAAGAAGGCAAATTAGACCCGGTTATCGGTCGTGATGAAGAAATTCGACGGGTGGTACAAGTCCTCTCGCGACGGTCGAAAAATAACCCAGTTTTAATCGGTGAACCGGGGGTAGGAAAAACCGCTATTGCGGAAGGATTGGCCCAAAGGATTGTTAACGGAGATGTTCCCGAATCTTTGAAAAATCGTCAGTTAATTTCCCTCGATATGGGAAGTTTAATCGCTGGGGCAAAATATCGAGGCGAATTCGAGGAAAGATTGCGGTCAGTCATGAAAGAAGTTACCCAATCAGAAGGGCGAATTATTCTCTTTATCGATGAACTACATACCGTTGTCGGTGCGGGTTCTAGGGAAGGGGGATCGATGGATGCGGGCAACCTATTAAAACCTATGTTGGCTCGGGGAGAATTGCGCTGTATTGGGGCGACAACTTTAGATGAATATCGCAATCATATTGAAAAAGATCCCCCTTTAGAAAGACGTTTCCAACAGGTTTATATTAAGGAACCTTCCGTGGAGGATACTATCTCAATTCTCCGGGGTTTAAAAGAACGTTATGAGGTGCATCATGGAGTGACAATTACCGATTCGGCCCTAGTGGCAGCAGCTACCCTATCCCATCGTTATATTAGTGATCGCTTTTTACCAGATAAAGCGATCGATTTAGTCGATGAAGCGGCGGCCAAATTAGAGGTAGAAAGTACCACTAAACCCGCCGATTTGGAAATGATAGATCGTCGCTTAATGCAGTTACAGATGGAAAAATTCTCTTTAGAAAAAGAGGAGAAAAAAGATCGAGCTTTTCAAGAGCGTTTAGAAAGAATTATCGAAGAAATTGAGGAATTAGAAAGTAAACAAAAGCCTCTCGCTGACCAATGGCAAACGGAAAAACATATCGCCGAGGAAATTAAATTATTGCGAGAGGAAGAAGAACAATTGCGCCTACAGGTGGAACAGGCGGAACGAGCTTATGATCTCAATAAAGCGGCCCAATTAAAGTATGGCAAACTAGAAATTTTACAAGGGGAATTAGAAGTAAAAGAAAAAGAACTAGAAACGATTCAAGCGGCAGGTTCGACCCTGTTAAGACAACAGGTAACTGATGCCGATATTGCCGAAATAGTCGCCAGGTGGACAGGAATTCCCGTCAATCGTTTAATGGAATCGGAACGACAAAAATTATTAGAATTAGAGTCTCATTTACAGAAAAAAGTGGTCGGACAAAATGAAGCGGTCACGGCAGTAGCGGCGGCGATTCGACGCGCACGCGCAGGAATGAAAGATCCCTCCCGTCCGATTGGTTCATTCCTGTTTATGGGACCCACAGGAGTGGGTAAAACCGAGTTAGCGCGGGCCTTGGCGGGGTTACTGTTCGACTCCGAAGAAGCCATGGTTCGCATCGATATGTCGGAATACATGGAAAAACACGCAGTTTCGCGGTTAATCGGCGCGCCTCCGGGTTATGTGGGTTACGAGGAAGGGGGACAACTATCGGAAGCGGTGCGTCGTCGTCCCTATTCTGTGGTTTTATTGGATGAAGTGGAGAAGGCCCATCGGGATGTTTTTAACATTTTATTACAAGTGCTTGACGATGGGCGCATTACCGACTCTCAGGGGCGAGTGGTGGATTTTCGGAATACGATTATCGTCATGACCAGCAATATTGGCAGTGACCATATTTTAAATGTTTCCGAAGATGCCGATTATGAGGAGATGCGGAAACGGGTTTTAACAGCTTTGCGGAGTCATTTTCGTCCCGAATTTTTGAATCGTATCGACGATTTAATTATTTTCCATACCCTGAAAAAAGAAGAATTGCGTTACATTGTTCGTCTGCAATTACAGCGTCTGGAAAGATTATTAGCAGAACAAAAAATCAATCTAGAATTAACTACGGCAGCAGAAAATCACATCGTTACTGTTGGTTACGATCCTACCTACGGTGCGCGACCTTTAAAACGCGCTATCCAACGGGAGTTAGAGAATCCTTTAGCCACAAAAATTCTCGAACAAGCTTTTATGGAAGGGGATACGGTAGTAATTGATTGTCTGGATGAAGTGTTAAGTTTCCGCAAAAAGGAGCTAGAAAAGGAAGGGCAAACATTAGAATTAGCTGTGGTTAACCTTAGTTCGGATTAAAACCAGACAGGGGATATATTCCCCCTCTGACTTGACCGTAAAAGCCAAAAATGCCAAACCATTCCCATAATTTCAGGATAGGCGGTTAACACCTAAGTAGGGTTTGCGGCAAAAAGTTTGTTGGTGGGGTTAGGAGTCAGGCTTCGACGGTGAGCTTGTCGAATCCGTCGAACCGCCGCTCACTAACACGAACCCTCAGCCGAACGGTCTTCACCCCGACATTTGAGATAAATGTTTAAGTTTGACTGCGGAATTCAAGATTTCTACGAGAACACTTGATTTTTTAGGGAAGTTTTGTTATACTCCGTGCAGGTCAAAAAAATGGTTATCGGCAAAACTTAACGTTTTTTTAACTTTTTTTTGACGTTCATAGTGCAGCACAATTAAGGACAGATGATATTGTCATGACAACAAACAGATCAACGAAAACTTTTGCTTATGGCATCGCCACGGGAGCCGCCGCCATCGGGGTTCTCGCTGGCTCAGTGCTGACCGCTACCAGTGCCAGTGCGGCGGCGATTTCATGGGGTCAATTTAGTACACCCGATCCTATAACTGGGGAGTTTATATCCCTTTTTGCCGGCGACAAAAAGGTTACGTATTACTCCGAGGATGGAGAGCCGATAGGTGATGACGGTGCCACTGTTGAGTTTAAGTTAACGGGTGATGTATATGAGTTTGTGTTCACACCGACCAACGACACGGTACGAGGTGCGGCCTTCGCATTCTCGTACTATATCGAGATACTAGACCCTGTATTCTATTTTGCGGGGGTTCAGGTAGCTTCAGACACAACACCCAACTACGGAGTGGCTGAAAAAATGGTTTACGAGGATGATAGCTTTATGAACCTCGTAGCAGACGTAACAAGTGTGAACGGCAGTCCTTCTACTTTCTCCCCTATTCTCGGTCAGTACCAAAAGCTCTTAGTCTCGGATTCAGTTACACCTGGTTCAATGGAAAAGATAATCTCTTTGTCGAACAAATTCACACAACGTAGTCCCGAACCTGGTACTCTCCTCGGACTGCTGGCAGTGGGTGGTTTAGGAATGATTTCCCGCTTCAAGAGGCAAAAATAACAGTTGCCAATGTGTGCAAGATCTTGATAGCTAAAAGTTAGATACCCCGTCAGGGTTTCCGGCTTTTAGCTTTTTCATCGCAAAATTGGCCCTGAAACCCCGTCCTTTGAGGAAGGCTTTATGTTACGATGTAGATGCGTACCGACCCCGACGCACGATGGAGACATAAACCCTAACACAAAGTTGGCGACACTACGGACGCAACGGGGAAAAAACAGGCGAAAGAACCTGTTTTCAGCAAGTAAACTGGCAAAAATCACCCCCAGCGGCCGATACTCTCTCGGAATTGTTTAAGGTAGTTTGCGATCGCAAAGACAATCCTCATCCAGAATCCTACACCTGTAAACTTTTGGCCAGGAGAGATAACAAAATTCTCAAGAAAATCGGCCAAGAATTGGCAGAAGTGGTCATGGCGTGCAAAGATGATGATGGCGATGCTATACCAAGTCCCCCTGCGAGATGTCTATAAAAAACTGCAAGACCGGCGCCGGTAATCAGTAATCAGTTATCAGTTATCAGATTTGAGTTTTTAGGGCTCTTCGTGACTTGTTATGGTTCGATAGGGTGGCATAAGTCGACTAAATCCTTATCTGGTAGGAGATTTAATTGATTAGTTCGCTCTAGATCGAAAACAGTTGACAAAAATTGCCAAATGTTTTTCTCTATAAGGGTTTCATCTCTTATAATCCTGTCTGTTGCATAAGACAAACCGAAGAACCGTTTTTAGTGTTAAGTTTCCGACTCCTGAATACTGTCTCCTGATTCCTGACTCCTGAATTCCGACTCCTGACTTGAAAGAGGGTGTGGGGTGTGGGGTGTAGGGAAGGAAACCTCTTTCATCTGTGGGGGTGAAAATTTTTTCATCGGGACTGACGACCGACTCCTGAATACTGTCTCCTGATTCCTACTTTATATTTGTGGTTTACGACTTAGTAATTATCGGTGCCCCTGCTGCGGGGATAGAAGCGGCTTTATTGGCTGTTCACCTCAAAAAAAGGGTGGCCTTAGTGCAACAGCCTTCTAGCGGCAATTTGGAAGCATCTGAGGACATTTTTAGCAAGGGGTACAGCCAAATTATCCATCTCTATAAACTGCTTAATCATTGGCAAGAAACGGCCATTTATCCCCCATGGCAACGGTTGCGGGAATGGTTAGAGGAAGTGGATAAAACTATTAATAAACATCATTCTTTGGCAAGATTAGCCACGGAAGGAATAGATGTGATCCCGGGTGGGGGGGAATTTGTCCGGCTGCCCCATTTAGGATTCGTGGTTAACGGTCGGCAATTGTTGGCTAAACACTATCTTATCGCCCCGGGTTTTTATCCGCAAGTCCCGAAAATTTTCGGCTTAGATGAAGTTAATTATTTTACCGCTCAAACCCTTTGGCAAGAGCTAAATTTAGACAATTTAGGACAACATTTAGCAATTATTGGCAACAGCAGCATGGCTGTGAGTTTAGCACAAATTCTCCGACGTTTAGGCAAAGAAATTAGCTTAATTATCGAGGATAATTATCTGCTGCCAGATATTGATAGAGAAATCTCCCATTTAGTTACTGCCATTTTAGAAGCGGAGGGAATTAAGATTTTACCTGGCTATTGTCCTAGTCAAGTGAAAGCGAGCGAGGGTAAAAAATGGCTACAATTAGGCAATCATGTCATCGCAGTTGACGATCTCATTTTTGCTGGTAATTATCAAGTCAATGAACAGGGATTAAATTTGGCTGGGGTGGCAGTTAAACTAGAGCGAGGATTAATTAGGGTTAATCAGCAATTACAAACCGATAATTCCCGCATTTATGCCCTAAATTTGCTCAGAAATAATTATCCCGATCCTACTTTAAATCGCCGGGCTGCTTTTGGGTTAGTCAAGCATCTTATCACGGGAGAAAAATTTAACTTTAATCCCGAGCAAATTCCCTCATTTATTGCTTTTGATCCAGCTATTGCTTGGGTGGGTTTAACTGGAAAAGCGGCCCGGGAGAGCTATGGTGAGGAGGTAAAGATGATCAACTATCCAATCAAAAATATAGTCGCAGAGCAAATCTGGGGAGAAACCACGGGATTTTGTCAATTAATCTACCGACAAGATGGTAAAATACTGGGAGCGCAAATAGTCGGTAATCGGGCAGCAGAAATGATTAGTATTATCAGTTTAGCTTTACAAGAAAATTTAACCATACAATCCCTCAATAAAAATATTTATACTTGGGGAAGTATGGGAGAGATTATCGGAGAAATGACGCAATTAATCCCCCCAAAAAAATCTTGGTTAACTTGGCTAAAACAATTATTCAGATAATTAGATCGATAAAGAAGATTAAATTATGAAACCGAAATTTATTGTCTTTGAAGGTATTGACGGATCGGGGACAAGTACCCAAGCAAAACTCCTACAAGAATATTTTTTCAAGCGCGGAGAAAAAGCAGTTTTAAGTCCGGAACCTTCCGAGGGAGTCATCGGTCGTTTGATTCGAGAAATAATGCAAACTAATCTTATTTCTATCAAAAATAAAAATAAATTTGACCAACAAATGGCTTATTTGTTTGCAGCTGATCGCCATTATCACTTATATAATGATCACGATGGCGTTTTTAAACTTATTCACCAAGAACAAACCCATGTAATCACTACGCGTTATTATTTTTCTTCCCTGGCCTACAATTGCAATAATCCCGAAGAATTTGCTTTTGTTCAACAGTTAAATCAACATTTTCCCAATCCCGATTTAGTCATTTATATCGATGTTCTTCCTGATATTTCTCTAGCAAGAATTAAAAACAGAGCCATCATAGAATTGTACGAAAAACAAGAAAAATTAATCAAAGTTCGTCAGATGTTTCTGGATATATTTAAAGAATATAAAGATAATTGTTTACAACTGGATGGCAATGATACAATAGAACACCTTCACCGAAATATTATTAATTATCTTGAACGATTAATTTAAATCCATGATTAGTACAGAAACCACCCCTAGTTCGACTGGCTCACTAACAAAATTCACCTACCAACCCCACTATAAACCTAATCAATTAATCTGCGGTCACGGACAAACGGCAATTATTACGGGATGGACAGTAAAACAGTCCCTTGCTAAACATTTAAATCCCGACCAATACGCGGTGATTGGCAATCTTTATAGTCCCACCAGAGGAATTAGTCCTCTGCTGAGAAACTTAATCGCAAATCCCCACGTTAGATACTTAGTTATTCTCAACGCTACTAAGGAAGATAAAAACTCTGGTAGCTGTCAATGTTTGCTAGATTTTTTTAGTCAAGGATTCCAGTTAGGCAAAAGTGATACAGGTAGAGAATGTTGGCTAATTAATTCTTCTATCACGGGATACATTGATAAAGAAATTGACATAGAAATTCTCGAAAAATTGCGTCAATCAATTCAATATCAACCAGTTAAATCCATTCCAGAAGCGATTGAGATTGTCAAAAGTTATGCAGAACAATCTCCCTTACCAACTTGGGGAGAACCATTAATCTTTCCTCTCTTAGAAAATCTTCCTTCTCTCCTACCCGGGACAAGATACGGTCATCGCATTGAAGGAAAAACTATTGCCGAAACTTGGGTAAAAATTCTCCAAAAGATTAAAACTACCGGCACAATTAGACCCACAGGATATGATGGTAAATGGCAAGAATTAATTGACGTAATGGCCGTTGTCACCGATGAACCCCCAGACTTTTATTTTCCCGAACCTAATTATTTGCCTATAGATAGAGCTTTTCTTATCGAATATATCGGACAAATTCTCGATGATTCCCCTATACACCAAGGAGTTAAATACACCTACGGTCAAAGATTGCGCTCTTGGTTTGGCCGAGACCAAATTGCACAGGTTATTAATAAATTAATCTCAGAAATTGATGCCGCTAGTGCAGTTATGTCCCTCTGGGATGTGAAAGACCACGAAAAGGGAGGTAGTCCCTGTTTAAATCATATTTGGGTGCGCGTGGTGGAAAATGAATTATCTCTCACCGCAATATTTAGAAGTAATGATATGTTTGCCGCTTGGCCGGCAAATGCCATGGGATTGCGCGCTTTACAGCAACATATTAGGGATGAGATTAGCAAGCACTCTGACTACAATTTATCAATGGGTCCATTAATTACTATTAGTCAATCGGCCCATATATACGATGATACTTGGGAGAATGTCGAACGATTAATCGCCACCCAGTACGATAAAATTGTCAATCAGCGCGATTTTTTTGACCCTAGCGGTAACTTTTTGATTTCCGTGGAAGAAGAACAAATTCTCGTTCAACAAACTACCCCCGGCAGCGGGGAAATTGTCGCTTGTTATCGAGGCACAAATCCCCTTAAATTAATCCGCGAGCTTGCCGCCACCAATCCTGCAATTATTCCCGAACATATCGGTTATCTGGGAATCGAGTTACAAAAGGCATACAACTGTCTCAAGAATAATCAGCCTTATATACAAGACCAGTAGTAAGTGGTAAGTTTCAGTGAACAGTGAACATTAAACAGTAATCAGTGAAAAGACAGTAGGAAACTTCTATTTAATACTGCTCACTTAAAACTCAAATCTGATAACTGATAACTGATAACTGATAACTGATTACTGGTCCTTGTTTGCTGAACCAGCGCCGCGATATTTGAGAGATGAGGAGCGAATTGGGTTAGCCACCGTGGGATTATTGGTGATTTTAACCTCCGCACCGCGATATTTACCTCCTCGCTCCTTGATAGGAGCTTCGGGGACTGTTGGCTCCATATAGGTGGCGCCACGATACTTTTTCTCGCCGGCGGTTTCTGGAGTGGGGACGGGGACATTCTTTTGCTCTTCTCGTCCTTGCCATAAAAAGGTGACGACAATCACAACTGTCAAGAGAATTAATAGCTGAATCTGCCAAGGAGCTAAAACCAGACTCAACACTAAACTAATTACCGTGGCGGCACTGGCCAGATAAGCGATTTCATCGCTGGACTTCTGCCAGAAATAGGCAGCCAAGGCAGCGGTGAGTAGTGGCAACAAAAATAAATAGGACATTCTGGGTACACCTTGTCACGCTAGTGAACCAATCTCTCTATATATTACCTCCCTCGCTTCGAGCGGCGAAAAATATTAACTTAGCTTATAGAAGCTATAAGTTTTATTTTGTCAATCCTTCTTTACAATTCGTAAAAATATTGTTACATTTATTTACATGAGCTAAAAGTTAAAGCAAAACAGCTAAGACAGCAAGCCAGTTCCGATTGTTTCGAGAAGTATCAGAGGAAATATGATTCCCTTACCTTGAGACTATGGTAAAAAACTGGGCTTACTAGCTTAAAAAAGTTTTCGGGGTTTGGGTTTGCCCCATTGACAGATTTGCTTGAGTTCTCCTACATAACTTAGCGCTACCTCGGCTGGACACCGAGGTTTTTTATTTTGTTACAGCTTTTTCGACCAAGTAAAACGTATATACATCATTGCTATCTAACAATTAATAGAGATTACCTACTTAATTAAAAATTAACTTCATTTTGATGCACGGAATCCAAGTAAAACTTGATTACATCTTCCGATGCACCCTGACATTGCAGCTGGCCTTTATTCAGCCAAATTGCTTGGTCACAGGACTCTTGAATTAAAGTCAAATCGTGGGATACTACTAAAATAGTAGCGTTAGAATTCCAGAATTTTTTTAAACGTCGTTTACACTTATTTTTAAAACTTTCATCCCCGACGGAAAGGACTTCATCAAGAATAAGAATATCAGGGTGAACCTCCGTTGCGATCGCAAATCCTAAACGAGCCACCATCCCGGAAGAAAGAGATTTCACCGGCGCTCCCATATATTCTTCTAACTCAGCAAAGTCAAGGATATCTTTGGTTTTTTCCTTCATTTCCTGACGCGAAAATCCCAGCATTACCCCATAGAGAATAATATTATCTTTTACTGGTAAATCTGGATCAAAACCCGCTCCTAGTTCAATTAGAGAGGCAATTTGTCCCCTGACTCTCACCTGTCCCTTTGTCGGTTCCAGAATACCACAAATAACTTTTAAGAGAGTAGATTTTCCCGCGCCATTAGCTCCAATGATACCTAATTTGGCTCCAGAATTAATGACTAAATCTATATCATCTAGAACTAATTTTTTGGCAGGTTGACGATATTTACCTTCAAGAAGAGAGAAGATTGTCCTTTTTAAATCGTAGGAGAATTCTTCTTGAGTCCGTCTTTGGAGAGATACTTGATCGAGTCGAATTACTTCTGTCATTTATAATAAATCCATAAATAAATGTCGCCAGAGTCGGAAGCAAGTCCAACCAATTCCTAAGATGATGATCCCACCAAGTAGAGATTGAAAAATCAAACCAAAATCCGGTAATCCGGGGGAAAGGGACAATTGGCGAATACTTTCGATTACTGGCAATAATGGGTTTAATAGGAGGAATGGTTGTACGGAAGAAGGAATAATTTCTGGGGGATAGAAAATCGGGCTGCTGATCCAAGCGACAAAACAAACAATTTCGTAAAAATAGGGTAAGTCTCTGAAGAAAACGTAGAGGGTACTAACCAAAAAACCCACTCCCGTGCAAACCAGAGAAAGACCGATCACAGGAAAAATCAGAGCAATTACATTAATTAAACTTTGAGACTTCCAGAGAGTTACTATAGCCAGAAGGGGAAAGATACTAATAGCAAATTGAAAAATATTTGCCACTACCATCGAAAGGGGAAAGATGCTAACCGGCAGACGAATTTTATTTAAAATACTGCCATTACTAACGATACTAGGTAAAGCTTGGTTAGTGGAAGCATTAAAGAAATTTATTACTACTAAACCGGTGAAAGCCGCTAGGACATAGTTAACTATAGAATTATCAAAATAAGAGGCGAAAACCGTGCCGAAAATTGCCGTGTATAGTGCCGTCATAATCAGGGGATTTAACAAAGACCAGTAAACCCCCAGAAAAGAACCCCGATAGCGTCCCTTGAGATTACGTTCCACTAGAACACTAAGCAATTCGTAATATCGCCGCGCTGTTGACCATCTAGTTTTTGCTTGGAGATCGGTCATAGGGATAATTGTCATCTCGTCAGTATTCAGTGCCTTATTCTAAACGATTACCGTCAATTTTGTCTATCGATCGAGAGGGGACTCTAGTTTTTATCCAGTTCCCGATGACTCTCGCTCTAGGGAAAAAGTTCCCCCCCGAGTCATTTATCTGGCTTAAAAAGCTTAAAACCCGCTAAAAGCCTCTTTTTTTAGGGTTGAATCCGTTTTTTAGGGACAGCCTCAGCTAATTGACCTAGACTCTAAGTAAGTGGTTCTGATTAAATAGAAGATAGATTTTGCCTTTGATCCCCCCTTAATAAGGGAATCTGACAATGTTTAACACCTACTTAATTAGCAGGTTTGCCAATAAAATAGACATCAGAATGTAGGTTGGGTTGAAGTATGAAACCCAAGGACCGCTCATGTTACGCTACCGCTAACCCATCCTACAAATAATTGTGCCTCCCTACTTTAGCAGGTTTGCCAATAAAATAGACATCAGACAAAAGCCAAGAAATGCCGATTCAAACACAACTAATCTCTAAAAAACCGGAGTCAAAAAGCGATAACTGAACAATTTCCCAGCAGCTAAACCAAGAATTTAATCTAATTGATGTCCCGTCAGTTCCACGAAGATATCTTCGAGGTTGGAAGGGCGACACATGACTCCAGTTTTATCGCTCAACCTGTCGAGATAGGCATTAGCATCAGCCACGGTGGGGAAGAATTTATAATCGATTTTATCGCCAATTTGTTTGATAACTAACCCCTCGCCATACTTAGTACGAAAATCCGCTAGAGTTCCTAATTCGATTAATTTGCCCGCATCCATAATGCCAATTCTGCCCGGTTTCCCCATGGCGTTATCCTGACAGAGAAATTCCACTTCTTCCATGTAGTGAGTGGTTAATAAAATTGTCATTCCTTGCCGGTTTAAATCGCGAATTACTTCCCACAAACGACGACGATTTTGCGGGTCTAAACCGACAGTCGGTTCATCAAGAAAGAGAATTTTTGGTTCGTGAAGAAGCGCACGAGCAATCTGTAAACGTCGTTTCATCCCTCCGGAAAGAGTTTTGGCCAGGGCAGATTTTCGATCGCTTAAACTGACATAATCTAAATAGCGATCGATTAATTCCTGTCTCTGGGGATTGGGGATATGGTGCATCCGGCCGTGAAATTCCATATTTTCCCAGACAGTTAATTCCCCATCAACGCTAATCTGTTGCAAGACTACCCCAATATTTTTTTTCACCTGATCGCGGTATTTTTTGACATCATACCCTGCCACTTCGATTTCTCCTTGACTTGCTTCGGTTAGGGTGATAATCATGCGGATTGTCGTCGATTTTCCCGCACCGTTGGGACCGAGTAAACCAAAAATTTCCCCTTTTTCGATAGCAAAGGAAAGCTCGTTAACTACCGGGAGATTATTATAGATTTTAGAAACGCGATCGAGAGCAATAGCGGCGGTCATAGTTACAAAAGTTAATATTCCAGCTATGGATTAGTGTAACCGAATTAGCCTAACTCGACTCCGATTTGATCGGGAGCATCTCCCAGTGGTCCTATCGACTGTGGTTTGACATCGTCACAATCAGATTAGAATGCAGATAAAAAATTTTGACTTTGCTGGTATCAGATGCGAGTTTTTCTGCCAATTCTCTGTTTATGTCTAGGAATAGGGGAATTTTTCCTCAATCCCCCCATTAGTCCCGTCAATTCCCTTCCCGCAACCACGGTAACTCGAACGGAAACCCGTTTGCTGCTGAATTTAAAAAAAAGACGGGTTTTTGTTTACCAAGGACAGAAAATAATTGCTTCTTACCCTGTGGCGATCGGTCGTCCGGGTTGGGAAACCCCGACGGGACAATTTAGGGTGATTCAGATGGTGCGGGAACCAGTCTGGGAACATCCTTTCACCGGTCAACTGGTGCCATCGGGAAAAAACAACCCTTTAGGGGCCCGTTGGATCGGATTTTGGACCGATGGCGCCAATTTTATCGGTTTTCACGGTACACCCCAAGAAAATCTCATCGGCCGGGCCGTCTCCCACGGTTGCGTCAGGATGCGCAATCGAGATATAAAGGCTTTATTTGAAAAGGTACAAATCGGCACTTCGGTGATAGTAATCGCTCAATAAGTAGGGTCTGCTGAAAAAGTTTGTTGGTGAGGTTAGGAGTTGGTCGTCGGTCGTCAGTCCTGATGAAAAAATTTTCACCCCCACAGATGAAAGAGGTTTCCTTCCGTACACTCCACACCCTACACCCTCTTTCAAGTCAGGAGTAATTTAGATAGTCAACAGTTTAAAATGAGAGAAACTAAGCCAAGAGGATAAGCGGTGAATATTATTGAACTAATCGGGATTGTGGCGGGAATATTAACCACTGTCTCCTTTTTACCCCAAGTGATTAAAACTTGGCGTTATCGTTCGGCTAAGGACTTGTCCCTCACTATGTTTATTTGCTTTTGTCTGGGGGTTTTTCTCTGGCTCATCTACGGTATTTATATGAGCAGCAAACCGATTATTGTCGCTAATTTTGTTACTTTTATCTTAGCGGGGACAATTCTCTATTTTAAGATTAAATACGATTAAAATGACTGGCAATCCCTTGCGGCTGTATTTGCTCACGTCATGACAATTCTACAATTTATCCCCACATCTAGGGGCGAGGATAGGATTTTTAGGTTAATTTATTGTTAAGATGATCATTTTTGACCATTTAGACCAAATTTGGGGTCAAGAAACATGAGCGATCGCATCGAGTGGATTAATGCCCTATCAACCCGTCCCTCCCTAGAAGCGGCGGTGACGGAGGTAGTGGAAAAAGTGCAAGATAAGTTAGTTGGATCGGCAGATCTAGCCATAATTTTTATTTCTTCTGCCTATGCCAGCGACTATCCCCGTTTAGTTCCCTTAATCTTGGATAAACTCCCCGTTCCTGTCCTGATCGGCTGCGGTGGGGCGGGGGTTGTCGGCATGGATGACAGGGAAAAAGCGCGAGAAATCGAAGCGAGTCCAGCTTTAAGTCTCACCGTCGCCCATTTGCCTAATGTGGAAATACAGCCTTTCTATATCGAAGCGGCGGAAATGCCCGATCTCGACAGTTCCCCCTCTAGTTGGACAGAATTATTAGGGGTAGAAGCGGCCAAAAATCCCCAATTTATCCTTTTAGCCGATCCTTTTTCCAGTCGCATCAATGATCTGTTAGAGGGTTTGGATTTTGCCTACCCCAGTTCGGCCAAAATCGGCGGTTTAGTCAGTGGTGGCATGATCGAACGTTCTGGGGGTCTATTCTACCACGATCAACAAAAACCCCGTAATAGCTATCTCTATCGTCAGGGAACCGTAGGAATTGCCCTTTCTGGCAATATTATCGTCGAAACTATCGTCGCCCAGGGTTGTCGTCCCATCGGACCGATTTATCAGGTGAGTGAGGGAGAACGCAATATTATTATCTCCATGACCGGTAAAGGGGCCGATGGGACTCCGCAACCACCTTTAAATCTACTACGGGATTTAATTGCCTCCTTAAGGGAAAAAGACCGAGAATTAGCGCAACACTCCCTTTTTATCGGTATTGCTAGGGATGAGTTTAAAATGCAGTTGCGGCCCGGGGATTTCTTAATTCGCAATCTTTTGGGAGTAGATCCTCGCCAAGGTGCGATCGCAATTGGCGATCGAGTTCGTCCGGGGCAGCGGGTACAATTTCACCTGCGCGATGCCGAGACTTCCGCCCTAGATTTAGAATTACTTTTGCAAGCTTTTCCCCAAGAAAAACCTAACAGTTCAGAGGTACTAGGTGCTTTAATCTTTTCCTGTCTCGGTCGCGGGGAAAATCTCTACGAAAAACCGGACTTTGATTCAGGTCTTTTTCAGCATTATTTCGCCAATGTTCCCCTCGCTGGCTTCTTTGGCAATGGAGAAATCGGGCCAGTGGGCGGTCGCACTTTTTTACACGGTTATACTTCGGCCTTTGCCCTCTTTCGTCAGGGAATTTAATGCTATACTAAATAGTTAGTACACTAGGGAGTAGAACGATGGTAAAAGCGATATCTTTCTCTGAGTCGGAGATTATCTATGCCGATAGTGACGGTAAACCGATGGCCGATAATACCAAACAGTTTCGCTGGATCGTGACGATCAAGGAAAATCTCGAATGTTTATTCGCAGACAATGACCATGTGTTCATCGCCGGCGATCTGCTGTGGTATCCGGTCGAGGGGGATAATAAAATCTGTCAAGCGCCGGATGCTATGGTGGTGTTTGGCAGACCCAAGGGCGATCGAGGTTCCTATAAGCAATGGTTAGAAAACCAGATTGCGCCGCAGGTGGTCTTTGAAATTCTCTCTCCGGGCAACACTAAAGCGGAAATGCGCCGAAAATGGCAATTTTATCAGCGTTTTGGCGTAGAAGAATATTATCTCTATGATCCCGATGCTAATTATCTACAGGGTTGGTGGCGCAGGGGTGATCAATTGGAGATGATTGCCGCGATCGATAATTGGCAGAGTCCGCTTCTACAGATTCGTTTTCAACTGGAGAGTCCCCAGTTAGCTATTTTTTATCCCGATGGCTCCCGGTTTTTGACCACCCTAGAAATCAAGCAAAAAGCGGAATTAGCCGAACAGCAAGCCCAACAGGAACGCCAACGGGCCGAATTAGCTGAGGCAAAATTAGCCCGCATAGAGGCGCAATTACGGGCAATGGGGATTAATCTAGAGGAAAGCTAACGAGAGGCGGGAAGGACGGGATTTAACCACTGGAGAATCTCATCTTTGAGACGGGAATTATCCCGGGCAAGTCCCTGTTTTAACCATTGGCCGATCGCATCGAGGGGAGTAAATACTTCTCCGGTTTGCCAACTGACATCTTGACTCAAGGGAGTGAGATGATTGCCCGGGAGAGTTCGCAGGGCAATTAAATCATTAAAGCGTTTTTTTAGCAGGGGATTTAATACCAGAGATTGATCGATCGTGTCGTCTTGAAAACGGATTAAAAGATTGCGACGAATGGCATAATCTTGGAAAATTAACTCGTTTGTTTCTTCGGGGGAAGGGGTAAATTCGAGGTTAAAAGTGGTGTCAATTTGCAAAGGTTCGATAAAGGGAATAGCTCGACGAATGGGATAATTATTAAAGGAAATGAGGATATTTCCCGCCCGTTCCACTTCGTAGAGACTACCGATTAATAAATGCAGTTTACACCCCATACTGTGACCCAATCCGTAGATGGGGAGATAACCTTGGGGCAGACTATGATTCCAGCGCAGACGTTCAATAATATTATCAAAACGGTTTAAAACTGTGCGGGCGATCGATTTGTGATCGAGGGTATTAACAAAGGGAGTAGCAACAATAGCGTAGCCTGAATTACCAAGACTTTCTAATAACCAACGATAGGTAATATTCGGGGCTGCCGCCACAAATGCCCCCCCTAAAAAGTGAATGATACCCCGGGGGCGACGGGGGAGAAAAACCCAATTACCCGCTATTTCTTGCCAATTCATAATTAGTTATCAGTTAATTTATAACTTAGTCACTCACCAAATAAAGGCCACTTGATATTATACTAAGTCCTGTTTAAAAGGGATAGGAGATTAGCCAGAGATTGGCACCGCCGGATAACGATAACTGCTTGCCCAAGTTATAAAAAATCGGTAGGAATAGTTCTAGGGCAGTTTTTTCTTAATAAAAGCCACTAATTGCGACATTTGTTTCTTGATACTTGCCATTTCTGTTTGCATTTGGGCAATTTGGGCATGGAGAGTCTGAATATCGGTGCTATAATCCCCAGTGAGTTTCTCTAGTTTCGGACTAGAAACTGTTGGTTTGGGAGAATATTGCGAATATTGTTTGGCCTTAGCCATCGCTTCTTTAATCGCTTGTAGCAATTGTTTTTGGTCGAAAGGCTTCTCAATAAAGGCAAAATGCTGGAAAGGTTCGGGGATTTTCTCTACTACCTCCTCTTTCCGTCCCGACATTAACACTAGGGGGATACTTTTGAGATTATCTTCTCTTTCGATTTGCTGAAACACCTCCCAACCGCTCATTTTTGGGAGAAGGAAGTCCAAAATAATCAAATTCGGGTTTTCAGCCCGGATGAGATGATAGCCCTCTAATCCATCTTTAGCTTCGAGGAATTCAAAGTTACCCTCTGGTAGCATATCGCGAATGTGCATCCTGATCACTTTACTGTCATCGATAACGAGAATTTTATGATTTGACACGATAGACACCTTAGAAAAGAGACAATAGATAAGCTCGATGATTCGAGGGGGTATTGAGGGAAACTTTCGGGATACGGATTGAGAATTCCCAAAAAACCCTTAGAAACTAACATACATCATAAAGAAAAAACCTCGGTTAATGTCCGAGGCTGCTGTTGTAGGAGAACTCAATGCCAAATCAAAGGAAGATACCAAAACCAAAGAGGTTTTCATCGGTAAATCACCTTTGTGGTCCCATTGTAACCCCTGTTTAAGCGTATCGGGAGGAAGTAGCACTTTTTAGGGCTAAATAACCTAAACCGAGACATAAAAGCGCATTTACGCCCAAAAATGCCTGAGCGATCGTACCAGAACCTAACCAGATCAGAGTAGGATGGATAACAGCACTGATAGCTAAAGTCACCGCCATGGCTAAACTGACCCCCACCGCTAACCATTTTGCTTGGGGATGACCCAAAAGCAGGGCAATCAGGACAAAGGGCAGGATAACACTGGCAAAAAGCGGATTAAGGGCAGAACTTCCCTGAATAACGCCTCCTAGGTCGGAAAGAGAACTCCCCATCACTCGGAAAGGCCATTGGGGTAAATCGAAGATATAAAGACCTCTGAGGAAAAATAAGCCAGAACTGCCAAAAATTAGACCAGCATTCAAAAATCCGTTCCAGGAGAAGGGAAAATAATTTCTCAGCCACCAAGCGAGGAGATAAGAACCCAAAACCATAGCCATTTTGGGTAAAACCGCCACCGCACCGCCATCAATCCAGAAACGAGGATTGAGATAACCGTTATCGCGCAACCAACGCCAAAAATCCCGGAAAGTAATCTGTCCTTTTAGGGCCAATTGTAGGGCATTGCCCGCATCTAATTGTCCGGCGCCAAAATGATTAAAGGGATCATCATTGATCTTACGGGCCGACTGTTGCAAAACCTCTAAAACTGCATTGGGTTCTTTAATTCCCGCAGCCTTGATTAAAGCTACCACCCCAGCAACGTGAGGGGCCGCCATGCTGGTTCCCTGAAAACCGAGGAACGCCGGTTCACCCCCCTGAGCGGGATCGATGGTTTCTTGGACAATTTTACCCGTATCGGAGCCGCCGGGGGCAGCAATATCGATTCCAGCCCCGAAATTGGAATAGGGGGCTTTATTTCCGGAGGCATCTACCGCAGAAACGCCGATAACGTGGGGAAAACGGGCAGGATAGGCGGCGGAATTATCATCGGCATTACCGGCGGCGGCGACGATTACCACACCTTTACTATAGGCATATTCGATCGCCTCTTTCATTACTTGGGTTTCGCCTCCACCCCCTAAACTCATATTGATGACATCGGCTTTATTATCGACGGCAAAACGAATCGCTTCGGCAATATCTGCCACGGTTCCCCCACCCGTCCCGGAAAGTACCTTGAGGGGCATAATTTTGGCTTTGTAGGCGATGCCGGCTACCCCGTAGTTATTGTTGGTCGATTGGGCAATTGTTCCCGCTACATGGGTTCCGTGACCGTTATCGTCCTCGGCATTGCTGCGATCATTGACGAAGTCGTAGCCTTCGACAAACTCGGTTTCTTGCAGATCAGGAACTATTGATACGCCTGTATCAATCACGGCGACGGTGATCCCTTCACCGTGATTTTCTTCCCAAGCGCGTTCGATGTTAATTCCCCGCAGGTTCCACTGTTTGCTATAGTCGGGGTCGTTAGGGGCGATAAAAGCATGATAAATATAATCGGGTTCGATCGATTCGGTGTATTTTTTTAGGTCGGAATTGCGGAGAGTTTTCAGGAGTTTGCTATCTCCTTCCACGGTGTAAAGATGTTCATCGATGGAAAAAATACTATTTAAACTGGTGGTTTTTCCCGCTTTTTTGTTGACAGTATTTAACTGCTCATCGAGGACGCTGACGGGTATATCGTCCTTAAAGTCGATTAAAATTGATTGATATTCGCCCCGATTTGCTAATCCAGTAAAGTGAAAGAGCGCAAATCCTAGACCGATAATAAATAGGGTTAACAATAAGAGTTTTTTCATAGATTTCCTAAGAATTGATCATTGCCAGCCAAGGTTTTTTTAGTTTCGATGAGAAAATCTGAGGGAAGTTCCCCTATTTTTGTCGCAGTTGAAGATAGAACTAACCAGTTACAAAAAAGTCACCTGTTGTTTATTTTAAGCTCGATCGCCGATCGCTGTTAATTGCCGACTGGCAAAAATAGCTTCGTAGTGGCGATAATGTTTAAATTCGAGGAGATTATAGAAAGGATCCTCTAGGAAAAAGGTTTTATGTTCGGTTATCTCCCCAGCAAAGCGAGTTTTTGGCTCTAGATAAAATTTTAGTTGATTGACTCGTGCTTGTTCGAGAAGATTGTCCCAATCGCTGGCATCCGGCAGAATTAGACCAAAATGGCGAGGATAAATGCTATTTTGGGGAGCAAGAGGCATTTCAGTGACGTGAGCGACTACCTGATGACCGGAGAAATTTAAGATTATCGCTTTCTCGGTTTCCCTTCCCGCTAAACAACCTAAACCATCACAGTAAAAGCTTTTAGCTGTGGACACATCGGTAATCGGAATAGCGAGATGAAAAATTGCAGGTTGATTCATGGCGATCGAGTTTATCCGCATTCTACTAGGTTCTATTGTAGCGATCGAGGGGCGACTTTTCCGAAAATTTTTTCTTGAAATTGGCAATTAGCTAGGGTTGGCCGAATAAATCTAAAAACCTTGTTGAATAATATCTTTAGGCTTTTTTGACATCAAAAAGTGCCGACTCTTAGAGTAATCGCAGGGAAATTTTAGGCACTTTTTCCCTGAAAATCGATAAAACCCCACACCCTACACCCCACACCCCACACCCTACCTAAAGACTTTGCGCGATTCTAAAACCAGCGTGTTGATAAAAATTCCGGCGAAACCAATTGCGATAGTAGGGTAGGATTTCTGTGCCGTTAGTCACCCAAGCTCCTCCTAACATCATTTTATGTTGACTATTAAAGAAAGGAGTGGAATTGTCAGCATAGAGGTAATGGGGTTGAAAGTCAGTTAAGGGATTAAAATCATCTTCTAGCCATTCCCAGACGTTACCGCGTAAGTCATAAATTTCTGAGTTATTGCCAGCATTTTTTAACATTCCCACGGGAGTGGGAGAACAGAATTTTAAATTGAGGTTATAGTCATCAAATTTATCGTTTTCTAGGGTATAACATCGATTTTTTTGACTGCCATAGGTGACTAAGTTCCACTCAGCTTCCGTCATTAAACGTATTCCTTGACCTTGAAAACGACAGTAAGCGATTGCTTCATAATAGTTCACTTCTACTGGCCAATCCAGAGGTAAATCGAAAACATCAAACATGGCTCGATATTGATAATTTCCCCCCTCATCTACCAGCCAAAATTTAGGATATTTGACTCGATAATGATTTTTCCATTGCCAAGCTTCTTCATCCCAATAGCTGGGATTTTCGTAACCACCATTATCAACAAATTCTTTAAATTCTCCGTTAGTAATCATATATTTACTCACCAGAAAATTGTTAACTTGAACTTGACGATAACCATACTCGTTATCCCAACCATAAACAGGAGAATCCTGGGGTTTACCAATTTCTACTATTCCCCCAGAAACCTCCACCATTTGATTAGGATAAGCTTGACCAAAAGCAGGGGCATAATGCCAACCTTGAGGACGTTGCAGACAATCTAGAGGCAGTTGTCTGAGTAACATTGAAGATGTTTCAAAGTGAATACGCTGATGCTCAATTCCCATCATTAATGCCCAGAGAGAATGCCGAGGATGAATAGGAAGATTAAGGGGGATATTTTTAATTATTTCGACCACAATTTCAGAGACTTGTTGCCGATATTCCCACACTTTAGCCACCTCAGACCACTGAATATGGGCGATAGCAGAGTTTAATTCTTCGGGAGTTCCTGGATCTACTCCCACTCCAAACAATAATTCGTAGTCAGGATTAGGGCTTTTTTTTAATAGGTTAACCATCTGCAATTTATTTAGATAAAAAGCGGCAGCATGACCTAAATAAAAAATTAGGGGATTTCTTAAATCATCAGGGTTACAATAAAAAGCTTCTTCTTTGATGATGCTTTTTAACAGTATATCTTCTAATTGCCAAGCATTTTCAAAATAGTCCAGTATATTTTCTCGACTACAGTTTTTTAGAGAGATAGGAGCCTGTGCTTGAATCTTTTCCATGTTTTTATGCCTCTATTACTGATGATAATGTTTTCGTTATTTACAGGGATAACTGACAGAGAATTAACCCAAATAAATTTTCAGGATCGGTGAAAACCCTAAGCGGTTTTAATCCCTTTGATTCTAGGTCTTTTTGCATAGTTTCTAGGTTGAATTTACGCGAGATTTCTGTTAAAATACTTTCCGACGCTTCAAAATTAACTGTTAAATCGAGTTTTTTAAGGTGAACAGGGTGAGTTTTTTGACAAATTAAATACATTTCAATTTGAGATTGATCTTGATTATAGATAGCTTGATGACTAAATAAATCAAGGTTAAAATCAGCTTGAAAACGCCAATTTAAATGGGAAAGCATATTTAAATTAAAAGCGGCTGTTACCCCTTGAGCATCATTATAAGCAGCTTCTAATATTGCCGCTGGTTTTTGGAGATCAATCCCTAATAAAAAATAATCTCCAGCTTTTAGGACAGTAGCAATTTTTTCTAAAAATTTATCACATTCAGTCGCAGAAAAATTACCGATCGAACTTCCCAAGAAAAAAATCATTCTGGTATTATAGGAAGGATTTTGACAATAGGCTAAGGCCTGTTCATAGGTTCCAATTAACCCCTTAATGGGTAAATTAGGATATTCTTTTTGTAATTCTATGGCACTAGCTTGGAGAATAGTTTCACTAACATCGATAGGTACATATTTAGAGGATTTTTGCTGTTGATAATAAGCGTCCAATAACAGACGAGTTTTAGTGGAACTACCACTACCCAATTCGATCAATTCGCAGGCTCCTGTATAGGCGACAATTTCTGGGGCATATTCTTGAAGAATAGCCGCTTCTGTCCTAGTGGGATAGTATTCTGGCAATTGACAGATTTCTTCAAAAAGTTGGGAACCTTGCTGATCATAAAAATATTTAGATGGTAAACTTTTGGGAGTTTGAGTTAATCCTTCAATCACATCTTTTCCCTGATCTTTAACTATATTTTGTCCCGTAGCAGCGGTGGCTAAATACTCAATTTGTAACAGTTCTTGGTTAGATTGTTTAAGTTGCATAGATTCTCCGATTATTCTCCAGTTTTTTGATTGTTCTCGATCGATACCGAGGATGAAATCCACTTGGACAGCTTGAATGCTGGCAGAGATTATCATTCCCTGGTAATCTTACCACTAAAATGCCGCAAAATTTACCTCTTGTCTAGATAGACAAAGTTTCTGGATACTCAATAAAAGCTGTTAAATTGATCGCCAGTAAGCTGATGCTATTCAAGTAAAATTACTGGTTTAATTAATCAGTAAAGACTGCATTTCCTCTAAGCTAAGATTTTCTTGGATATAGCGAGGATTAAGGGGATGATAGGGACTAGCAAGACGATCTATCCTAATAATTATCGCCGTTTCAGGAATGATCGGAATATCGGGATCGTAGGGAGTGCTGCGGGTAAGGGAACTAGAAAAACCTTTAAAAATAGAGATTTCTTCCTCCTCCCCATCCACAGCAATAGTCACTAATAAAACCTCTTGGGGATTTTTAAGGGTGTATTGTTCGAGTTGTTGACCAATATTCATAGAAAAATGGCTAATCATCGATAGCTAAAGACCTACTGTTGTAAAGCTGAACGTCCCTGTTTGCCAAGGCGAATAAGAAGAAAATGGGCAAAATAGAGAGTATAAAAAGAGAGACCAACTAAACCAAAAAAGCCCAAAACATTAGCGGTAGCTTCTGAATGAAAAATCTCGCGAAACTGCCAGGGTGCTTCCTGCCAAACCTGACAATAGGGAGAATTTAGCAATTCCCCTGACATAGCACAGGAGAGAAAAGGTAAGGTAGAAATTGCGCCCAAAGGACAATAAATCGTTACTGCCCAACGCCAAGCAGTGGTGACAAATTTAATTGGACTGGCGGGTAAATCTTTAATTTCATCGTTAATATCTACCCAAAACCAGAGGGAAATCGGGATTAAAATCTTAGCTAAAAAACTGGTGACAAAACCAATCGGCCAGGAAGCGATCATTAAATATACGGTAATTAACAAAAGACTAGCCACTCGCCAATAGATAATCAACAATTTTTGTAATGATTCGATTTTTGCAAATAAAGACCAAATCAATAAAATTGCCGGAATAATCACCGTAAATAGGACGGCTAAACGATAATCTATCCAAACGAGAGGACGAAACCAAAGTTGATTCATAAACTATTTAGACATAATTACACTGTCACCATTTTACTGTCTTCGGACGCAGGAGCCAAAATCGGCCACAGCTTGACCAACAAACAAAAAAACGAGGGGCGATCTCAGCTATAAAGAGATCGCCCTAAAGCTAGGATTCTACTGTGAGGAGAGAAAAAACCGCTGCCCGACTCCATTAATCTTCATAAATGCGACACTCGGCGGCATCGGGATTATCATCACAATAATTTTCGAAGTAGGTTTTTTGGGGGTGGTCCTGACGTTGGTGAGCGGCTTCTGCTTGTAATTCTTCCACCGCATCCCAAGCGGCGGCGCATTCGCCAGAGGTGGCACCTTCCGTACTACAGACGGTTCTGGCGTTTTCTAGCTCTTCTTGAATTTTATCTTGGATATTGCTCATGATTCCTCTGGAATTGATCTATTGACACTCTAACAATTATACAGTCACCTTCTCAAGCCACAGGATCGGTTATCCCACTCGATCGCCTTTCCTGTGCTATGAAGCCGATCCTAGCGCAATTTTTGGGCAATTTAAAATCAAGATTTCCTGACCGGGCCAATTTTTAGCCCAGATTCCGCACTGGAGAAATGCCAGAGGGATTTCTCCCCAGGATAGACAGCGAGCAGAAGCATATATCGACTTATTTAGGCCGTCTTACCAGTCTCGATGCTCCCTTAGACAGGGTGGCGCAGATCGAATAAGTTATTCTAGGGACTAGGGGAAAAAGACTGTTTTGCTGGCAATAGTCAGCATTCCTGTCACCAAAATGCCGACAATGCTAAGGAATCCAATGGTGGTAATGTTGACTCGTGCGTTGAGATCGTCAACCCGCTTTTCTAGTCCCGTAACTTTGGCATCTAAGGCCTTAATATCCCCTTTAATTTCTCCTAAACTGTTCTCGATCGCCTTCTGTCCATTTTCTAGGTTTGTCAGTCGGGACTCGATCGCTGTCAGTCGGGACTCGATCGCTTTCTGTCCACCAACGATTAAATCTTCTAACCTTTTCAGATCATTCTCGGTAACTGCTGTCATCACTGACAATCCTCTTATAGTTGAATTTTTCCTAGTCTCCTATCAATACTTTATCAATATTTTCTCGGTCGAGCATTTCTACTCTAGAATAAAAGATATTGCAATCCCTGTTAGGGAATTTCTCAGAAACTTGAGGTATATTAAGTGTGACCTAATCACAGTTTCGCATTTAACCTTCATAAGATGGAATATGAATATCATTGACGCTTTAAATCTCAAAAAACCCCAAGATTACCCCTCTAGAGAAGCTTATCAGCAAGACGTTCTCAAAGCGGTACAGGTCTTAATGCGTTTAGGTATTATGGATAGTCCCTCGGCCGATTTAACCGCTTCCCTAGACTCTATCCTTGAGAAATTACAAGAGGATGAACTGGCTATCTACGGTAGAAAACGCAGTAAACAAGAAATTATCGCCGATTTAAAGCAAGTTAATAGTGAAATTGCCGAACTCGATCGAGAAATAGCCGACTTAGAATGGCAAATTGCCCTCAAAAAAGCCGAAATATCTGTTAATGAGGCATCTTAGGTTTTTATCTTGATTCTGGTTCGGTTTCTGCAAACTGAGCGCAATAATCATCCGCACTAATAAACTTCATCGTGAGTCCCAATTGACTCTAAAAGAATTGCCTGTTTCTGCTCATATTCAACGAATTTAAAGACAATTCTTAAATCATAGCCCACACTACAAGCATAAGAGTCTTTAAGCTCCCCTTTTAATTTGTGGGTTCTCAATCGAGGTTGAAATGGATCTACGGATAATAAAGCTAAAGTTTCTTAGATATTTTGAACTAAAAAAGCCTGTTTTTTCACAACTTTTCAAGCATTTCTAATAAATATATTCGAGCGTAATAAAACAAAATTCACGAAAGGATTTCCTCCATGATTTGTTCAGGTGTCATGGGTTGACATTGACCTTGTGCAAATTCTTGTTGAGCTTCTTGAACATCTCTAACCAACTCTGTTCTTTTTTGATCTCGAAGACGATTCTGTAAGATATGAATGAGATTTTCTTGATCTTCAAGGGGAAGTTGCTCGGCTGCTTCTAAAATCTCTGCAAAGGTTGTTTGTATTGCCATTTTCTTAAGGGGCGATCGCTTAAACTATCTAGAATTTACAATCAAGGCTAAAAATGATGTTGGGTTTCGTTCCGAGTACCCCACCTAAGAGATTGGTGATCGCACTAAGTTAAATTAGGTCGAGGTCTATTGGATTGATTGCTCAACTTCAACAATATCAAAATCTGGAGCCACATAATAATTTATGTATCCAGGCTTAACATCAAACCAAACAGATAAAGTTAAAATTTGTTTCCCATTGGGAGAAATAAAGGTAGCACTACATAATCTGTTTCCACAAATAATTTCTGGCCAACCTGGTACATAATCTGGAACAACACTTGGTTTTGGCTTCCAACCTAAATTGAGGATTTCTTGACGATATTCACCATAGGGAGATAAACCCTTAGTGGGAACTAGCTGTGCCTTAACCGCCTCTCCCCACAAGAAAACCCCAAAAAATAATATCCCGATATTTAACTTGATACTCATTATCCTTATTCAGCGAGAGTTACCGCATAACCATTTATTATATCGACATTTTTTGTCTAGTCAACCCAGAGAACAAAAAAAACAGAAACTTGACCTATATTCACTGGGTAGAGAATTTTATCTAGAAACATTCCCGACATTTCCGAGAATGGCCAAGGGTTGCTGATTTTTTTCTTAACCACAAAGAGACAAAGGACACAAAGAGAGGGAGTCAGGGATTTCCACCACTCTAAGAGCGCCAAGAGAGCCGAATCATCTAAGGACTAATATGAATTTGACTGAGAATATAACGCAAGCGATCATAATCATCTTTAAGTAAAACACTTAACTGTCTGCCTACATTCACTAACCATTGTTGATCGGCTTGACGCAATTGATACATCTGACGGATAGAAGCAGCTGCCAAAGCTTCCACGGGAGTATTCTTGACCTGTAATAAAATTCGTAAAAAGTCTAATTGTTCACTAAAATAAACCACTTCTAACGACTCACATTGATAAACTGCCTGATGAATTTGTGGAGGCCGGGGAGGAATATATTGATAGATATAACCTCGCCCGGCACCATTGCCATTAAATTGTCCAGGCAGGGTTTCAAAACCGACAATAGTTGCCCGAAATTCCGTTTTTAACATAGCGAAAATCTGCGGCTGTTGTTCCCGCAATTCAGCCAAAGATAACCCCAAAGCTCTAGCGCGATGTACCGAATCGATGGGTGCAGTGGTGGCAAAGGTGACAATCCCAAAAATCTTATTACCCGTTTCTTCATCGTAGGCTTTCACCCAACTACCAAAAGCAGGCATAAAAGGAAAGTTTAACTCCTCTGGTTCCAAACATTGCGCTAAAAACTCGGTCGTCGTCGTCTCGATAACTTCGGCGATATGATCGGGATGGCGGTTATCGGTGGCCAATTGCGGTAAGGGTGGACGCATGGTTATTTTTTGCCTTTAGCGGGGGCAATAATTACTTCTTCTAATTCCGAGAGATTAAAGGTGACTAACTTATCCCAGTTACCCCCCTCAAAAAGAACGGCCACTTTCCCATCGCTTAAACGCTGGGCTAAACCTTCAAATTTATAGTAGGTATCATCGGGATTGGTGACTCGAACGGTACTACCTGGCAAAATCATAGGATTGACGACGAAATTATAATTACTGTCTCTTAGCTTATCAAAAATTAGTGATCAGGGAGTCGTGACTTACCCCTACCTTCTGTTATCCGTCTTAGGCAATACGTCCCTGTTCCCTACCCGATCAGGCGATCGCAATTCGTTCATAATGTGTTGTTTTCTTGATTGTCTGAAGATTGAACGCGAAAGGGAGGCGCAACATAATCGGAAGGTAAATAATTTTCGGGAATGGTTGTTGTATTTCCATCTCGTAGGGAGGTGTAACTGGGAGAGAGAATCTCAATCCCAGCTTCATTACACTTGTCTTGAATATTTTGATGGAGTTCTGAATAAATTATTACCATCAAATTGGGTTGGTTAGTGTAAGCGTTTAATTGATAACTGATGTAAAAATTATCTAGGCTAGTTTGCAGGACAAAAGGTGCGGGTTCTTTGAGAATATGCTCGGTCTCTAGAGCAGCTTCAATTAAGGTTTTGTGGGCTTTTCGCCAAGGCAGATCGTACCCTAGGGTAATCGTTGTCTGAATAATTAGATTTCTGTTTAATTCCCGCGAGGAAATACTAAAGTTAATCACATTACTACTTAATAAAGACGAGTTAGGAATAGTAATGATTTTATTAGTAGGAGTACAAATGCGAATAACTAGGAAGTTTTTTTCAATTAGATCACCAATTACATCTCCTATTTGAATGTGATCTCCGATGCGAAATGCCCGGGTATAAATAAGAATAATTCCCCCGATAACATTGGCGATCGCCGAAGTTGAACCAAGGGATAGAAGAAGACCGAGAAAAACAGAAACACCTCGGAAAGCAGGGGAATCAAAACCGGGCAAATAGGGAAAAGCAACTATTGCTGCTATGGCAATAATTATGACTAATAGGATATTGTAAGTCGGTTTAGCCCAATCAGTATAAAAACCAGGAATAACCAGATTTCCTCTTTCTATTGCTGTAAAAAAGGGCTTGATTAGCCCGATTAAGTAGTAAGTTATAAAAATGATTATGGCAATAATAAAGGCATTGGGAAGATATTGGCCAATGGAGGATAAAACCAGTTCTAATGATTGAGAAAAATAACCTAAAATACTCTCGCCAAAAACTCTTGTCCAGGGGAATAAACGAAGTACAAATGTAGCATAATTAAATAATAGTAAAAAGAGAACAAGTAAGCGAATTATCCGAAGAACTCGCAGCCAAAAAAAGCTTATATTAGAGGAAGATATGATCTCAACATTCCCGATTTGAATGCCTGGCGTCAAGGATTCAATCAAACGTCTAATAAAGGGAAATAGCTTCCCTGAAATTTTGATAACTGCAAAGCTAATAATCAGGAAGGCAAAGCTGGCTATAACCGTATAAATGATGTTCTTAAGTAGTTGTTCGGGTTTTCGATCTTGGCGATATTGAGCGATAGCAACCTGAATTTTTTGTAAAGCTTGTTGAGCTAAAACCTCCGGCGTTGAACGATAGGCTTTTGCATCTCGCTCCGTCACCGTTAGAATTACTTCTTGATCTACATTTAAATAAAGTGAGTTATCATCAGGAATCTGCTTAATTGTCAGGTTCTCAACAGGAATAGAATCATTTTGAGCAATTCTTTCAATTCTCCGGGTAATAGCGTTAGCTCTCTCCTCCGCCGAAAATGAAGAAACTCCACGCCGGATAAAAAAGAGAGTTTTTCCATCTAACATAACTGGAAAGCCGTCAATTTTATTTTCCGGTTGTGTCGGATTTTGAGCTATTCCCAAAAGAGGGGAGCTTAGAGTCAGTAGTAAAACTACGATAAATATTACCAAAGTATGCCCAATTTTTTTCATCCATCTTCTAGCTCTAGATGATGTAGTTGGCATTAAATATCTTTGATTAATATCGACAGCTGGTACAAATTGCATAGGATTAAGTCAGATTTTTTTGTGTGTAGTCGGGTAAGCTTCAGGCATTACTGTCCTCGATGAGGTACAGAGAGCCTAGGTTGAGACAGGAGTGGAAAAATTGGCAACACCAGAACTTTGTAAGGGTTGCCAATTTTTGGGAAATTTAAGCGAGTTTTTCCTCAACATCTGTTAGTGATGGAAATGGGAACCAGATAATTTTGACTGATAATTAGACTGAGATTTAAAGAAGGCGATCGCTGAATGAATATCCCGCAACAACAGAGCCGCCATGTCGCGACTAAATCCCTCCTTGATCACCACGCGTTGCACGGTTAAATCTTGGCGATTTTTGGGCATTGTATAGGCAGGAACTAACCAACCCCGCTTGCGCAATTTATCAGCTAAATCGAATAAACTATAATTAGCTTGATCGCTAATTGTCTCCTTTAATTTCCAAGCAAAAACCGGAATAGTGCTGCCATCGGTAATTAATTCAAACGGTCCGATCTTAGCGATTTCCCCCGATAAATACAAGGCCGTATCTCGACAGGCTTGATGAATTTGTCGATAACCCTCTTTGCCCAAGCGTAAAAAATTATAATATTGAGCGACTACTTGATTGCCAGGACGAGAAAAATTCAGAGCAAAATTAGGCAGATCACCGCCTAAATAATTACAATGAAAGATTAATTCTTCTGGCAATTCTTGCCGATCTCGCCAGATAATCCAACCAACACCGGGATAGACTAAACCGTATTTATGCCCAGAAGCATTAATCGATTTAACCCATTTGAGGCGAAAATCCCAGACTAAATCGGGATCGAGAAAAGGGGCGATAAAACCGCCACTAGCGCCATCGACGTGCAGGGGAACTTGCCAGCCGGTTTCTCTGTTCAATTTTTCCAGGGCATCATTAATTTCTTGGACGGGTTCGTAACTACCATCAAAGGTACTACCCATAATGGCAATTACCCCGATCGTATTCTCATCAATTAGTTTAATTGCTTCCGTCGCATCGAGGTGAAAACGATTTCCTTCCATCGGCACAAAACGCGGTTCTACCTCCCAATAACGACAGAACTTTTCCCAACAAACCTGCACATTAATGCCCATGACTAAATTAGGTTTATCGGTGGGTTTACCCTCTTTTTGTCGGCGTTTGCGCCACTGCCATTTTAAAGCCATGCCTCCCAACATCGCCGCTTCACTGGAACCAATGGTAGAACAACCGGTTGCCGCTTCGTTTTCGGGAGCATTCCAGAGTCTAGCGATCATATTCACACAACGCAGTTCAATTTCGGCGGTTTGTGGGTATTCATCCTTGTCGATCATGTTTTTATCGAAGGTTTCCGCCATTAATTGTTTGGCTTCCGGTTCCATCCAAGTGGTGACAAAAGTAGCCAGATTCAGGCGGGAATTACCATCAAGGGCAAGTTCATCGCGAATTAAATTGTACGCCGCCGCCGGCGGCATTTCCCCCTCGGGAATCTCGTATTTAGGTACAGCGGAAGTCAGGGCGCGGGAAGCATAGGTGGGGGTAATTAGGGTTTCTTCCGGACTGAGGTGATCGAGATTAATTTTCTGATGAACCATGACTTCCTTAATAAAAGCTCTTTTTTGCTTAGAGTAAATTACCAATCATTCCCAAAATAATAGCAATAATCGAGACGGATAAAAAATAGGAAAGCATCCCGTGGGTTGCTACCAGCTGCCGCATTGCCGTACTATTAATACTTGTATCGGAGGTTTGATAACAAGCCGCCATACAAAAACCTTGATAGAGAAATTCCGTCCAATTAGGTCGATCGCAATCGGGAAAAACTAGGCCTTTACCATCATGATAGTAGCGTACTGCATATTCTTGGCTGTAGATCAATTGTATGGCTAACCAAGCACTAATAATACCCAGAAAACCGCAAGCAAAATGAACGATGGCGTGTTCGGAAGCGATCAGATAAATTAATAGTCCGAAACTGCCGATCGTATAAAATAGGGATTCCAGAAATGCCCCCCGATGATTGGGAGGTTTTAATAGTTCTAGCTGCCAGGGGGCAAGGCAAGAAATTCTGTAAGCTAGTAACATAATTGCCACTATCAAAGCGAAAAGAAAAGCTAAAACCAGTCGCAGAGTAATAGTCACCGGCAGCATTAAGACAATCAGGGCGACAATTATTTGACAGAGCCAGCGAATTTGAGTATGGTTGGGTTTTCTAGCGGTTTTTTTGACCATAGATCAAAGCAGAATTATCCCTAACTATTCTCTCATAAAAATTTGCGGGGTAAATTAGGCGATTGCTGCTTGTAATTCCGGGTAACTGTACCAACTCCAAGGGCTGTCTAAAACTGGTTTGATATTCAGTTCTTCACGCCATTGATCTAAGGGTTTTTCTAATCCTTCTTCCCACTTGATTGGGAATAGAGGTTGGGCCTGGCGACCGATGGTAATTCCCCGAGAAATTAACTCGAATTTGTAACCGAGAGTTTTATTTAAATCGGCATCACTTTCTACCTCACTTAACAGAGTATCACTGGTAAAAAAAGTCATCAGTAAAGAGAGGATATCGATGAGGAGAAAAGTAGGATAACGAGTTTGAGCGACCGTGACAGAAATTACTCCCAATTCTCCAAGAGTATCTAAACTAAACCCGGTGAGAATGTGATGGATATCGTGGGTTTTATCAATGCGAAAACCAATATAGTCGGCATCAGAATCAAATTGCTCGCGTTGGGGATAAAATTGCGGATCATAGCCCAAAGTGTGCATAATTGTGCCGTAAGTCCAACCGAGAGAACCTTTCGGCATTTTTAACATTGCTTCGAGATCGTAGGGTTTGCCGATGTATCTTTCTTGTACTAATTGAGCGGAAGCTGGTTCTTGCAGAACTGCTTTTACACATAACTCCATCGGGCGACTATTGACCAATCGGCGCTCGATTTCCCAGACATTAGCCGTTTCTTGGCCCGCACCGGCCGCTAGATCGACAAATTCCAGAAATCGACGCAAATTTTCGGGTGTGGCTAATTGATTGATGTATCTGTAACTCATGGAATTCTCCTCATCGGTAGATAAATTTACAGGCGGCTTAGAACAATTGTATTAATAGCGCAGGGGGCCACCGTAACCACCGTATAAACCGACCCCGCGGGTCCCAGCCCCCACCCCGTAAAAGCCGGGACCGACACCACCACCAACACCAATCCAATCGATAAATAGGGAAGTTGCCCCGCCGGCTTTAGGTAGAGTCCCTTCGATTAGCCTGTAGCTATAAATCAAGTCCTTGCCATCGATGACGGGATTGCTAATCTCGACGACAATTATAGTATTGTCTTGACGGCCAGGTTCATAGACCGAGAGGGTAGCATTGGGGGGATCGTTGGCAAAATTATCTTTTCCCGCCCTGGCTGTCCACTCATCCATGTAGGCGGCCATGGTCAGATTACCAGCAATCCGGTTTGGGCGATCGGAAAAGTATAATGTCTGTTTGTTGACGTTCACCAGGCGAATTGTTTTTGCGACGGGATCTACCTTAAGATCTTCTGCCGTTTGCACGAACATTAACTGCACTTTTTCTTGAGCAGGAGTAGTCTGGGCTACAGAAATATTGGGCATCCCCCAGCTAGTGATTGCCATGGCCGCTATTCCCAGAAAAAGTGTATAACGAAAACGCTTCAGGGATTTGGTCAATTGCTCAGAATTTCTCATGATTGCTCTCCTTAATACCCATTGTAAATATACAACAGCTTATTTGATATTTCCAGTAATTTTCTTGGCTAATATTTAGACTAATTAGCAATTTGCTATGATGGTAGTTTCGGAACGATCTGATCGACAAAAATATTAACCAAACCTGTCACCATAAATTGTACTCCGATCGCCGCTACAAATAGCCCCATAACTCGCTGAGTAATACTCAAGCCAATATCTCCTAAAAGTCTTTGTAACCATTTGCCAGCCGCGAGGATGAGAAAGACTAAAAAACTGACTAAAATTGTCATCAAAATCAGTTCAATACCCGTACCACTACCTAGCCTTGATTCGGCTTCACTGGCATAAAGGATAACGTTAGCAATAACCCCAGGACCCACTAATAAAGGCATAGCCATAGGAATAACAATCTGCCGATAAACTGACTTAGCTTCGCTGAGATAATCTCCGCCTTGCTCATTAATTAAAAGCTCTTTTGTCCCTGCCCCAGAACCGTTAACAATGTTGATACCGATAATCAACAAAAGCACGCCACCAGCCAGGCGAAAAGAGTCTAAGGTGACACCAAAGAATTTTAGCATTGGCGTTCCGATAAACATAAAAATTAATAACAAACACAAGACAGTTAACGAGACAAATAGAGCCACGAGTCGTTGTACTTCTTTCCGTTCGCGAGCGGTGTAACTAATAAAAATCGGCAGCATCCCCAGAGGATTTAAGAGGGCGAATAAAGTGATGGCAAAGTTTCTCAAAAAAGACCATTCCATGGCAAAAACTTCCTAAGTTCGGCTCAATTTTTTCATTTTTTCACTGCTTTTGACTTTTGAGTTAGGGGGAAGGAGATGGCATCGGTTGTTCCAGGCAAGCCATCAGTTGTTGTTTCTGTTCGGGAGCAAGAATCTGTCCGATCTGTTGCAGTTTCTGCAGCCCAGTTAAATTTGGTTGTTTTTTGATGCCTTCAATCGCCTGGATCTGAGCCACTTGTACGGTGAGTTGACTAACACAATACTCTAGATGTTCTTTGCGGACGTTCTGTTCGTTCGGTTGGGTTGTTTGAGCGAGAACCGTCTGAACGGGGAAGAGTCCAGATAAAAGCAGCAGTGCGGTTAAGGTTTTCCGTCCCTTGTTCATGGGGTAATCCCTCCTAGTTAGCAAGTTTGTGGGCAAAATATCTCAAGGGGAGACACAGGGGTTCTAAGGTGGGCAGCATCAAGACTCTACCCAAATGGCACTCAAAGAAATAGAGTGGTTATGGCAATCACTCAAAAATCCAAAATGTCACCATCATTCTATCAGGCTTGTTGACAAGCTAATCGAGTGCGAAGCACAATTGTTATTTGTGTAAAAAGAGCGCTACCTGTGTACTGGATATTGTTAGACAAACAGGAAAGTAGTAATCTGGGGGAACAAAAAAATTTCTGAACCCGGTGTTAAAACTCTTAAAACCCATATTCCGCACTTCACTTTGAAGCATAAAAAACTACAGATCTTTTCAAAGAAAAAAAGTCAGAATAATCAAAGAAAATACTTAACCAATCAGATGTGGAGGAGAAATCATAAAATACCAAATATTTTTTCGGCTCAAGCAGTTAAACTAAGTCACAACAATTCGAGGAGTAGTGACCCTCCTATAAACATATTACTCAATTGTTATCAACTTTGTTGCTTTGTTATTTAGACTAAGATGACAGATAATATTTTTGACAAGATGAAGGCAGAAAAATTAAAATAAAACGGCGTTTCTTAGTTAAATTGACAATTTGTTTGACCCCATTAAAAGTAAAAATATGAATGTACTAAAAACACTGAAATATCCATCTTATTGTGGGACGACTCGTTAATTTACTGACTTGATTTTTGACTCCAGCCTTTGCTCTTTTAAGCTATCTCTTAGTTCTCCTTGTCCCAGGTTATAGACTAATAAGCAGAAAGACATCAAGAATAACATTGTCTCGATTCTTTCCGTTTTTTTAACAAAGAAACTATCCGCAAAAAATAAAGGATCTTTCAAAAATCTAAATCCTCTTTATTTCCATCTCCGACTCTCACAAATAATGGTCTGTCTCCATCCTAGGTTGTTATTAAGTCTAAGACACATTGTTTCAAATCTGGTCGATGGTCACGAGAAGATTCTTTGGTAATAATTATTGGTCTTTCTTTGGTAATCGTTTCTTCTTCTTTCTCTTTTTTTCTTAACTTTTATATTCTCCATCTAGATGAAATGATCTGGCATCTAGATGAGAATATTTTGTCTCTATTTTAAATTTCTTGATGACCGATAAGACAACTTCTATAAATATATCATTCAGTCCATGTTTGTATAATTCATCCATAACTTTCCCGATTTTATCATCATTGATATAATCGCTTTTTATTCCTTCTCCCTATAAGTCCTCGATTCCTTATATCTTCAAAAAATTGACTAAATAAGTATAAAAGTCTTGAAACAAATCCTAATCCATCGATTAGAATAGCTTTGACCACTGTTGCTGCTGAAATTTTTTATCGAGGGTCGATTCCTAATTTAGAGTTGATTATTTTAACTATTCCTATTTCGTCAATTAGCCTGGCTACTATTCCTAAGATATCTAGGTTTTTAATTTTTACCTCTGAGATAGGAGACAATTTTTGTACCTTTAATAGATTTTTGAGCTTTTTGATTGTCTCACTTTTTTGGGACTAATTCTCTGAGTATTTTTATTTATTTTCCTTGGAGGAGTTTATGCTACTTTATGCTACATTTTGAAGTGCGGAGTGTCGGATTGATAATTAGCCAATTTTTGACGACGAAAATCCCGCGGTGATAATCCTGTCCAACGCTTAAAAGCGCGAGTAAAATGGGCGGGATCACTGTAACCTAATTCCATGGCAATATCAATTAATTTTATCTGGGGTTCCTGCAGCCACAAAACTGCTTGCTCAAAACGAATTTTTTCCACTACCTGAGTATAGGTTAAACCTTCTTCTCCTAACCTTCTTTGTAGGGTACGGACACTCATGCCGGTGATTTCTTTGGCTAAGTTAATATCGGGATAACCGTTGGGTAAAAGAGGAGTAATCACCTGTTTTAAAGAGCCACTTATATTCTGTACAGGGGAGGAAGAATAGAGATTTTCTCTGTCTTTTTGACTCGGTTTATTATCTAAAGCTACGGGAAATTTAAGAGGTAAACTCAGAAAAGAACGAGGAAAAACAATAGCAGTAAACCCCATTCCCGCACGAATTTTAGTTCTGCTTAAAGATTCATCTTTTAAGTCGCAGCCCCGCTCACCCTGAAGATAAATTTTCGGTGGCTGCCATAATTTTCCTAGGGCGATACTAACTAATTCGATCATCAGTCTTGAAGCAAATTGGGCAGCATAATGACAATTAACCTCGTGATTGTGGAGATAACGCTGACAAAAATAAGCGGTTTTTTCCTGTTCTTTAATCCAGAATATTTCCCCTGAATTGTTAGCATTGATAATGTTTTTGACTGTATTAAAAGCATCATAGACAGTCAAAGACTGACAAATAATTCGCCCGAAAGTCCCTAAATCAGCGATCGAAGTTGCCTTCCCTACTAATAATCCTAAGTTGTCTATACCTTCTCTGTGCGCCGCTTTCTCGATCAACGAGAAGGCCTGATGACGTGGGATTAAAGATTCGGGATGATCGAGCGCAAATAAGGGTAATTTTACCTCCTCTAATAATTTTTCCGTGGGGGAACCGATGCGATGAAGAAACGTAACAAAGGGTAACAAAGTATTAACCCGAAGCAGGGGGATATATTTCATCTCATTAGAGAACAAGTCGGCGACAGGAAACTGTGAAGATTATCGCAATTTTGGCGTGAGATGGCAAGAAAAATTTTGATGACACGCTATATTGAATGTCGAAATCGTGGAAACTACCATCTATTACCTCGACTCGCGACTATTTTTCGACAGAACAATGCCCTGACTTCCCCCAGGTCAAATTTATAAACTTTTGCTGATGAAAACAGCCAAATCTTAGAATTGAGAGATAAAATGGAGGTTTTCCAGCAACAGAAGCGGTAAAAGCCATCAATCAATCAAAAAACAAGTCACCAGTTTAATTAATAATTCCTCGGTTATTTTTGCGAGCAGTCTAAGCACATTAACAAAAACTAGATTTTCAGAGCTGCCATGAATTTTCTGCCAAAAATCCTTTTACTGGGTCTAATTAGCTCCTCTGGGCTGGGAATCGTTTCCCCGGTCTCAGCAGAAACTCCCGCAAAAATTGAACCCAAGGCCCTAGCAATTCTCAAGCAAATGAGCGATCGCTTAAGTGCCGCTCGTTCCCTGGCCTTTACCGCCACTATCACCTACGAGAGTCCCAGTCGTATCGGCCCACCTCTGGTGTACACAACGATCGCCGATGTCACCCTGGAACGGCCCAATAAGCTCAGGGTGATTAGTCCGGGAGACGGTCAGGCTAACCAATTCTACTACGATGGCAAAACTATTACCGCCTATTTGCCAACGGAAAATCTGGTGGCTGTCACCAAAGCTCCTAACAATCTCGATGCCGCTTTAAAATTGGCTTACACTGCGGTGGTTGGGCCGCGGCCGGAGCGGCGGCCACCACGGGAGTCGCCCTCGGCGCAACGGCTGCCACTGCCAATCAAGCGGAATCCTACAATGCAGGATTTGCGGCGGGCAGTGCCTACGCCCTCGGAGCGATCTATACTAACCTCCCAGGGGGATGCGTTTATAACCCAGTTGGTACAAGCACTTATTACCGCTGCGGTACGGCTTGGTTAAGTCCCGCCTACGGTGCTAACGGGGTTTACTATCGGGTCGTGACCGCACCTTTTTAAAGATTTATTAGCCTTGAATATCCCATGAGAAAACCTAACCGACATTTTTCCCTCGCTTTCCTTTTTAGTTCTCTCGCTCTCCTCGCTACAGGGAATCTGACTCTAAGTCAAACAGGTAATTCGATCGCTCAAGATCAGAACGCCGCTTTGCAAGCCGTCGCCAAGATGACCGAGGGACAGCGCACCTATTATCAGAATAACGGGAATTTTCGAGCGCAAGTTGACAATGTTCAAGAAGATTTCGGGGTTACTTTGCCGAAAACCTTTGATTATGCCATTCGCACCACTTCCGAGGCCGCCTATAGCTATGTTATCCCCGCTCGCTCAACCGTCAGCAATCAGCTAAAAGCTTATGTGGGTGCGGCTTTTATCACTCCTAACCAAGACCCGAAAATCACGACGATTATCTGTCAGAATACCAATCCCGGTCAGACGCGTCCGGCGGATCCGCAATTGGTGCGCGGCAATCAGTTTAACAACCCCGGAAAACTGACCCTCCAGTGCGGCGACTTCTCCGTACAGGTTCCCGCTTCCGAGGTGAACGAGTAGTGTTGAGGTTGGGAGAACAGTTAATTGTCTTGCTGGTAGCGGGCCCGGGACAGTTGATCACTTGACTTTTCGGGAACGATTTAATCCTCTCGGTAATCTGTCTAAATTTATCGAGTTTTTCTCTCGTTTTTAACAATTAATTATCGATTCAGTTGATCGGAGTATCTCATGAAAAGATCGATCGAAACCCTGAGCGTGATCGTATTAGGAAGTATTCTTTTCCATACCGATGTCAGTTTAGCTCAAGTGGCCGAACCCTTCGCCTATCCCAGTCAAGGACAAAGCCAAGAACAACAACAGCAGGACCATTACGCTTGTTATTCTTGGGCAAAACAGCAAACCGGAGTCGATCCCAGTCAGCCGGATCAGATATCCCCCGCCACTGCCGCCCAATCCTCGCAACAGGGACAATTGCTTCGCGCAAGTGCCACAGGCGCTTTATTAGGAACGGTCGGAGGAGCGATCGCTGGGAATACCGGGGAAGGTGCAGCGATCGGGGCGGGAGTCGGGGCTTTGGCGGGACTGTTCCGAGAACGAGAAGAACAACAGCAGGCCGAGCAAGCGCAAGTCGAAGCGACCCAAGGGGAAAACCAGCGATTACAAACCTACTATCAAGCCTGGACAGCCTGTATGGAGGGACGGGGTTACAGCGTCCAGTGATTTTCGGCGATCGCAGAAGCAGAAATCTCTGGAAATCCGCTTCCTTTCCCCGTTATTTCTGTCCCGAAATCTAAGCGATTTTTAACGTAACCGGTTAACCATGTTGAGAAACCTCAAAAAACTACTCGATCCCGCAGGTATCCGCATAGCGGCACGCTTTTTCCGGCTTACCGAACGAGCGCCCTTAGTTGCGGTCGTTCTCGTCTTCGTAACTGTCAGTTCGCTCATCGCCGCCTATCCGAGTATCGGACAATCCCTGAGCGGTTCTCCCGCCGATCCCCGATTCCAATTCTCCACTCCCCTACCACCTGGGATCGCCTCCCCCGCTAGAGTAGAAACCCGTCTCGGCCGGTTAAATTTCTTCGATGGTTTTCCCGACAAAGCCACCGCCGATAAACTATTCGATAACCTCGATTTCCAGCGCGCCGTTCAAGCCTATCTACTGGCCATTCCGGCGGTCAATCAGGTTGCTAACCGCAACGCAATCCGCACCTTGGGACCCGTCAATACCGTCGTGCCGATTTTCGAGGAGCTGCTAGACTCGCGATCGATCTTTCTCACCGCCAACGATAATACCGTTTACAGTTGGGCGTGGATCGACCTGAAAAACGGGCCGATCGTCTTGGAAGTTCCCCCGAAGGTATTGGGGACGATTAACGATCTCTGGTTCCGTTGGGTGATCGATGTGGGGATTACTGGGCCGGATAAGGGGGAAGGGGGCAAGTACCTGTTATTACCGCCGGGGTATACGGGAGAAGTGCCATCGGGATATACCGTAGTGCGATCGCCGACTTTTAATCTCTGGGTTCCTTGGCGGAGTTTCCTGGTCAACGGAGATCCGAAACCGGGGGTAGAGTTGGTGAAAAAATTCACGAAAATCTATCCCTTGACGGATACCAACAATCCAAAACCGTTAAATTTCGTCGATATGTCCGGCAAACCTTTCAACACAGTCGCCCCGGCGGATTATCGGTTTTGGGAATTCCTTAATCAAGCCGTGCAGGAAGAACCGAGCGAATCCCTCGATCAGATTCGACTAGGATACTATGCGGCGATCGGCATTGAAAAAGGCAAGCCCTTCGCGCCGGATGCGCGGATGAAAAAAATCCTCACCGAAGCGGCCGCTGTCGGGGATGCCACAGCCCGGGCGATCGCCTTCCATATGCGGGACAAAAACGCTTACTACTACGCTAACAGCCATTGGGAATTACCTTTTATCGGTGGCTACCAGTTCCAGACCCAGCCCGGTGTTCTCAACCTCGATGCCTATATCTATTACTACTTCATGGCGACGGGTGTTACTCCTGCAATGGAAGAGAAAATGGTGGGACGGGGTTCCCAATACGCATGGACGGCCCGCGATGCTCAAGGAAACCCTCTCGACGGTGGCAAGAGTTATCGCCTGCACCTACCCCCGAACGTTCCCGTTAAAGACTTCTGGTCAGTTATCCTTTACAGCAACCAGACGCGATCGATGATCCAGACCGATCAACGCTTTCCCAGCGTTAGCAGTCAGACGAAAGGACTTCTCAGCAACCCCGACGGTTCAGTAGATGTCTATTTCGGACCGAAAGCTCCGGCGGGTAAGGAAAAGAACTGGATACAGACGATCCCTGGCACGGGCTGGAATACTATCCTCCGACTCTACGGTCCCCTAGAGCCTTGGTTTAACCAGTCTTGGCGGCCGGGGGAGATCAAGGTAATGAAATAGCCGATTTTTCCGATTTTCACCTCTCGATCGCAAATTTAAAAGGTTAAAAGGAGCCCTCAAGATGACCCAAGACAAACCGATCCAACGCCAAATTCTACCGATTCCCGACTTGACCCCCTTCGGTCTAACCACCTACGACGCCAAGAATCCCGACACCCACTATCCCCCGATTCGAGATATCCGACCGCCGGCCGGTGTACCCAACGTGCTGATCGTGCTGCTCGATGACGTGGGTTTTGGAGCCGCCAGTGCCTTCGGTGGCCCCTGTAATACCCCCACTTTCGAGCGATTAGCGGCGGCTGGGTTAAAATACACCCGTTTTCATACCACTGCCCTCTGTTCTCCCAGTCGTGCGGCTTTGCTCTCCGGAAGGAATCACCACTCGGTCGGCATGGGCAACATCACCGAAACCGCCACCTCCTCCCCCGGACAGAGTTCCGTCCGCTCTAACACCAAAGCCCCCCTCGCCTTGACCCTGAAGCTGAACGGCTATTCCACGGCGCAATTCGGTAAATGCCACGAAGTACCGGTTTGGCAAACCAGCCCGATCGGTCCCTTTGACGCTTGGCCCTCCGGCGGGGGTGGATTCGAGTATTTCTACGGCTTTATCGGTGGCGAAAATAACCAGTGGGACCCGGCACTGTACGAGGGAACGACCCCGATCGAACCGCCGAAAACCCCGGAGGAAGGCTATCACCTGACCGAGGATCTGGCTGATCGAGCGATCGCTTGGATTAGTCAACAAAAAGCCCTCGCCCCCAATAAGCCTTTCTTTGCCTACTTCGCCCCCGGCGCAACCCACGCCCCCCACCACGTCCCGAAGGAGTGGATCGACAAGTATCGAGGCCAATTCGCTCACGGTTGGGATCGCCAGCGTGAGATCACCTTTGCCCGACAGAAAGAACTGGGCGTAATTCCCCAAAATGCCGAACTCACCCCCCGTCACGCCGAAATTCCCCCATGGGATGACATGGACAAGCGCCTGAAGCCGGTATTAGAGCGCCAGATGGAGGTGTACGCCGCCTTTCTGGAACATACCGATGATCAGGTGGGACGAGTGATTCAAGCCTTAGAAAAGCTAGAAATCCTCGACGATACGCTAATTTACGTCATCGTCGGTGATAACGGGGCCTCCGCCGAGGGAACGCTTCAGGGCGCGTTTAACGAGATGGCCAACTTTAACGGGTTAGCGGGTCTGGAAACCCCGGAATTTCTCCTCTCGAAACTAGATGACTTCGGTGCGCCCGATTCCTATAATCACTACGCGGTCGGTTGGGCCTGGGCGATGAGTAGCCCCTATAAGTGGACGAAACAGGTCGCTTCCCACTGGGGCGGCACCCGCAACGGTACTATTGTTCGTTACCCCAAACTCATCCAGGAAAAAGGTGGGATTCGTCACCAATTCTGTCACGTCATTGATGTGGCCCCGACGGTGTTGGCAGTAGCGGGAATTCCCGAACCGACTATGGTTAACGGTGTCCTACAAAGTCCCTACGAGGGTACGAGTATGGTTTATACCTTTAACGACGCGGCCGCCCCCGAACGTCACGATGTGCAGTATTTCGAGATGTTTGGCAATCGGGGCATCTATTACAAGGGTTGGAGTGCGATTACCAAGCACCGCACCCCGTGGATTATGACTGGACAGACGATGGTTCCTTTCGACGATGATATCTGGGAACTATACGACGGCAGTACGGATTGGACGCAAGCTCGGGATCTCTCCCGGGAAATGCCAGAGAAACTGCACGAACTACAGCGACAATTTCTGATCGAGGCGGTTAAGTATAATGTACTGCCCCTAGACGATCGCCAAGTGGAACGGATCGATCCCGCCACCGCTGGCCGACCCACCCTCGCCAGGGGGAACTCGCAATTATTTTTCGCCGGAATGGGGCGTTTGTCCGAAAATAGCGTCATCAACATCAAAAATAAATCCTTCTCGGTAACGGCGGAACTGGAAATTCCCCCGGAAGGCGCGGACGGGGTGATTATCGCCCAAGGCGGCCGCTTCGGTGGTTGGAGTGTCTATAGCCACGATGGAAAAGCCAAGTTCGTCTATAACGTGCTGGGGATTGAAAGTTTTGTCACCGAGGCGACGGAGACGATCCCGGCTGGTAAGCATCAGGTACGGATGGAGTTTGCCTACGATGGCGGTGGTTTAGGACGGGGGGGAAATGTCACCCTCTACTACGACGGTCAACCAGTGGGTACGGGTCGGGTAGAACGAACTCAGGCTTTTATTTTCTCCGCCGACGAAACCACGGATATCGGCTACGAATCTGGTACCCCCGTGGCGGCGGAATATACCTCGAAAACCAGTCGTTTCACCGGTAAGATCGGTTGGGTTCAACTCGATCTGGGTACGGACGATCATGACCACCTGATCGACCCGGAGGAACGTCTGAAAATTATCATGGCTAGGCAGTAAATTGTACCGAGACTATCTCGATCGATTCAGTCGATCGAGCATTTTTTTTTAAATTTCTTCGGGATTAATATTTAACTCCCGCAGTTTTGCCGCCAATCGTTCGGCCCGTTGACTTTCCGTTTCGGCCCGTTGTCGTTCCGCTTCGGCCCGTTGTCGTTCTTCGTTGTAACTGGTGAAAGGTTGACCATCGGGATAATACAACAGTAACTCTGGTTGGGCTAATTGAAAACGAATGCCCAAGCGAGGACTTACCCAATTATCGAGATTTTCTAGACTTTCGAGCCGATTTTCCCGACGAATACAGCCGCCCAAATCATTTTTATCGGGATTATAAATGTAGTATTCTTCCACACCATAACGGTCATAAAACAGCAGTTTTCTGGTCATTTCCGTTGGGGTATTGCCCGGAGAGAGAATTTCAAAAACCACTTGCGGGGGGATATTTTCTTCTTTCCACTGTTGATAGGAACCCCTTTCCCCTTTCGGTCTGCCAAAAGCTACCATCACATCGGGTGCTTGCCGAGTCTTATTATCTCCCTCCACGGGATACCAGAGTAAATCACCGGCGACAAAAACATCGGCATTATTGGCAAATAACCAGTCTAGATTCGATTTAATCGTCGTAATCCAGCGAAATTGTCTTGTATTATCGGCCATCGGTTTACTATCGCTATCGGGATAGACGATTGCGGTTTTCGATCTGTCGTCGAGTTGTCTAACCATTGCTTAACCCTAGAATTTCGTCTTTGCTTCCTTAATAGTATGGCTCTTCTGGTTTCTGTGTGGAAATGAGGTCTATACTGATAGTTTATTTAACAAAATAGTCCTAAAAGTCTTTCCCAGTAAACATTTCACGATTTCATAAGCAAAAATTATCACACAAAGTCGAGAAGAGCCATAGTATAACTTTACTATCAACAAATCAGAGCAACTATTTAGGGTTTGCTGAAAAAGTTTTTCCTGGGGACAGGGTGTGACCAACTGTCTGCATCATAACCGATAGTGTCTGCCGCCGTTCCCTGTACACGCGCTTGTTAGGCATCGGATTGGCTAGAGTGTATAAACTGGTGAAAGTCTGGTGATTTAATGAATGATTGAAGGTCTTTTAGTCCCTCTATACATGAGGTTAACATCCACCCAAGCTCTTCAAGATGAGCTAATAATCGAGGGTTTTGTTCATCTAAAAAACTGATTAACTTATAATAGTCTTCTATAGAGCTAGTATCGAGTAGCGCTAAATCTTCATGAATCAACTTGTTTCGTTCCGCCACAATGTCTGAGAGAGCCTGTTTCTGAGCAGTTAAGAAATCTGGGTCACTATAGGTAGCCTTAAATGACCAAGACATACCTAACTCAGAAGAGTCTAGTTGAGGTTCAGACTGACTATCATCCACTAGCACAGTGTTATGTAATTTCCCAACTAGGCGACCTAATGTGTGCTTACGAAATCTCTCATAATTGTCAACCAACTGGTTAAGGGTTGATGTTGATAATCCCTCGCTCTGAGTCACTGAAAGTAGATACTTTAAAATACCTTCAATCTTTGAAAAATTAACTATATTTCTACCCAGCTTTCTTAGTGCTTCAGTTCTAACTACTTCAATATCTATCGGTTCATCCATGATTAATGGTAAGCTGTTGACTATCTAAATTATCTATTTTAACAAGTAATGGGGCAGCGATGGTTAATTGCCCTCACCCCCAACCCAGCCGACTTCGGGGGGCGACGGGAGAGGTCTTTCGATAGACTAGAGTTATATATAGCCCGACAGTGGGGAGCTAGGGGCTGGAAAAGCTTAATATTTGAGATGAACCGATCGAGCCAGAATATCGTCTAGAATTAATTAGCTCAAAAAATCCCGACTGAATCTACCCTTAAGCAAACTTTTCTAAAAATGATGGCTGAATTACTGAGTCTAGTTCCTGCCAAGTCCCTCGAAACCGATGTAGTGGTAGGGGAAGCGTCGGCAGTATGTCCCCTTCCTCCAGTCACGGTTAGTAATGATACCCTACTTATTTCCCTAATTGATCGCCTACGACGTACTTTGGAAAATCACCGCGGCGAAAATCAAATGGTGGTGATGCAGGATTTCCCAGATCCCGATGCTCTTTCTAGCGCCTGGGCCTATCAAATTATCGCTGAACAGTACGATATTCACTGCGATATAGTCTATGCGGGTACTCTCTCCCATCAGGAAAATGTCGCTTTGGTAAAACTAACGGGTTTACCGGCTAAACGTTGGGGAGTCCATACCCTCAAGGATAGAGATCTCTCCGTTTATCACGGTTGTGTTTTTGTCGATGGTCAGGGAACCAATAGTCAGTTAACCACTCTGGTTAAACAGGCAAAAATTCCCATTATTGTCGTGATTGATCATCATACTCGCCAAGGGGATCTAGACGCAGAATTTGTCGATATTCGTCCCCAAATCCGGGCAACAGCGGCGATGTTAACCCAATATATCCAAAAAGGGTTACTGAATTTTAATAGTAGCGATACCGTCCATGTTAAGTGTGCCACAGCTTTGATGCACGGATTGCGATCGGATACGAATAATTTAATGCAAGCGCAAGAGTGTGAATTTATTGCTGCTGGTTATCTCAGTCGTTTCTACGATGCCCAATTATTAAACGCTGTCCTGCAATCGGCCAGATCCCGACGGGTGATGGATGTGATTGAACGGGCTTTAAAAAACCGTATTATTAAAAATAATTATTCGATCGCCGGGGTCGGTTATTTGCGTTATGATGACCGGGATGCGATTCCCCAAGCTGCCGATTTTTTGGTGACAGAAGAAAATGTTCACACGGCTTTAGTTTATGGTATCGTTCACGATGAAGATGAGGATATCGAGTTAGTCATTGGTTCTATGCGTACCAGTAAAATTACCCTAGATCCCGATGAATTTCTCAAGGAAGCTTTCGGACAGGATAACCAAGGTCGCTTTTTTGGTGGTGGTCGTTATATGGCCGGAGGTTTTGAAATTCCTATCGGTTTCCTCGGTGGTTTTAATAATAATGCCGAATATGCGAAACTCAAGTGGGAACTGTATGACACCCAAATTAAACAGAAACTTTCCCATCTAGTTAACCCCGATGAAAAGGTAATTCGCACCTAGCTATTAGACCTCAGCTATCTGTTAACATTGCCAAGACCGACCTAACACTGATATGAAACTTTATTTTGTGCGTCATGGATTAGCAGGACAATCGGGGGATTATCTCAACGATGGGGAACGTCCTTTAACCGAGGAAGGTAAGGCAAAAACTGCTAAAATTGCCCAAAGATTAGGACAGTTGGGGGTGAAATTTGACCTAATTCTCACTTCTCCCCTGGTGCGTGCCGTGCAAACCGCCGAAATTTTGCAAAAAGCGGGTTTAAGCCGTAAAATTGAGCAATTTAATCCCCTATCACCCAACGGCAATATTCAAGATTGGGTGCAATGGTGGCAAAAGTCGGACTATCAGCGAGAGGAAAACGCGATCGCACTGGTAGGCCACGAACCGGATTTAGGCTATTGGACGGAAATGCTAGTTTGGGGCAAGTTTCAAGGAAAATTATCGGTCAAAAAAGCGGGAATAATTGGTCTAGAGGTTCCCAATCAGAAAAATCCCCTAGGCAAGTGTCAGTTATTCTGGTTGACAGCCCCGAAATTACTCCTCTAGGAATTAACCTGGGTGTATCTATCCTTTTTGGGGACTACAATCGATGTTTAGTTAATAGTTAAAAAATCATGAACGATGTAGAATTACGCCAGTTATTAACTGAGAAGTTAGCAATTTTGTCCGCAGACAATCTTAATTTAGTTGGGCAATTTATTGATAAGTTAACTCATCAAGAGGCAGCAAACAAATCCGACAATTACCTAACAGAAAAAGCATTACAAAAATGGCAATTTTTAGTTAAAAATAACCAAGAAATGGACAATACAAATCCTTTAAGTGAAAATGAAATTAAGATAATTTGGCAATTTTTAAGTCAATCTCATCGATCTCGTCCGGTAGGATTAGCTAGAGGAGAATTTACCATCTCTGATGATTTCAACGAACCTTTACCAGAGGAAGTTTTAGACTTGTTTTATCCACAATGAGATTGTTACTAGATACACACATTTTTCTTTGGTTAATTAGTGATCATCCCCGCTTGTCTGAAAAAATATGCCGTCAGATAAAAAATAGCAATAACGAAGTTTTTTTGAGTGTAGTCTCTGTTTGGGAGTGCGTTATTAAGTATCAGTTAGGCAAATTAAATTTTCCTGAGCGTCCTGACCTATATCTTCCCAAAAAAAGAAAACAGCATTTAATTAACAGTTTGGTTATTGATGAAAAAAGCCTAGTACACTGAAGATAATGCAATTTTAGCCTATCCTAACTTACAGTTTTTTTGAGTATCAATCAGGGACGTAAACATCATCACTCACGTCCCCGAAAAACATCAATTAACCATCATTACTACTGTCTTGATTGCGCTTTTTAGACAGCAATACACCTAACCCTAATATTACCATTGCCAAAATTGTAGAAGGTTCGGGAATAGCTGTCGATGAACCCACTTGAACTATTTTTATAAACTGACTTTGATTACCAGAATAACTGGCAACACTGCCATCGCTAAAACCAGTTTGAGATAAATCAATATTAAGTACCAGACCAGAATTACCATTGCCGATTACTTGGAAGTGCAATAAACTAAAAGTATCCAATTGATTAATTCCCAGAGGTGAACCAATGCCCAAAAATGGCAAAGAACCGCCGCCTAAGTTAGTAATTGAACCATTGGTATTGTCTAAGATTCCCGTGCGTCCAAAGGGGAAACTAGAGGTAACAAGAGGACTATTGATATCTAAGGGATTGAAAGGATTGTCGATGTTTTGAATTGAGCGAGGATCGAAGGATAAATTAATGGCACTGCTAGTGATACCGACCGGATTAATATCACTATTTTCCATTAAAATTTCCACAAAAAATCTATCCCCTAAACGAAGAGGACTATTAATAATAGTTCCCGCTAGGCCACTATTATCAGTTTTGAGGTTAAATTGAGTAGTCAGACTAGACATAATGTAGTTCTCCTGAGTTATGATAGATCGATGAATTAAAAGATCATGGCAAAATGCCTAAAAAAGTTAGCGAGTTAAAACAAATGCTACGCAAAGCAGGATTTATTCAAAAACCTGGCAAGGGAAGTCACACTAACTGGGTACATCATCTGTACTCTGGTAAAGTTACTGTTTCTGGAAAAGACAGTGCCGATGCAAAGCTGTATCAAGAAAAAGAAGGTAAGAGGAATCAAGAAAATGGCACAAATTAAATATCCCATGGTGATTCAATGGTCTGATGAAGATAATTGTTTTTTGGTTGCATTGCCTGATTTTCCAGGGCAATATTGGCGTACTCATGGAGATACTTATGAGGAAGCTGTCGCTAAGGGAAAAGAAGCTATAGAATCCCTAATGATTGCTTATCAAGCAGATAATGAACCCTTACCTGAACCTTTATTTTGTAGGATGGGTTAGGAAGTGCGCTAACCCATCAAAACCTATTGTAATTAACCGGAATGGTTGGGTTTTCTTAGGTCAACCCAACCTACAGAGTTAATCTAAATAACTAACCCAAATTCGGAATTGAAGGGAACTAATTCCGCCAGATTAATTCTTCCATCTCCGGTAATATCAGCAGTAGGGTCATAGTTAGTTTGTCCACTAATACTACCAAATAACCCCGGACGTTGTAAGGTGTTTAAGTCGGTTAAATTCACCCGTCCATCGTAGGAAATATCACTGTTAAAGGTTGATTTCCCTGTTAGTTGAATGTTCAAAGCGGAATTGTTTTGAGCATTACTGTTGATGACTAAACCGTTAGCTAAATTAAAGTTTTCTCGCGCTGCTTTGGGTGTATATGTTAAAGCAATACGTCGAGTTTGTCCGGGGTTTAGCAGTATGTCTCCATTGGCAAAATTGGCATCTGTGGTGACATTTTGTGCATTGATAGTAATACCAGCAATAGCGAGTACATCATTAGTTCCCGCTGCGGTATTAGTAATATCAATGTATTGGGTTTTGTCAGCAAAGTTAGGACGGACAAACAGGCTATCGGTTGCACCTGTACGGTATTGGGAGAGTTTTGTCCCGAAGGTAACAGCAGTTTTATCTACTACTATTGTACCTTCATTAACGTTAGTAATATTAACGTTAAATGTCTTTTCTGTAGAGAGTTTATAACCGTCGGTTGCTTTGACTCCTAATTGATAGGATGTGATGCCACTTTCAAAGTCGATGGTGTTAGCGCCTGCTTGAGTGAGGGTAATTTCTCCGGTGGTTGCATTGATGGCAAAAAGGTTATTTCCTGAACCATCTTTAGGAGAGGTACTGAGGCTAAAGGTGGGAGTTTGTCCGTAATTATCATCGGTTGCTTCGACTAAGTTACCGGCTACTACTACTGTACCTGCTGCGCTTCTTTCGGCGAGGTTGACGTTATTAATAGTACCGACGATGGGAGCATCATTGATGATGATATTACGGGTTAAGCTTAAAGTACCATTAGGATCAGCAAATGTGCCATCAGCAAAACCAATTTGGGAAGGATCAAAGGTGACGGTTAGGTTGGAGTTGTCCCGCGTTCCTACAACATTAAAGCGTAGCAGACTAAAGCGATTTAATTGATTAACCCCAATAGCTGTACCTTGACTTGCTTCGGGGACTGCACCCCCACTTAAGTTATCAATGAGTCCGTTAGTATTATCTAATGTCCCGCCTCGGAATAGGGGGAAAGCTGAGGTAATTAAGGGACTGTTGACATTGCCAATATCGGCGAAGTTATTGATATTTTGAGCAACATCGGCGGCGAAGCCAAAATCAAGTAAATTAGTGATTAAACCGGCTGCATTGGTACGAATATCACCGACGAGAATTTCCGCAAAGAAGCTATTACCGAGAATAGGATTGTTTCCTGTAATTTCACCGCCAATTGTCCCGTTATTCTCGTCATAGAGTTTCAGTTGGAAGCTGAGAGGATTAACATTATTTAGGTTAACGGTAGCCATACCCGTATCGGTTAAAGCGCCGTCACTAGCTTGAATTGTCAGGTTAAAGGGGTTAGTTTGTGCGCTGACATCATTAGTATCGGTAACGGTAATAACGCCAGTGTTACTAATAGCAAAGGCTTTGATAGTGTCGCCATCAGTATCGGGATTTCCGGCGGTGATACTGTAGGTTAAGGGGTTATTGTCGGGGTCAGTGGCGTTAATTGTCCCGACAACTGTACCGTTAGGACTGGTTTTAGAAATGCTAAAGACAGCATCATTAACCACTGGGGGACGGTTGACAGGATTGGTTAGGTTAACAGTAATAGCGGCAGTATCGTTTAAGTTCCCATCGCTGACGGTAACGGTGAGGTTAAAGGGGTTGGTTTGACTGCTAATATCATCAGGGTCAGCCACCGTAATGACACCACTATTATTAATGCTAAATGCCTTAATATTGTCGGCATCGCTGTCTAAATTCCCGGCGGTGATACTGTAGGTTAAGGGGTTATTATCCGGGTCAGTTGCTGTTACTGTTCCCACCGTAGTATTAACCGGACTGGTTTTAACCAGACTAAAGGTAGCATCGTTAGCAACCGGAGGACGATTGGGGGTTTCGTTAACATCACTGAGATTAACGGTGATAACGGCGGTGTCGGTTAAGCTACCATCGCTGACGGTGACGGTTAAGGGGTTATTGGGGTTAACTTCAAAGTTGATGTCATCAGGGTCAGCAACACGAATTTGACCGCTATTGTTGATAGTAAAAGCGGCTATACCGTCGTTATCGAGGTTGGGATTACCCGCAGTGATGCTATAGGTTAGGGGGTTATTATCGGCATCGGTGGCGGTAACAGTGCCGACAAGAGTATTTAAGGGGCTATTTTCAGGTACGGTGAGGGTAGTATCATTGAGGACGGGTGCGCTATTTTGGACGAATTCAAATGCACCTATATCGACGTTTGTACCGTTAATGCGAGGATTTCGGGCAATATCAAAGGGTATTGCTTCGGTGATGTTGCTATCGCCGTCTAAGTCGCGGGCATCGGCAGGGAGGGAGGCGTTATTTCCGGCGTTGATAGCAGGGGAGGTGCTTTGTAGGCGTAAGTCGTCGTTGATGGCATCGACAAAGAGAGGGTCAACATTGAGGTTGCCTGTGCCTGGAAATCCGCCTTGTACTATGCTGTTTGTGATTGTTGCACCTCCACCAATTGCAGTTCCACCATTACCCCAAATGATGCTATTGCGAATAACACTGTCAACAAGATCATTTCCATCAATTCCTTGATTAAAAACTGCACTACCTGAAGCAGCAGAATTGCCACTGAAGCTACTATTAGTAATAGGAGTAGCAAAAATGCCTGAATTATTATTTTGTGTATCAATTTGATAAATAGCCCCACCAGCAGAAGCAGCATTATTACGGCTAAAAGCAGCATTAATGACTTGTAGGTTATTGCTGTTTAAATTGTAAATTGCTCCACCTACGCTATTAGCACCATCAGCAATATTCAGCGTAAAATTAGCATTGGTGACACTAACATTATTGCTGTTATTGTAAATTGCACCACCATTTGCAGCCCGGTTTTGTAAGAAATCAGCTTGAGTGATTGTAGCACCAGTAGTTTGAAGGAAAACAGCACCACCTAAACCAGAAGTCGCACGGTTTTGTACAAAATCTGCTTGAGTCAGGTTGAAAGTACCGCCTGTGCTCAATATTGCACCACCACCATTACTGGCAGTGTTATTATTAAAAGTCCCGTCTTTCAGAGTTAAATTGCTACCAGTGTTATAGATAGCACCACCAGCGGAAATACCTGTATTGCTGGTAAATGTTACATTATTGAGAAAAGTGGAATTGGCAGCAGTGCTAAAAATTGCACCGCCATTACCTCCATTGCCACCAGCAGCATTACTGGTAAAAGTACCATTATTGATGGTGACGTTACCGCCTTCATTGAAAATTGCTCCACCATTAGAACCAGCACCGTTGCTAGTAAATGCAGCATTCGTTAGAGTGGGACTGCTACTCGTATTATAAATTGCTCCACCAGCCCCAGAATTAGCTGTATTGTTGCTAAATGAAACATCAGTGAGAGCAGGATTACTACCAGCATTGAAAATTGCACCACCAGAAGTGGCGGCGATATTGTTACGAAAAGTGATGTTAGTCAGTAAAGGATTAGCACCAATTAAATTGTAAAGTCCCCCACCATTCGTAGCATTGTTACTTTCAAAAATTAAATTGCGTAGAATAGGACTACCATCACTGATAAAAACCCCACCACCAATACCCTGATTAGTGCCTGTTCCGTTAGCATTTCCTCCCGAAATAGTAAACCCATCTAAAATCGTTGTATTGCTTGTATTACTACCAGTAACAACGTGATAAACATTATCACCCGCAGTATTAACCGTACCAATATCCCCACTTAAAATAGTGGCATTAGTGGCAACATTTCGCTGACTTAAACTTGTTTCCGAACCCGCAAAACCCCCATAAATCTCCACATGATTCTTGAGAGTAAAAGTCGCATTTCTGTCCGTTCCCGTAGTCGGTTTATAGGTTCCCCCCGCAACCCAAATCGTATCCCCACTTTTCGCTGCTGCTAACGCCCCTTGTAAATCCGTAAACGCATCAACCCAAGACGTACCATTATTACTTCCCCCCGCATTTGCCCGCACAAAAATCGTGCGAACATTAGCAGGAGTAGGCGCTGGAGAGAGTTCTGCTCCTTCATACGCACCTAAATCCACATTAGCATCCACAACACGGGTATTACTCGCTAAATCGAGGGGAATTTTTTCAGATGTATTCCCATCCCCGTCCAAATCTCGACTATCGAGAGGCAATAAATTAACATCCCCCGCATTTAACGCAGGAGAACCCGCTTTTAAGCGTAAATCATCCGCTTTCGCATTAACAAACAGAGGGTCAACATTTGTCGCACCCGTAAACCCTCCCCCTTGGATAATACTATTGGCAACCGTAACAGCATCACCAGAACCATTATTAACCTGATTCCCCGTATTGCTACTATCCTGATTTCCCCAGAGGATACTATTTCGCAACGCTACACTACTCGATACATTATGCAGTGCGCCACCTGTCACCGCCACGTTACCACTCAAGGTACTATTAATCAAATTGGGGTTACTCAGATTACTAAAAACTGCGCCACCACTACCCGTATTCGCAGAATTTCGACTAAAAACCGCGTTAACAATAGTAGGATTACTGCTACTGGTATTGTAAATCGCACCCCCGTTATTAATCGCTGTATTCAGGCGAAAAGTCGCATCTGTAATCTGGGGACTACTCAAATCATTGTAAATCGCCGCGCCTTGTGTCGCCGTATTATGCTCAAATAGGGTATCAATCAGAACCGGATTACTACCAGACTCATTATATAAAGCACCCCCATTCGTCCCATTATTATCGCGGAAAGTGATATTTCTCAGGGTTGGACTTGCCCCTGAAACATATACCCCACCGCCATTACCTTGATTTCCTGTCGTACCATTAGCATTACCCCCAGTAATGGTAAACCCATCAAGGATAGCACTGTTTGTCAGAGGATTAGAAATATTACCCGTTGCGCTTACGACATGATACACATTATCGGCAATCCCCGCTACACCAATTTCACCACTTAAAATCGTGACATTAGTGGCAATATTACGCTGATTACGGGCAGTTTCCGTCCCTGCGAATCCCCCATAAATCCCGACATTATTTTTTAGGGTAAAACTCGCGGTTCTGTCAGTTCCCGTAGTGGGTTTATACGTCCCCGCAGACATCCAAATCTCATCACCAGCTTGTGCAGCGGTTAGCGCACTGACTAAACTGCCATAAGCATTATTCCAAGCGGAACCATTACCAGTAGAACCGGATTTAACGTAGATGATAGCCATGATATACCTCGTGTGAAAAAGATATTACAGAGTCAATAGGGAATCCACCCGAACCTTAGTTCGAGTTAGATAAAGTTGATAAGTAGGCGAATAGTGGAGAAAAATGTCTCTAGAGACACCAAAACTATTAATCAAGCTTGGATGTCAGAAAATTTAGCACTGGTTAGGGATAA
>SFCA01000028.1:0-2716 GCA_007095475.1 Microcystis aeruginosa Ma_QC_C_20070703_M131 | reverse complement strand
ATCGAAACGAATAGGCTTTTTCCATACCTCACATTTTAGCATATATTTCGTAAATGTTCTAATATTTAACAGTAAAGCCGTCGTAGAACGACGGGGTTTCAGACCCAAATTTTCGATGAAGTTTCTTTAGAAGAAACGTCAGAAAATTTAATTCTTTGTGGGCAAGCATTAACCGATTTCCTTTCGTTAAAAATTGACCCCACAGGCTATCTTGATATAGTTGAAAGTTGCGAAGTAGATGTCATCGCTAGATCTATTTCTAGCGAGAGAAGCTCGAAGCCTGTGTGAGCAAAGCTTCTAGCTCGCTTGTCCCCCTGTCAGGTCAGACGCAACGCAGTTAACACCGGAAAAAATTGCTCAGTACCGTATTGAATTTGCGGACAATGAGAACGCTTTAATTGCACTTGATGTTATTGAGGAATGGGAGGGAGATTTAGCAGATGCAGCTGAATCTATTGCCACTCGTAACGGGATTGAAGGGGTAGAAGATAAGGCTGATTTTCGTTGGTTTGCTATTGTTCTTAATAAATGTCGTGATTTCATTTGTCAACCAGAGAATAGAATTGTTGGAGAAAAAATAGTACCCGCAATTATCCCTACTTTAGCAGAGATGATCGCAGCATCTTTTCTTTGTCCTTCAGGAATTGCTACACTTTTATCAACTCCAGTTGCTATTTATATTCAAGAGGAAGGAATGGATAAATTTTGTCAAACTTCTTCCGATTCTTAAATCAAAGTGATCCCCCCCAACCCACCTTAAAAAGGGGGGAGAATACCTCAACTTAATTGTATTCTCAAGGAACAATAGATTAAACCCCTGTTGCGATAAATGCCGTCCAATAATAGGGATTGGCAAAGGGATAGGGTTCACGTTTAACCGCAGCTTCTAATAAGTCTTGGAATTTTCTTCTATCCCGTTTACTTTCAAAGACTCGATCGAGTAATTGTTGGAATTTTTGACTATCTTTAATTCTGGCTAATTTTTTACTGTTCAATGTTCTTAACCAAGTTTGAGTATGATTTAAAACAATAGCGATACTTCCTTCATCTCGGATAGAAATTCGTTTAAGATCGTGATAAAATTTAGTCATAAATAACGTAGTTGCTAGGGGATCTACTGTCCAAAGGGTACTAACAACACTAGAACTTCCTGCAAATAGAAAACCACTAGGTAAACCCACATATTCATCACTAATACTATCAGCTTTACTTTCAATTATACCACTTTCACAAGCAGAAAAAGTAACTAAGCGGCATTCTCTTAAGTCAAATTTTTCAAATACTTCTGCTAGGGTTAGGTTAGCTGATTCTCCTAAGTTACCGTCTGGATCTGCTAACATTAAAGCAGAGTCTCTAGGGGATTCATTATCAAATTTACCATGACAGGAAAAGTGAAGACAATGGGATGCTTGTAATTCTTGACGACGGTTTTCTAGGGTTTGTTCTGATGCTTCTAATTCCCCAATAATAATAGTTTTTTCAGTAGCAAATCCTTGACTAATTCTCTCGATTTCTAGATTTGCACCTAAGAGAGGTTTTAGGTCTTTTCTGGTGGGGTTTTTAATGGCAAAAAGACGAGTAAAGTTTTCACGCTGTAATGATTTTACCAGTTTTAAGAGTTGGCAACTGGGAACGTATCCTACACCATTAGAAAAGCGTTGATAGAGAAATTGTCCATTTTTTAGGGGTAAACAATGAAGGGGAATAATATGTAAAAACCAATGGGGAATTAGGATGAGACGAGAGCAAGATTTAGGAATCAGTTCTAAAAGTTCATCAATGTGGAGAATTTCTGACAGTTGATTTAAACAAGAATTAAGATTTTTAATCCACTCGGTTTTATTATTTTCATAAGCGTCACGATAATTTTTAATAAAATTAATCAATTTTTCTCGATCTTCTGCTGAAGATTGCCAAAAGTTTAATCCTTGAGAAGTAACAATAAACGCCATAATACTATCCCCTGCAATATACCATTCTAAAATAGCAGTATCTTGATCAATTAAGGATTGAATCTCACTTAGAGGAATGCTTTCAACCTTTTGAGTTAAGCTAAAAGTGGGGTCTATGGGAGTTATTTCACGGTCAATGAGTTGATTTAATTCTTGTTGTAACTGATTGAGGTGAGTATAGTCATTTAAGATAGGTTGTTTTTGTTCATCTAGGGTTAAAATTCCTCCCCGATTGCGGGTTTGTTCTTGGATGGCTAACCGTTGTTCTTCCCCAATAATGGCACGACGGAGGCGATCTAATTCCGTGATAATAGTTGGGGGGATATTACCTTTAGGATAGATATCTCGATCGGTAAGCAATTGGACTAGATAGCGGTTTTTACTACGTTCAACGTATTCTAAGGCGCGATCTGGTTGATTGAGGTTGAGATAGGATTTAACAATGCCATGATAAACATCCATTGCATCGGAGAGGATTTCTTGTTGTCGTTGGGGGTTTAATGCTTCTAGTAGGGTTATTTCTGACGCTTCGATGGCTAAATTGTAGCCTTTGATAGCGGTTTCCCAGTCTTCGATTAGGTTAGCAGCATTCCCTAAGTTTCGTCCTGTTTGTAAACAGTCTATAGGATAAGCAGTCGGGGTTATTACTTCTAATGACAGGTTATAAGCAACAATAGCTAACTCTAAATTTTCTGCCTTTTCCCCTCTGATACGATCACTATAAGCATTGCCCAGATTATTTTGTGTCATTGCCCATTCAGAAG
>SFCA01000274.1:0-46978 GCA_007095475.1 Microcystis aeruginosa Ma_QC_C_20070703_M131 | reverse complement strand
AAATTTTCGGCTTAGTTGCTGGCAGCTTGCCGCCAACTCACTCCTCTAGATAAGTATTTTGACTCACGCTCCTTCCTCTTTTGAGACGTTGTGACACTTAGGGTGCGGAATGTGGGCTAGAAGACGCACCATTATCAGCTTTTATTGTTACCCGATATCGCCTTCCTGCTTCCAGAAGAGGTTCACCAGGATAGACTATCTCAGTTTTATTTGTCTGCGTTTCCCAATTAACCCCATCTATTTTGATAGTATAATTAGTTGCACCCGGAACAGCATTCCACCGCAGTGGAGGACGATTGGTGAGAATATTCGTTTGACGAGGAGTAATTAGGTAAGGTAATTTTGCTAAAACTTTCTCTTTATTTCCTGTTGGACGGAGGGTTGTATTATTACTATTGGGAAGTCGAATCACAGGATTTCCCCGATGACAGCCACCAGAAACAATATACTTTCCCGGTTTAACCGTCCAAGTCTGTTGATTACTACAATAAACCTTAACGGAAGCATTAGCTGCTACTTCTAACTCATCATCAAAACTGAGGGTAAGTCCGACGGAAGCAGGAAGAGGTTTTTTCCATTGTGGTTTTTTAACGGTAACTTTCCCTTTTACCTGAAAAATCGTGTTAACTCCAACAGTGTTGCTAAAAGTCGCCGCCGGAAATCCTACCGTAATTAATATCAGGGAAATGGGGGTAAAGAGTTTGAGAAATTTATTCATGGGTTGAATCACTTGAGGTTTGGCTTTAATTAGGTTCGTTGTTGGACTTTAGTCCTCATCCGGTGCGATTTCAGAAAACGGGTTTTTTGAAAAAACCCGTTTTCTCGTCTACTTGTTATACTACTACAGACCAAAACCTCACCATTCCCTAATCTTCCCTATGGGGTTGGAGACAAGCTTTGCACCCTCACTGAAGGAGTAATTTCCCACTTCCACTCGCAACTATAGAATTAGCTATAATAAAATTACCACAGGTATCATCTTCATATTTCTGGAAACTATATGACCTTAAAACAATTAGACCGAATTACTTTTAACTCCAAAATTATGGCAGGTCAAGCCTGTATTCGAGGAATGCGTATTCCTGTTTCTTTAATTCTTAATCTACTTGCTAACGAAAAGCCGATAGAGGAAATATTAGAGGAATACCCTGACCTAGAAAGAGAAGATATTCACCAATGTTTATTATATGCTTCTTGGTTAGCCAGAGAACAAGTTCATCATTTTGAATTAATCGAGCAATGGAGATAGAGTTTCTAGCCGATATGGGGATTTCTCTGCGTACAGTCTCATGGTTAAGAGAACAAGGTTATGATGTCGTTCATCTTCGAGATGAAGGCTTACAAACTTTATCTGATCAGGAAATTCTTGCCAAAGCAAAAAGAGAAAAGCGGATAATTTTAACTGTCGATCTAGATTTTTCTCAACTTCTCGCTATTAGTGGTGATAATTTACCAAGTGTCATACTATTCCGTTTAGGCAATGAAAACTACAATCTAATTAATCAGCGTTTAACTATAGTTTTACGAGATTGTACAAAAGCATTAAAGACGGGAGCAATTGTGTCAGTGACAGATCGTATTTTTCGGATTAGACTTTTACCAATTTAAGATTTTTGCTTTATAGCGTTCATGGAGTCTTCCCGTTAATTCCATCTTAAATATTGTGTTCCAAAAGCGAACACCTTTATTATTGAGTACAAATTATAACATTGGCAAATAATCTCCGTGTCCTCTGTGTCTCTGTGGTTAATTACCCTCGATAATCTTCGTACCTCGCTCCAACTCGAAAATGCTATAATAAAAGTAACCTATTATCACTAAGGAAACTTTAATCATGACTAACTTAAACAATCATTCAACCTCTAACACATCCGAAGAGCCTGAGTTATCAATGGAAGAACTCGATGCTAAATGGGATGCACTAGAAAATGATCCAGAATTTCGCAAAAAACCTTTTTGGCAAAGAATTGTTGAGATTGGTAAAGTTGTTCCCCAATCAGAATGGCGAAAACACTTACCTACAGACTTTGCGCGTAATTTTGAACACTATATGTACGGCGCACCGAGAGAAGATGAGGAAGAATGAAACAAATTTTCGCAAAACATTTACCTGACCAGATAATTTAGGTTATCATTAACTTATTCTCTTTAATCTAAAAGGAAACTTTAATCATGACTAACTTAAACAATCATTCAACCTCTAACACATCCGAAGAGCCTGAGTTATCAATGGAAGAACTCGATGCTAAATGGGATGCACTAGAAAATGACCCAGAATTTTTAGCAAAACCTATCTGGCAACAAATTATAGAAATTGGTAACGTTGTTCCCCAATCAGAATGGCGAAAACACTTACCTACAGACTTTGCGCGTAATTTTGAACACTATATGTACGGCGCACCGAGAGAAGATGAGGAAGAATGAGAACAATTTTCTTAGATACATCCTATTTACAGGCTCTTGCTGATTTTGGCGATAATCTTAATCCATTAGCTACAGCTATGACAGGACGGCTCCGTAACTTTAGAGGTGTTACCAGTGAAATGGTTCTGACAGAATTACTCAATGCTTTATGCAGTAGAGGGGAATATTTACGCAAATCAGCTATTCGTCTAACTCATAGATTACGCAATGACAGCAAAACCATAATCATTCCCCAAACCAGTGAACAATTTCAGCAAGCTTTTGATTTTTATCAAAGACGATTAGATAAAGGTTATAGCTTAACTGATTGTGCTTCAATGCAGATTGTGAGACAACTGGAAATCTCTGAAATATTAACCTTTGATAAGCATTTTCAGCAAGAAGGATTTAGCGCATTACTCAGAGAATAGTCACTAAACTTTACTTCACTTCAATTTTTTCCTCGCTTCATATAACCATTGTTCTTCCTCTGTATTAATTATCCTACCTTCGGCTAATTTAAGACATTTACGCCAATTTTCCTGAGACAATTTCTTGTCTTCTTTTTCCAAAAGTTGAGCATAAATACAAAAAGCAGCACCGGGATTGCGGATAAATTTCTGATAAGCTGGATTTTCAGCGATACCAATAGCAACTAAAAGATTAGGAACTGCATCTTCACTGCGATTTTGCTTAAATCTGGCCCAGCCTAGATTTTTATAAATACTATATTTTTGTACTGCTAAATTGCGTTTCTCCTCTTCAGTAAATTGGTCTAGTTTTTCATCTTTTTCTGCTAATAATCTCTTGGCTTTTTCCAGTAACTCTACTGCTTCTGCATTCTTATTATCGCGCAGATACCAATAAGCGAGATTATTATAAGCATCTATAAAACCACCTTTTGCCGCAATTAAATAGTGTTTCTTCCCATTAGTCAAATCCTGTAACTCTTCATAAAGTGTTGCCAACTTATAATGAGCATCTAGATTATCTGGATCTAACTCAATCGCTTTTAAATACTTCTCTTCGGCTGAAGCTAAATTAGGAAATTCTTGACTTGCTGGCGGAGGAGATTGTAAACGGTTGCCTTCTTGCTTATAAAACTCAGAAAACCAAGAGAAATTTAGATAAATTCCCAAGAGAAAAGCAAAGACTATTACTGTTACAGAAAACTGTATTTCTTCATACCAATGTTCAGCAATCCCAAGAAATTTCATTAACTTAACAAAACCCTTCTGGCGCGTCTGTGTGAGAGCATTTTCAGTTTGTAATAAAGAAATGAAAGTCGAAAAAATAACACCCCCTATTTCTAGCAAACCTGAACCACCACTAAGAAACCGAGTAGCAATCGTTCCGATTAATGTAAAATTAACCCCTAATAAAACCAGTTTACCGCTTCTCAATAACCAATCAAAGCGATTGCAAGGATGCAGAGATTCCCTACTTTCTAAATGCCACCACCAAGCTTGAGCAGAAATAGGTAAAGTCTCCCGATATTCAGCTAAGTCAAGAACTTGAGTAATTTTGTAGCTTTTCTGTTTTAATCTATTATCTTGTTCGATTAATTTTGAAGACATATCAACCGAAATTTCCGCCTCAGCTTCCATTTGTTTCTGAAGAGCATCTCTGGCGGCAATAATTTCTAAAGCCTCTGCTTTTTTCAGAGATTTATTATGAGAAGTATCTAAATAATTTAGAGCATTCTGGTAACGCTCTAAAGCAACTTGAAAGGGTGTCGGCACAGGTGCAGGAAAATTCATATTATACAATCCTAAAAGTTTAGTTTCTTTCACTGTTTGAGGGTAAAAAATACTCCAGCAAAACTGGCTGATGATACTAAATCCTGTTTAAAAAGTATAGGAAAGTGGGAAGATGGGGAGATGAGGTAAAAAAGCAAAGGAATTAGGAACCATAGGTCCCTAATTCCTGTAGTATATGCCATTGTATCTAACGGGCTTGGAGAGACTCGAACTCCCGACCTTGTGGTCCGTAGCCACACGCTCTAATCCACTAAGCTACAAGCCCTTGTTTTTCTCAACAGTAAACTACTATAGCACAGGTTCATTCAATGACGCAAGAGGGTAAAGAAAAATTATCTCATCTCGACAGCCAAGGCGAGGCCCAGATGGTGGATGTATCGGAGAAAATGCCCACTAAACGCACTGCTACCGCCCTAGGACAAGTGAGAATGCTAAAAACGACTTTTGAAGCCATAGAACAGGGAAATGCGCCTAAAGGTGACGTTTTAGGGACGGCCAGACTAGCGGGAATTATGGCGGCCAAACAAACTTCCTTCTTAATTCCCCTTTGCCATCCCTTACCCCTGCAAAAAATCAATGTTCAGATTATCCCGAAAGCAGAGTTACCCGGCTACGAAATTCGGGCAGAAGTGGTGACAAAATCAGAAACTGGGGTAGAAATGGAAGCTTTAACGGCGGTATCTGTGGCAGCCTTGACTTTATACGATATGGCTAAAGCGTTAGAAAAATCAATCCTGATTGAGAATATCCGTCTGCTGAGTAAAACAGGAGGAAAATCAGATTATCACAAGGATTCCCTGTTGCGATGAAAACCCGGGTGCATCTCACATTTGCAGAAATACCGACAATCAGCAATTATCAGTGACTCTTAAATTATTACAGATGGGTCAGCGGCTGCGTGTAAGCATCCCACCGAAAAACTAATGCGCTCCGGGGTTTGGGGGCGGCGCCACGCCCCCAACGGGGGGTTTGGGGGGTAGAACCCCCCAAAGGCTTGGATTGAGTGGTAAAATCGGAAGTGATCACCAATTTTAGAAGATAGTTTCCCTTTAAAAATCCCAACTTGGTAGATTTACAAACATGAGATGCAGCCCGAAAACCCTAAGTAACCCCTTCTAATTTTTCATCGGTCAATTGATATAATTCCTGTAATTTCTCTAATTTGTCGGGGTCTGCTTGCCAAAAACCGCGACCCTGTGCTTCTAACATTCTACCGACAATATTACGGAAAGCTTCGGGATTAGCTTGACGCAATTTTTCCGCCATTTCTGCATCAAAAGCGTAGGTATCGGCTGCCTGATCATACACCCAATCGTCACTAAAATTAGCCGTACCGCCCCAACCAATTAAAGCGGTCATTCTTTGGGAGATTTCGTAGGCCCCACCGGAACCTTGATTAACCATGGCATTGGCCCATTTAGGATTGAGTAATTTACTGCGGTATTCTAAGCGCAAAACCTCCTCTAATTTGCGGGGAGTTGTATCATTGGAAAAACTCTCGACAAAACTTGTCATTACCCGTTTACCGCTTTGTTTTTCTGCGGCTAATTTTAATCCTCCCGTGTTGCCGTAGTATTCCTGAATATCGGTTAAACCGTATTCTACCGAGTCAATTTCTTGGATAATACTTTCACTGGTTTTTAATAACTGTTGTAGCACTTCTGGCCGCGCTTGTCCCTTATCTTGACGACCATAACTAAAAACATTACGCTTTTCCCAAGTTTTCGCTAATTCGTTTTCATTATCCCAATTTCCCTCCACTACTTGGTCATTAACTAAAGAGCCAAAATCCCCGGCAGGATTGGAAAATAAACGAGCGCTCGCATTGTCAATTCCTTGACTTTTTAAGGCTAAATAGTGCTTACGGATATAATTATCATTTTCCGATTCTTCTATCTCGGCTGCCCGCTGCATTAAATCATCCAATAACTCGATAATATTGATAAAAGTATCTCGAAAAATTCCCGATAAATTAGCCAAAATATCGATGCGCGGGTGTCCAATTTCCCCTAGAGGTTTTAATTCATATCTGACAATTCTTCCTGTCCCCTCTTTCACCGGTTCCGCACCGACTAATTCTAAGAGAATACCCAGGGATTCACCCTTAGTTTTAATCACATCTAATCCCCAGAGTAAAACTGCTACAGTTTCGGGATATTTTCCTTTTTCGGTTAGGTTTTGTTCTAGGAGTTTTTTGGCGATTTCCCGTCCGCGGGTGTAGGCTGCCGGGGAAGGCATCCGGTAGGGGTCTAAAGCGTGTATATTGCGTCCTGTGGGCAAAACTCCCGCACCATCCCGGAGTAAATCACCCCCCGGTGCCGGTGGTACATATTCCCCATTTAATCCCCGCAAAAGATTAGTTAATTCTTCGCTATTTTGTCCTAATAAATTTTTAATAGCAATGCCTTCTTTAAGCTTTTCATTGGTTGCTTCGTCAGCGAGAATTTGCTGAAATTCTCGCTCAGATAAATCGGTGAAATAAGCATCAAGATAACCTTTTAATTCTTCCTGATTAGGAGCAGTTCCTAGGGTGTGTAAACCCGAAGAAAATAGTCTTTGTTCGACGATTTGTAGGTAATTATACACCTTGACAAAATAATCGGTTAGTGCATAGCGGCTAAATAATTTGGCATTTTCTAAAGTGAATTCTATTCCCTGTTTTTCTGCTTCCAGAAAAGGACAATCTTTAGAGATACCTGTATCAATAATCTTTTGCAGGATACTATCTCTTAAAGCGTAATTTTTCTCAGGATTTTCTCGAAACTCTGCAATCAAATCTCGCAAAATCATCAATTCTTTATATAATCCCGCTCGTCCGTAGGGAGGTACATTATGGGAAATTAACACCCCATAGCCGCGACGTTTAGCTAGGATAGATTCCGAGGGATTATTAGCGGCATAAATATATAAATTCGGTAAATCTCCTAATAAAATATCTGACCAAGAGTAACCAGTATTTCCTAGGGGTGAACCGGGCAGCCATTCGACAGTTCCGTGCATACCAAAATGAATGATCGCATCGGTCTTAAAATCTTTTTGTAACCACTGATAAAAGGCTGCATACTGAGGGTGAGGAGTTAAATCTTTTTCAAACATTAACCGCATCGGATCCCCAGCAATTCCTAAAGGTGGTTGCACTCCAATCCAGATATTACCTAACTCAATTCCCCCTAAATGATATTGATCGCCAATAGTTTTTATCCCCGCATCTTTCAGAGATTTCCAGTGTTTTTCAATGCGAGAAGTTAATAGATAACCTAGCCAATTTTCTAAAGTTTCTATCGATAAACGATTTTGTTTAGAGAGATTTTCATCATCGGCAAATTTAACTTTTTGAATAATTTCTTCCCCGTCTTCGGGAATCGTTCCCACACTATAACCCTGCGCTTGTAAAGCTTGTAAAAACTTAACCAAACTCCGAGGAACATTTAATAAAGCAGCCGTACCAACTGCCCCATAACCCGGCGGAAATCCATAGAGAATGATGGCTATTTTGCGTTCTTGGGGAGGGGTTTTATGTAACTTAATCCAACTGTTTAAACGTCCAGTTAAACGCTGTAATCTTTCGGGGATTAAATAGATAGTTTCCCCCACTAATCCCCCCAGAGGAATCGTATCAATTGCTCCATCTAATTCCGGTAAAGCGTATAGAACCACACTCTGTAAACCACCGATTCCCTGTCTTGTCCAAGAATAAATATCTTGAATTAATAAAGGGGCAGCGATAAGATAAGGAATATTTTTAGCGGACAGAATTCGTTTAGCCACTTCTACCTGTCTTCCTGCTTCCATAGAACCCGCAGGACCCCCCACCAAAGGAAAGCCAATCGTCGAGACAATTGCATCTACTGTCACCGCATCTTCACTTAAAGAAGGAGTTTCAATGATTCCTTTTTTTCTTTGTTGAATTTCGTAGTCTGTGGTTAACCAATCCCGAACAATTGTATGGCCTTCCACTCCGTTAATAAACACGGGTAGGGGAATTAAATTAGCCGTTTCAAAATGACGGATTAATTGATTAATATAGGGTAGTTTACTGATAACGTGCTTCCGATAAAGCAGCAGTGCCACCACTGGTTTATCAAGGGATTTATTTTTTTGATACCAAGTCAAATATTCTTGGGGAGTGAGAAAATAACCCTGATAATCGGGGTGTAATAGTCCCTTATTGGGAGTTTCGATGACTTCGGGTATTTCCTGTACTTTTAATCCTAGATATTTTTGGGCAATTACCCAACACATAGCGGCAACATTTTCGGTTCCTCCCGCATTCCAATAACCGTAAATAATTAACCAATTACGCAAATCTTGAACTTTTTTAGCGGGAATAAATTTCAGTAGTTTCGGTCCAGTTTTGAGGAAACTAAGATAACCAGCTAACTTATCTTCTTCCTTGCCACTGGAAAATTTACTCAAGATAAATTGAATTGGTTTTGGCATTCCTTTTGGTTTATCCCCGATGGCAAATTCTCCCAAACGGGTTAAACTCATTAACTCTAAAGCAGACTCAAAAACTAAGCGAATCGGAATCTGTGCCGCTCGTTGCCGCAGCCAAGTAACTTGATCGTAATCGAAGATCAAACTAGCAAAAAAAACGTCGGCAGTGGCTAAAGCTTGCTCGACTATTTCCGGTTCGCTAGTCAAGGATTTATCGCTAAATACTTTTACCTCTAAATCGGGACATTTAGAACTAGCCAACAGGCCCGATTGCCGATACAAATTTCTGTTAAAGGTTTCAAAGCCAACAATTAAAACAATGCTTTTCATAAGAATTTCTTTTCTGATAAATCAGGGTGGGTTATCCTGCCTGAAAACACCCCCTGAAATGATCATAACGACAAATTAATAATAACTGCCAGATTTGCGATGATGGATAGCGGTTAAACCCTGGTGTAAAACCTTGCCTTTTTCTGCGATCGCATAAAGCAGCCAATGATCACCGCACTCCATTCGTTGTTCTACCCGACATTCCAGATAAGCGAGCGCTTCGGCCAGAATCGGCGCACCGTTCTCAGCTTTAGTGGTTTCGATATTAGCAAAACGGTCTTCCCCCGGAGCAAAGGGTTTGAGAAAATGCTTCATTAAAGCTATATGTTGTCCTTCTTGGAGGATATTAAGGACAAAATGGATATAAAGTGGGTAGAGTCGATGGGAGGTATTATCCTCCGCACCTCTCTCTTAGATGCGAGCGTGCGACTTTCACCGCACTCGGCTCCCGATAATCTTAGCTTTCACTTTTGCACATCTGGATGTAATCGTGGCATGATTCGTGTACTGCCAAAAGATTATTGGCCAGCAATTCTCATTTTAAGGTTTCATGACATTAAAACCCTTGCACCTAGAGGGGTTAATAATTCTTAACGAATCTCTAGATCGCTCAAACAACGCAAAATCGTTTCAAAATGAGAATTGCTGCCACTATCTCACCTGCATCGGTCTAACACCCCCTTAATAAGACTTATAGCAGAGAACGAGTTGGTTAGGACAACCTAAATCGCTAAAATTCGGTTCTGGCAAGGATTTTCCTTCTGCCTTCTGCCCGCTGCTATAATAGCGCACTGTGCGGTTTAATCACCTCAATCAGGAGTCAGGAGACGATGCCAAATCAGATTATACTTCATCTTTATGAGAAACGCTGTAAGCTGTAATAATTAAGAGGCATCTTAAAAAAAGTCAGAAACCCTTCTGTTCCCTGTTCCGGAGTTCTCTTGTCTCTAAAGTTAACTTTATTTTTAACTAGGTACTTAGAATGAAAAATGAAATATTAAATCTAGAATTTTCTCCCGATGTTCTTGCCGCTTTAAAAATAGGAATTGATGAACTCGGTCAAGAAATTAAACTTCTGGCCGCTATTTATTATTTTCAAGAAAAGCGACTTTCTTTAGGAAAAGCGGCGGAATTAGCGAGAATTAATCGCCTAGAATTTATGGATATTTTGTCTAAAAAAGGGATTGTATTGTTTGATTATGACGAATCGGCGTTAGCGGTTGAATTAAAGGGAATAGAAAAACTGGAGCCTGATGATTGTAAGTAACGCTACTCCCCTCATCGCTTTTGCGCGAATTGGTCAACTCGGTCTTTTACAAGAAATAGTTAAAAGCATCATTATTCCTAAGGCGGTAGCTCTTGAAATCAGCACTTACGATCAAGACAAAACTGGCTCGATCGATCTATTACGAGAACAGTGGATGTCTGTCCGAGAAATCGCCTCTCAACAGCAGGTTTCCTTACTATTACCGACTCTAGATCGAGGAGAATCAGAAGTCATCGTCCTTGCACTAGAACAAAAAGCCTCTTTAGTGCTTATCGATGAATTAGCTGCTCGTCAGGTGTGTAAATCTCTCAATATTCCAATTACAGGTTCGATCGGTATTTTAATTAAAGCAAAACAGTTGGGAAAGATCGCTGCAGTCAAACCTTACATAGAAACGATGCAACAACAAGGCATATACTACAGCCAGAAATTTATTGATCTTGTTTTACAAACAGTAGCAGAAGGATAGGGGAGAGTATTGTTCACTTTCGGGATCAGCCGAAACCCTTGTTTTTTGCGATCCCTTGCCCGTCACCATGAGTTAATAATAACTGCCAGATTTGCGATGATGGATGGCGGTTAAACCCTGGTGTAAAACCCTGCCTTTTTCTGCGATCGCATAAAGCAGCCAATGATCACCGCACTCCATTCGTTGTTCTACCCGACATTCCAGATAAGCGAGCGCTTCGGCCAGAATCGGCCCACCGTTCTCAGCTTTAGTGGTTTCGATATTAGCGAAACGATCTTCTCCTGGAGTAAAAGGTTTAAGAAAATGCTTCATTAAAGCTAAATGTTGACCTTCTTGGAGGATATTAAGGACAAAAGGCGTACCGCTATAAAGCAGAGACTCGATCGCTCGTTCTTTTGCCACGGCAATAGTCAATCCGGGGGGAGTGAACGTCGCTTGCGATACCCAAGAGGCTAACATGGCGCCGCGCAATTCTCCCAATTCGCAGGTGACGATACAGAGAGAACCCACCAAACGGCCCAGAGCCTGCGATCGCCGATCGCTTTGGGATTGGTTAACATTAGTTTTCGGTTGTCTGCTTTTGCGAGCTTTTTTGACTGCTTGAGCGAAATCGGTTCCCGCTTCCTCACAGGTCTTTAAAATTGCCTCCGTGGGCTTAAATTTAACCCGAATTGGCTCAAAACCGAAGCGATAACCGCCATCCCGGAATTTACCTTCTAAAAGATCGATCGCTTCACCACTCCAACCGTAGGAGCCAAAAACCCCCACCAGCTTGCTTTTATCGCCATTTGCCAGGGTAATCCCCAAGGCGGTTTGGATGGGAGTCGGTGCGTGTCCTCCCAAAGTGGGGGAACCAAAGATAAAACCGACACTTTTTTCGATCGCCGTTTTGATCTCGTCCGGTTCAGCGAACTCGGCATTAATCGCCGTCACTGCTACTCCCGCTTTCGTGATCCCCATGGCGATCGCTTGAGCGAGGGTGGCGGTGTTGCCGTAGGCACTAGCATAAATCAGGGCGATTGTCAACTCTTGGGACTTTTGTACTGCTAACCATTGTTGATAGGAAAGGGTCAATTCGTGCATCCCGTAACGCACCAGAGGACCGTGACCAACGGCATAAAATAAGGGCGATTTAGCGGCTAATTTCTCCAAAGCGTTGCTAATTTGGCTGGCATAGGGAGCCATGAGACAATCAAAATAATAACGCCGATCTTCGTTATAAACCGTCCAACCCTCATCAAAAATTTGGTCGCCACAAACGTGCGCTCCGAATAATTTATCGGTGTAGAGAATATCGGTTTTGCTGTCGTAAGTACAGAGTTGATCGGGAAATCTGGGGTTAGGAGTGGGGATAAATTCTAATTGATGGTTTGCTCCTAAATTTAATATTTCTCCCCCCTTGACAACCAACAGATTTAATGCTTCGGTTTCGAGAATTTTTTTCAGGGAAATTGCCCCCGGATTAGAACAAACAAAAGTGACTTGAGGCGCGATTTCTAAAAGTGCCTTGAGGGTGACGGCACGATTTGGGTTAACATGACCGAGAATAATATAATCAATAGTTTTCGGATCGATTCTTTTAGTTAAAGCCTCTAAAAATATGGTCGAGAATGATTCCCCCGGTGGATCAAAAAGAGCGACCTTTTCACCTTTAATCAGATAACTATTGGCGGTGGTTCCCTTTTGTAATCCGTATTCGATCTCGAATTTTAACCGGTCCCAAGTGCGGGAACGAAAGACAAAAGTATCGACGGAGATCGGTGCTACTTGTACATCTCTCGGTTTGACAATTGCATTATTCATAATCTTAGTTACCAGTTATCAGTTAATTAGTCAAGTAGTTAAGCGGCAACTTGAGGCTGTCATCATTTTTTACTAGGCAAGTTTGGCATCAAAGTCAACACTAGATTTTTAACTAAATACAGCCTTTTATCGCTAGGGACGGGTGGGGAAATTTACAGGTTATCTTGCCAGCCGGAAGGACATCAATATCTAAAGTACACCATCTCCGGGAAGAAACCTAGCTTCTAGCAATTTGTTCGCGGGTAACAATACTCCTCTGGGGGGATTTGCCAGTCTATTGAGAAATTCTAAAGGGAAGGTGATCCCCAGAAGGGAAGTGCTAGTCTGGGGGAAACCCTGCTCTTTCCCTATCAGGCAAAGTTTTTATGAGCTATCAGCACTCGTCTTTTGACTGCACTAGCGCCAATTTTGAGAAAGCCGCTTTGAGTCATTTTCGCGCTCTTGTGGCTTTTTTACCGGATAATTGCCGTGTTTACCGACAAACTTGGGAATTTTCTACGGTTCTCTGTCTCGATTTTCTAGCCTGTTTGCAGGGACTAGCAATCACCCGTCAAAATTTCGCCCATCTAGTTAATGTGACACAAGAACTGGGTTTAGGTCAAGCAATTATTTTGAAAGTAGGCAATAAAATCGTTGAGTGGCATCGTTTAACAGTCTAGAAAAAAATCGGCTCTCTGTGTTCTTTGTGTCTCTGTGGTTTATCTTTAACGCTGCTGACATAACCCAATAAAAAGGTAGATTGTCGGCTATTCTAGAACTGTTTAAGTTGAGAAAAAGCTCCGATAATTTGACCGAGGCTAATACCACCATCATTAGTGGGAACGGTTTGCTGCCAGTAGGGTTGAAATCCCGAAGCTTGTAGGCGATTAATTGTTCTTTCCGTCAGATAACGATTTTGAAAACAGCCTCCCGTCAAGAGAATTTTTTCTCTACCTATTTGGTGAGCAATTTCTACAATAATCTCACATAAACTATTATGAAACTTAGCGGCAATCATGCCGATTTGTACTTGTTTTTCTAAATCTTCAACAACTCCTAAAATTATCTGATTCCAATCAATAACTATGGGGGAGTCGGCGGACAGAGAAAAATGATAATATTCCTCGGTTTTAATGCCTTCAAGGGCAAATTCTAACTGCATTGCTGCTTGTCCCTCAAAACTTAATTGATAACATAAACCTAGAATCGCCGCCACACCATCAAACAAACGCCCGACACTAGAAGTTAAAGGACAATTAATTTTTTTGGTTAACATTTGCCTAAAAATAGACCATTCCTGTTCACTAAAAGCTGATTTTATCCTATCAGTATTTCCCATAACTTCTAGTAATCCTAAAGCTACTCGTCTGGGTTCTTTAACCGCTTTTTCTCCTCCCAGTAATGGCCAGGGTTTAAAATGGGCGATTCGCTGCCAAGAATCGGCAGTGATATGGATAAATTCTCCCCCCCAAATTGTGCCGTCTAAACCGTATCCTGTTCCATCCCAAGCAACCCCTAAAACCGGAGGTTGTAGCTGATGTTCTGCCATGCAGGATAAAACGTGAGCGTAATGGTGTTGAATGGGAATAACGGGTAAATTTAAACTATAAGCGTACTTGGTCGCTAGATATTCAGGATGAGCATCACAGGCAATAATTTCCGGTACAAACTCGTATAATTTTTTTAAACTATCGACGATATTTTCAAAATGATTGACGGCATTAACTGTATCTAAATCGCCGATATGTTGACTAATAAAAACTTGATTTTTTTGGTAGATAGCCACGGTATTTTTAAAATAACTTCCCACGGCCAGAATCGGGGGGAAATCTCCCTCATTAACTTTAACGGGAAAGGGAGCATATCCCCGCGCTCGCCGCAAAATCATCGCTTTTCCTGCCATTTCCCTGATAATAGAGTCATCCACCGGTCGAACTATGGGACGATTATGAACTAGAAATAAATCGGCGATTGTTCCTAATTTTTCTAAAGCTTCTTTTTCCTCAATACAGATAGGTTCATCGGCTAGATTACCACTGGTTGCTACAATAGGAAAGCCTAATTCTGCTAATAAAAGATGATGTAGGGGAGTATAGGGTAACATAACTCCTAGATAGGGATTATCTGGAGAAACCGAAGGAGAAAGATAATTTTTTCTTTGTTTAATCAGGACAATTGCCGCTGCAGGAGACTGCAATAATTGCGATTCTAAATAAGATACATAACTATGTTTTTTCACTAACCCAAGATTAGGATACATCACGGCAAAAGGTTTATCCGGTCGCTGTTTACGTTGTCGCAATTTTTGCACTGCTTCCGTATTTCTTGCATCGACAACTAGGTGAAATCCTCCTAACCCTTTGATCGCTATAATTTTTCCCTGTTGAATTGCTCTAGCAGTGGCGATTAAAGCTTGATCTTTTTCCGCTAATACAGTTCCTTGACTGTCTAAAAGACTAATTTGGGGTCCGCAACGAGGACAGGCATTCGGTTGGGCATGAAAACGGCGATCTAGAGGGTTTTCGTATTCCCTTTGACATTCGGGACACTGATTAAAACCCCTCATAGTTGTGGCACTGCGATCATAGGGCAAACTCTCGATAATACTGTAGCGAGGACCGCAGTTAGTGCAGTTAGTAAAAGGATAGCGATAACGACGATTATTCGGGTCAAAAATATCGGCTAAACAATCGGGACAAGTGGCTAAATCGGGCAGAACAATTGTATTTTTTTCACCGCCGCTGCTAGGACGTATGCTAAAGTTTTGATAACCGACGGGATTTAACCATTGAGTCTCAATATTTTCAATTAGGGATCGAGGGGGTTTTTCTAAAGATAATCGAGTCAAAAAAGTTTCTAGTTTGTCTCGATTGCCCTCGACTTCAATAAAAACTCCCGCTGCTGTATTATTCACCCAACCCGTTAGGTTTAATTCCGTTGCTAATCGATAAACAAAAGGACGAAAACCGACTCCTTGTACTGCTCCGCGCACAATTAAAGCTAATCGCTGCTCGGATTGATAATTTAACGGGGAAAACATCAAATTCATCCCTGATTACTTTTCCCGTTATACTAAACTTTCACTAATCACCCGACAGCATTCTTCCACACTGGTCCTTTTTTCCATAGCTATCACTAAAGCTTGATAGGCAGTCTGTTGTTTTTCTAAAAGAGTTTTTGCCTGTAATAAACTCCAGCGCTCTTTTTGGGCATAATTATTCTCAGGAACCCCCGCTAATTTTAAGGCCGATTGCAGATAAAATCGATCGCTTTCTCCCCCCTCCGCTTTACCATAAACTAAGGTTTCGGCAGCAATTCCCGCCATCCACACCGTAGAAATTCTCTCTAAAAAAGCGGGAAAATCGGTAAAGTTCTTGACTTTTTGCTCTAAATCTGCTAGTTCAAATTGAACACCGCCGACTCCCTCCTGGCCTTGACGAAAGGCTTCCCAAGCGGTCAAACTATAACTGGCGATCGGAATACCCAAAATATAAGCGGTGAGAAAATGTCCGGCTTCGTGGTAAATAACTCTTTGACGGTGTTTACTGGGAGAAAGAGCATCCAGTAGTAAAGTCACGCCCCGGTTATTAAAGGTGAGAGTATCGACGGTAACTAATCCCAAGAGGCTAAAAGTAGCCAAAGCGGGGACAAAAGGCGAAATAGACAGCAAAGGAGTGACAAATACGGAAAGAGTGATCGAAAAAACGGTAATCGCGATCAGATTTAAGGCTGTCTGTTCCATAAAAATTAATAAAAATATACAAATGCTTAATACTATGTTACATTGCCTAGTTTTATTTTCCCCGAATTAACCAACCAATTACCCCACCCACAAAAGCAGTCACAATCGATATACCGATCTGTTTCCAGTTTTTTACCTCTCCAATTTTTTCGGCTAAATCGGGAATTTTTCGCACGGATGCCTCGATGAGTTGCACTCTTTCATTTAAACCCGTGATTTTTGCGTCTAAAGTCCTGATTTCTCCCTTAATTTCCGTCTGTCCTATCTCTAGGACTTGAATTTCTCTTTTGATCTCTCCGATGCTATTCTCGATCGCTTTTTGTCCATTCTCCAAAGAGGTTAAACGAGTTTCGATCGCTTTTTGTCCACTCTCCAAAGAGGTTAAACGAGTTTCGATCGCTTTTTGTCCACTCTCCAAAGAGGTTAAACGAGTTTCGATCGCTTTTTGTCCATTGATAATCAAATCTTCTAACCTTTTTAGGTCATTTTCCGTAAAAGCCGTCATCAGCTAAACTCCTAAATAGATTAATTTTTTCTCGTCTTGAGATTGAGTCGATCGTTGACTAATTTAATTATGGAGTCAAAATCAAACTGTTACCCACTGATAGTTCTAGCTTCGACGCGGCAATAGGGATTTAGGGTGATAGGCAAATTTCCCCCACTTCCCCACTTCCCCACTTCCCCTTTCCCATAAATAAACATTATTGTTTTCCTGTATAGATAACTTTTATTGATGAATATCGATCGCACTATGCAAGAGGCAATAGGGATTTAGGGTGATCGGGAAATTTCCGCTAAATCCTCCACCTCTCCCCACTTCCCCTTTCCCATAAATAAACATTATTGTTTTCCTGTATGGATAACTTTTATTGATGAATATCGATCGCACTATCCAACTAGCTCATCAATTAGCGGACGCGTCTGGAGAGATTATCCGGCGCTATTTTCGGCAGCCTCATCTAGAAACCGAAACCAAACTCGATCAAGTTTCCTCAATAGTAACAATCGCCGATCGAGAAGCTGAGGAAGCGATGGTGGCGATTATTCAGCGAGAACTGCCCGAAGATGGGGTTATTCGGGAAGAAGGAGCCAATATTCCTTCCCAAAGTGGTCGTTATTGGGTATTGGATCCCATCGATGGCACATCCTCTTTTGTCAAAGGATTACCGATTTTTGGGACTTTAATCGGCCTAGTGGCAGAAAATCAACCGATTTTAGGAATTGTCGATCAACCGATTTTAGGCGATCGCTGGTTAGGAGTGAAGGGAAAAGCCAGTCTTTATAATAACCAGATGATTGTTAATCCCTACCGTCAAGATCGAGAACTTGTCTTAAAAAATGCCTGTTTAGCCTCCACCACTCCCTTAATGTTTATCACAGAACGACAACAAGCGATCGCTCGTCAGCTGCAAAACGTCTGTAAACGTACCGCTTTTGGGGGTGATTGTTATAACTATATGATGTTAGCCACTGGCTGCACTGCCATGCCGATGGTAATCCTAGAATCAGACCTGAAATACTACGATTTTTGTGCTTTAATCCCGATTATTGAAGGTGCGGGCGGAATAATTAGCGATTGGTCTGGTAATCCCCTAAAAGCTGATTCTAGCGAAGTTTTAGCCGTCTCTAATTCCAGTTTATGGCGGCAGGTTTTAGAACAAATCAGTAGAGTGGGTTAGTGCCAATACTAAGATAATTAGTCAACAGCTAACCCACCCCTGCGGCAATTAAACCGTGGCTAATTGAGGTTGGGGACGTTTGCTGTTACGGATACCTTCGATCGCTGCTGCGTAATCGGGGGCATTAAATACCGCCGAACCTGCTACGATCGCATTAGCACCCGCTTCGAGAACTTGCCAAGTATTAGCCGGTTTCAAGCCGCCATCCACTTCAATCCAGGGATCCAAGCCTTTTTCATCGCAGATTTGACGTAATTGACGGATTTTGGGGACAACTTCCGGGATAAAACTCTGGCCACCAAAACCGGGGTTAACGCTCATAATTAGGACTAAATCGCATAAATGCAGCACATATTCGATTAAATCTAAGGGAGTGGAGGGATTTAATACCACACCCGCTTGTTTACCGAGTTCGCGAATTTGGCAAAGAGTACGATGGAGGTGGGGAGAAGCATTATGTTCAGCGTGAACAGAAATAATGTCAGCACCCGCTTTCGCAAAGTCAGCCACATATTTTTCTGGTTCCACGATCATTAAATGCACATCTAAAGGTTTTTTCGTATAGGGACGAATAGCGGAGACAATCAGGGGTCCAATGGTGATATTCGGGACAAAACGACCATCCATCACATCAACGTGAATCCAATCGGCTCCTGCCTTATCCACAGCCTCGATATCGGCTCCTAATTTACTAAAATCCGCCGATAGGATCGAGGGAGAAACAACGATCGACTTCGAGCTTCCGTTTTGGGTCATGGCTAACTATAGAATTTCGTGTTTATATTTTCGTAACAATCTTATCAGCAATCAGTGATCAGTGATCAGTAATCAGTGATCAGGAGTCAGGAGTCAGGAGACAGGAGACAGGAGACAGGAGACAGGAGACAGGAGATTATTTTTATTTATTCTCCCCACACCCTACACCCCACACCCCACACCCCACACCCCACACCCCTCCGCATCCGGCATAGAAGCATAGGTTTATGTAATTGTCAATATAGATTTACGAACTTTTTTGTCGAAACTGGATCATAAACTTTAAAAATAGGCATGATGGGAATAGTTGGGATCGAGGGGGTGGAAAGATAGATAAACTGGTGGCTCTGTAGTTATATATACTTAGCTATCTCAGAAATTTACGCTACCCTAGATTTAGGGTTCTTTACATTTTGTTACTTACCATCCGTAAGAAAACTTAGTTCACATACCCTATTTTCTCAGAAAAGAATCTTAAAAAAGTGTTAAGGTTTTATACTTGAGGAGTGTTATCAGGAGGAAAATTGTGTTTAAACGACTTGCAGAACAGCATCGCCAACTGGTCAAAGACTTAGTCATGGATTTACAGGCTTTAGCGATCGCCTTAGAAAATCAAGGTTATCTAGTATCTTGCTACACCTGTGGCGGTCAAATGAATAGCGCATCTTTTATGGTGGGATTGGGTGAAACCCATCTAATTCGGTTTCTCGTGTCCGATTACGGCATCACCTGGACAGAAATGCGCGATGATCGAGAGTTAATGAAACTCGAAGGTGCGGAAGCCATCAGCCAACTACAGGAATTAGCCAATCTGATTAAATATCAAATTCCGCCGGCGGAAGTTATTGACAAAAAACCCTCCTCCGTGCTGCAACGGTTAGAGACGGTTTAACTGGAGATGTGACCTAAACTTGTATGTTTAGGGAGCTTTTTTCCCTAAGCTTTCAGCCAACTGTTAGCTAGATAAGCCATTCGTTTCATCTCTTTTCGTCCCCGGGAGACGGAATCGAGGATCATGCCAGAGGTCAAACCTAAAAAGGCTAAAAGCATGATCGAGGCCGATAAAATAGCGGTGGGGAAACGTGGTACTAAGCCGGTTTCGAGGTATTCAAACAGGACGGGAATCGCTAAGAGGAGGGAAATAACCGCCAAAATCAGCGAGACAAGGCTAAAAAAGAGAAAAGGACGAATTTCTTTAAAAAGTAGAATAGCGGTTCCCAATACCCGCCAGCCATCTTGAAAGGTTTTTAACTTACTTTGGGAACCTTCGGGACGTTCCCCGTAGAGGGTTGGTTCTTCAGCGAAGGGAATTTTTAATTCTAAAGTGTGGATAGTTAACTCGGTTTCAATCTCGAAACCATTGGACAAAGCGGGAAAAGATTTGACGAAACGACGGGAAAAGACACGATAACCAGAGAGCATATCGATTAAACGCGCTCCAAACAGAAATTTAACGAATCCTGTTAAAAATAGATTACCAGCGCGATGACCCCGGCGATAAGCCTGGGAGGATTTTACCGCTTCCCGACGCGCACCGACCACCATATCCAATTGTTCCCGCAGCATTCGTTCAATTAAGCGTCGTACTGCCGCAATTTCGTAGGTATCATCACCATCGATGAGAATATAGATATCGGCCTCGATATCGGCAAACATCCGCCGGACAACATTGCCTTTTCCCGGTTGGATTTCCTGACGCACGATCGCCCCCGCTTTCAGGGCCTCGGTCACGGTATCATCGCTAGAGCGGTTGTTATAGACATAAATTGCCGCTTCTGGCAGAAAAGTTTGAAATTGGGAGACCACTTTAGCGATCGTTAGTTCTTCGTTGTGACAGGGAATAATCGCAGCGATACGGTAGTTTTGCAGGGAAATCGGCGGAATAGCAGTCATTTCGATCATCGTCAAGTTTTTTTGGTAGTCTTGTACCATTTCCGCCGCAAAGATTGGGTCAGCGACGACAATGGTAGAATTAGCGGCGGCATTTTGATTAAGCCATTCCATCCCCTCTTTGAGACTTAATCTCCAGTAATCGGTTTCCTGTTGACCCTGGGCCACTTTTAAGTCCCAAAAATTAAGGCTGCCAGAGGTTGAACGAGAGTTAAAAAGGGTTTGCGGGATGAAAGGGCAAGTTTTCCCAGGCTTTCCTATGGCTTGCCGGACTTTTCCGGTTTAACATCCGTCGAACGCCAACTGAGTTTTAAATTCATCCAGAAGTTCCAAACGGTAACTATAGCGATCGCTATTAAGTTAGCAAGATAGCGATTAATATGTAAGACATTGAAGAAAAAGTTTAAGAGCAGCACGTTGAGGATCAAACCGGCCAAACAAATAAGATTAAATTTAAGAAAACGTTTGCAACGCTGCTGCCACTGATTTTGGCCGGTGGACAAATCGCCAAAAGTCCAGCGATCATTCCAGAGAAAATTATTAATAATGGCCACCTCGGCGGCGATAATCTTACTGCGAGTTACTCCCCAAGCGAGGGTAGTGGGATCGCTGAGGAGATAAAAGATAGCCATATCGACGAATACGCCACTAAACCCGACTAAACTAAAGCGAAGAAAGCGAGCGAGGGGGAATTGCCAACGTCTTTTCAGACCACCGAAACGACCGCGGGAACGCAATTTCAGCAGGTGCAGGATATATTCGATGTATTGTTGCCAGGTGACTTTGCTTTCGCCGTCTTGACGCTCTTGGAAAACGTAACCCACTTCGGCGATCCGGTCGATATTGCCACGGCCGATAACTTCGAGGAGAATTTTATAGCCCATCGGGTTTAAGATCGGCCCAGCGATCGCTTGTCGATTAACCATGAAATAGCCACTCATCGGATCCGATACCCGTCCCACCACATTAGGCAGAATGACTAATCCCAACAGCTGCGCCCCCCGGGAGAGGAAGCGTCGAGTCAGACTCCATTGGCTGACTCCACCCCCTTCCACATGGCGACTAGCCACGGCGAGATCGGCTCCGGCTCTGGTTTGTTCGAATAATTTTAATAACACTTCCGGGGGGTGCTGTAAATCGGCATCGATGACCCCAAGGATGTCGCCCCGTGCCACTTGCCACCCCCTCACCACTGCCGAGGATAGGCCTTTTTCTCCCTCCCGGCGCAGCACTCGCAGCTGGGGATATTCAGGGATTAAAGATGCGGCGACTTCCCAAGTGCGATCGGGACTATTATCATCGACAACGATCAGTTCGTAATCTTTGGCAAGGGCTTCGTCCAGTATTTGACTGAGAATGTTGACTAATTGAACGATATTTTGCCGTTCATTGTAGGTGGGAATGACTAGGGACAGGCTGAGAGGATAATTTTTTTCTTCTTCTAGGTTGCCGTCGTCTGGGGGGGGAGGAGATAAAGGTACCTGTAGATCTCCTGTGGGGGGAGTTAAGAAAAGATGAGACTGCTGTACCTTCATGAAAAATTTGACCTCACTCGCGGTTGATTTAGCTATAGACGCACTGACAACGGCAGAAGATTCTGAATACTTTTGGCAACCTAAACCTATTCAACCATACCTTTGTCGTCTCTTGGGCGGACACAAGCATTGATTAACCGGTACTATCGGCCATGACTCGTAAACCCAAGACGCTGTGGTGTTGATCGGGAAGGCAAAAGGTGCGATTGGCACTGCGTAGGTGTCTGGCTTCATCGCCCCAACTGCCCCCTCGCACTAAACGGGCGGAACGATAACGGGGCTGCAAGCGAGTATCCCTGTCTAACCAAGCACTACCATCCAGGGGCGGAGTTCCCTCGTAATTCCGGTGCCAGCTATCGGCGCACCATTCGCCCACGTTGCCGTGCATATCGTAAAGACCGAAATTATTGGGGGCGAAACTGCCCACCGGGGTAGTCCTGGCCAGATAGGTGGTGTTAGGTTCTTCGGCGTAGGGATCGTAGCCGGCAAAGTAATTGGCCCGCTCGCTGGTGAGGGTTTCCCCGCAGTAAAAGGGGGTGGTTGTACCGGCGCGACAGGCGTATTCCCAACGTGATTCACTCGCTAGTCGGTAATCTTTGCCGGTGGAGCGGGAGAGTCTTTGACAAAATTCGATCGCCTCGTACCAGGAAACTCTCTCAACGGGTAAGTTATCGCCTTGGAAAAAGGAGGGCGCCGGATTGAGTTCGAGATTAATTTTGTCCAGTTGGGCGATCGCTCGCCACTGTGCTTGGGTGATCGGGTATTTGCTCAGAAAAAAGGCCGCCGTCGTCACGGAATTTTCTGGTTTTTCACTGCTAGTATGGTCGCCTTTTTCCTGATTTTTTGAGCCTCGTCGAAAACTGCCCCCCGGAATAGCCACCATTTCTAGTTCGCTGCCGTTGCCTAGGGGTTCGCGCCAGGAGCGAGCGCTACCCTGACGGCGATCAATAATTTGCCCTTGACGATCAACTGTGACTGTTTCAAAGCTATATTCTGTCCACTGGAGATTTTGCGAATCTACTGGGCGAATTTGCCGCAAAAATTCCTCTATTGCCTCTATATTCTTGGCACTAGCTTGGTTTTGGTCGGCAGAGTAACTGAGTCGAGAGGAGAGAAGGGTAGCTAGTCCGGCACTTCCTCCGGCTAGGGCTGCTAATTTCAGCAAGCTACGTCGGTTTAAGAGGGGATTAGGGCGATAGTTCATATTTTTAGGAGACTGGTCTGATATTTAGGCATTTCTAATCTTGATAGAAACGACTTTTTACTAAACAATAGGCTCTTTCATCGCCGTCACGACTGGCGGGATCGGAGTTTTCGGTATTACCTACTGTTATATAATCGCAAATTTCCCAGCCGGTTCGCTGTAAAATTCGGCGTAACCCGGCATTAGAAAAGATCCAATAGTTAGTAGAATCATTATTTGCTTCTAGTTCATCGAGTAAATAGGCTAGAGGAATCGGGGAAAGATCGACTCGATTAGCGGCATTACTCACCGCATTAAACTTAGTGACGCGGGTGCTAATCAGGCAATAATTGGCAGATTTCGCTAGGGTTTCGAGGGCATAGTAGGGATTTTTGAGATGGTATAAAATTCCTAAGAAGATGACTAAACTATAGCTTTTTTCGGGAAGGAGAAACTGGGAATCTAAGTTAACATCATGAATCTCCACAGAGGAAGAAAGTGCGGTTTTGAGCAGTTTAACCCCTTGCATAAGATTAAAGTTAGTAGGAGCGTAGTCCACTACCTGCACTTTACAGCCCAAAGATTCCAGAAAAAACGCCAGATCGCCATCGGCACAACCAATATCAACAATCGGTTTGTCCGAGATTAATTCCAGTAGAAAACGGTTTTTACCCGTTAATAGTAATTCGAGAATCTCGAAGCAGGTTAAAGTGTTGTAAGGATACCAGCCAAAATTGTCGGGAGCGAGTTTTTCTTTTTCGGCATCTAATTGGACTCGAAACTGGCGGGCCTTATTTTTGATCACGCTAATATCGAGAAGTTTGGGACTAATTTCTTGCAGTTCGGGAATGGTTAAGGATAACTGACCTAATCTTTGATAAAGAGCGTTTTTTTCCCGAATCATTTCTTGTTTTTCTTGATTCAAACTCTTCAGATGATCTTTGAGGGAATCTCGTTCTTCAATTAAAGTCTCTCGTTCATCAACTAAGCGAGGATATTTCCAGAACTTAAGATATTTCTTGATTTTCATCTATCAATAGGAAGGAATTAATTTTACTAAGTTAGTCTAGAAGGTGTCTGGCTGTTGGATATTTTTACCAAAACCACTCTAATAATAGCCTCGATTGGGATCATTTGTCAATATATTTACCAAAAAAATTGAGGCTTAAAGTCAGCTTATTATTAGCTTTTGTCAATATTAAGCTGAGGGTTTTTGTGGATGATTTATTTTTAATAATGATAGATTCAGGGTAACTTCCTTAGATAATTTTCCAATATTTGGGAAAATCTCGACAATTGGGACAGTATTCAATCAAAACAGTGGTGGATGATTTTGCTGGCATTCAGTCCAAACCAAGCCTCATCTCCGTGCAATCCAGGGAAAGAGGAGAGGTTGACCGTCATGACAGAAATTATATAGATTAAAATCAGAAAACTTAGGTAAGTTGGCCAGGTTTTAACTTTTTTCATGCTCGAAGTTATCCCCCTTACATAATTAACTTTTTTCTCGGCTTTTTAGACTTATTTTTGACAAATTTCGCAAGTTTGCCTAAAGATATATTATCCTACTCGCCAGCTTCTTTGAGATACTGATTGATATGATAATTCGGGTTAACTTGACAAGAATTCGAGCGCCTGTAAACGCAAGTTCCGTTAAAGCATTTCTCCCGTTGATAATCTCCGACGGCGGCAGTGTCTTGGTTAAATAATAGATAATTAAAATAAGATTGCAGTTCCTCGAAATTTTGGTTATCTTTGAGGAAATAAATCGGCACATCTTGGTGTAAGTAGGCGTATCCTCCCGTATATTGCCACGCCAATCCTTTTACTCCTAAACCGCAGAGTTTTTTCTCGCTACTTAAATACTGATAGGCCTGTAATTGTCCGCCGTGGGTTTGCCAGTGAGTATAGCCCGGTTTTTGCCAAGGCGGTCCGAAATTAAAAGTCTGGTCGGTATTAAAACGCCCCGCCAACAACCAGGATAGAAAAGCCCAAAGAAGTAAACTACTAAAAATAACAATAGTTTTGCCGGCGAGGGAACCTCGCATTAGCGATAAACGCGAGACGAGAGTGGCAGTCCCCACACTGGCGAGAATAATAATTAGTGGTAGGGCAGGGAACATATAGCGATATTCTTTGTGACCTAAAAAGCTGTGAGAGAGGATAATAACTAGGGACAGAAGAGCGAGAATCCAGTGACGACGAGCGGCGATTACAGAGAAGAAGAGGATCGGAAACAGCCACCAAGACCAATTGAGGGCTAACCAAGTAAAATATTGCTGCCAGGGGGATACGCCAAAACTATTAAATTTTCCTTCAAAAATATTAATCCAGATCAGTTTCCAAATCGATTGGAAGGGGGTGGACAAAGTGAAAGCGTCTAAAGCACCCCCCAGCAAAACCGGACCGATAAAACCGAGGGCAAGGGGCAGTAAGTGTGGAAAATTTTTTTGTCTAGATTGATAAATGAGGGCGATGGTGATGGCAGGCAGTAAATGAAATCGAAGATAGGTGGTCAATCCGTAGAAAAACCCTGTCCAATACAGTCGCTGACGAGAGGGGGGATTTTTGCCGTAGCATCCTAAATAAACGCCCACCAGCAGGGAATAAGCGGCAATAACTTCGGTGAAGGCTTTCGGGGCAAAATAAATAAATTCAAACCAAATCCCACAAATACCGCCGGTTAGGATAGCGCCGGCCAAACCGATGCTTTCGTAGGCGATCGAGAATCCGATCCAAACGGGGATTAAAGATAGTAAACTGAGGAAAATCTTGACGCTGGCCAGATAGCCACTGGAGCCCTCGGAAAAACCAGCAGTTAGCTTCATAATCCCGCCAAGAATGCCCGGAAATAACCAAGAACGAATCCCGTCCCGAAAATCCCAAGGTATCATCCCATTGCCAAAAGCTAGTCGATGAGCCTGTTCTAAGGTCTGAAAAATTTCATCTGGCCAGAGAATATTAGGATAAGAGAAAGCGGCCTTTAGACGCAGGAAAAGGGCAAAAACAAGGATTAATAATAACCAAACTCTAGAATAATTTAACTGACGAATCATGTGGGCAACTGAGGTCAAGATGTTTGCTTTAGGGGAAAATATAGGAATTTTTAACGGAGTAATTATTGTTACTCGGCTGTCAAGCTAATGTTTTTTAGCATATTGCTGATGGTAATGTCAATCTCTTAAGTTATGGTTTAGTGGGGAGAAACTGGGGAACTTTTCTGCCAGAAATGAGTCCCTTGTCTGGAGTTGGCTATAAAGATGAGTTTGCCCTTCGATACCCCAGAGAATTTACCAAGGAGAAATTATCAAGGTTAAGTCATCTCGTTAATCAGGTATTTAATTGATCTGGGTTTGCCAAAAAATTTAACCGTCAAACCGTGATACAATAGCGCGGGTTCACCCCAAAAGATAAATAGCGAGCCAATTTCAGAATAATCATGCAGCGAGATTTTCCATTTAAGAATTTTGAAAAGTTTGATTACCGTCTATTTCTGGGTGTATTAATTACGGTCTTGGGATTTATCTTAAGATATTATCAGTACGATTCCTTACCCCCCTATAACTGGACTCAAGATGAATTTGCTTTTGCTTGGAGTGGTATGAGTTTGATTCAAGAGGGAGTTCCTACCAGTTGGTCTTTCCTCAGTCCCACGGATGATTTTTTGGTGACAGTTTGGGAAAAAACTGCTGTTCGTTATCGTTTTGTTACCCCTTGGTTTGATCATCCTCCCTTGTTTGGATTAATTGTGGGTATGACGGCTATTTTATCGGGAGCAAAGGAATTTTTTGACTGTAGTTTAACAGTAATTAGAATTCCTTCTTTAGTTTTTGGCACTCTCTCTATTTTCTTACTTTATTTATTAGCTTTACGTTTGACTAATACCAGTGTGGCGATTATAACTTCTTTAATTTTTGCCACTAACCCCAATACGGTTTTTTTATCTCGTTTAGCAGTTAGTGAAAATTTATTATTATCTCTAAGTTTAGCGGTAGCACTTTTATTCTTTCAGTACGGTGAAAAGTCTCAAAAAAAGTATCTATATTTGGCTATAGTTCTAGGTGGTTTAGCACCTTTAGTTAAGGTGACAGGATTATATATTCTAGCTTCTCTAGTCGCTTTACTGTTATTACAAAAAAATTGGCGAGATAGCTTAATTGCTTCTCTGACGGCAGTTTTATCCTTTGGTTTGTATTACCTTTACGGTTGGTTTTATGATTTTAGTTGGTTTCTAACCACTCTCCAAGAACATAAAAATCGCTTTACGGATTTTGCTATGTTAAAAAATCTAGTTTTACCTACAGTTTTTTTTGAGGATGGTTGGTTAATTTTTAGTTGGATCACTCTGCTGTTAGTTTCCAGATTTCCTTTAAAAATATCTAAAATACGATTAGTTATTTTTCCTATATTAATCTATACAATTCTTCTCATTTTTTCTGGCGCTCAAAGTCATTACTATGCTTGGTATGTAATTCCTTACTATGGATTTCTCTTTCTGGTGCTTGGTATATTCTTAGACGATTTTCGTAAAAACTCTGATTTTATCAGTGCTGCCACTATCTTTATTTTTCTTGTCGTTTGGTCGGTGAATTTAAATATAAAAGATTGGGTTTTGAGTTCCCCTTACGGTAGATATTACTTTATTATCGGAACGGCAATTATTTTAGGGGGATTTTTCTTTAATGATTTAACCGAGAAAAAATCGAAAATTTTAACTAATTTTGTTAAAATAATCATGCTTATTGTCTTTTTGGGATTGTTACTAGGTAATCTTAATCTCATCCTTAACTATAAATTGCCAAGTTAAGCTAGTAAGAATAAACAAATAAATCTTGAACTTTTAACTATGACAACCCTGAAACGTTTTCCACTTTCTCATCCCTTATTTTGGGCAATTATCTACTTTGTTGCTTTGGGAATTACCTCGGTTATTTTAGGTCAAGATGTTAGTTGGGATTTACGAAACTATCATTTTTATAATCCCTATATGTTATTGACAGGAAGGTTTAAGTATGATGTCCTACCCGCGCAGATACAAACTTTTTTTAATCCTTTGATGGATGTTCCTTTTTTCGTTGCTATCTATTACCTAAAACTACCTCCGGTGGTGGTCGGTTTTTTCTTGGGAGGTTTCCATGGATTAAATCAGTGGTTGGTTCATTTAATCACTTATCACTCCTTCAATAAAGTTGGCGAAAAATATAAGATAACTTTAAGCATAGCAGCAGCAATTACCAGTATTTTTGGGGCAGCCTATATCTCAGAGTTGGGAACCAGTATTGGTGATAACACCACCAGTGTTTTCGTTCTGGGAGGATTATTTTTTATAGTTAGTAGTTTAGGGAAAAATCTGCCAATTCCCTCTAAAAATATTCTTTTATCTGGACTCTTATTAGGATTAGCAACAGGATTAAAATTAACCAATGCTTTATATGGTATTAGCTTTTTGGTAGCCATTAATTTTTTACCTAATTCTTGGTCAGACAAATTACGCAATTTAATCCTATCAATTCTCTCAATGGCCCTGGGTTTTAGTCTCACTGCTGGTTATTGGATAATCTTAATGTGGACAAAGTTTGCTAATCCTCTTTTTCCCTTCTTTAATAAAATATTTCAATCTCCTTATATCGAAACCGATGTCAATTTACAAGACCTGCGATTTTTGCCTAGAGACATTTGGCAATGGTTATTTTACCCTTTTTATTTTGCTCAAGAACAAACCTTAGTAGCTGAACTTAAATTTAAAGAATCTCGCTTTGCCATCGCTTATATTCTCATTGTGGCACTGCTGGGTTTTATTCTTTATCGCTATGCTACCAAAAAATTAAATTTTCCTGTAAATAACCTAATTTATACCTCAATTTTAAGCTTTTTACTACCCTTTTATTTGACCGCTTACTTTATTTGGTTAATTAAATTTTCTATCTATCGCTATCTCATAGTTTTAGAGTTAATTACTCCCATTTTAATTCTCTTAATTGTTGGCTATTTCTATCCTAAGAGAAACCCAGTATTATTAGTAACTCTAGGGATTTTTGTTTTAATTTTAGCTACTGTTAAACCCCTAGATTGGTGGCGAATTCCTTGGTCGGATAACTATTTTAGTATTGATAGACAAGCTTTGCTACAATATCAAGATGATGTAATTGTTCTCTGGGGAGGAGAACCGGTCAGCTATGTGGTTCCCTATTTTCCTAGTAATACTCGCTTCCTGCGGATTACTGGTAATTTCGGTTTAAGTCCTCATACCAAGATGAGTAAAATAGCAGAAGAGATTATCGATAAAACTCCCGAATCATCTCTCTATTTACTGGAAGTCAATTTTGAACTAAAAGAATCAGATAGGGAAAAATCTAAGCAAGCAGCTTTAGAATTTCGCCACCTTGTTATTGAACGCAATAATTGTCAACTTTTTATAACTGCTATTGAAAAATACTCAATCTGTAAACTTGGAAAAATTTCACCTTAAATACTTTAGAAAAATAGGTAACAAATTATGACAACCCTCAAACGTTTTCCACTTTCTCATCCCTTATTTTGGGCAATTATCTACTTTATTGCTTTGGGAATTATCTCGGTTATTTTAGGTCAAGATGTTAGCTGGGATTTACGCAATTATCATTTCTATAATCCCTATATGTTATTGACAGGAAGGTTTAAGTATGATGTCCTACCCGCACAGATACAAACTTTTTTTAATCCCCTCATCGACGTTCCCTTCTTTGTCGCTATTTATTATCTGAAACTGCCTCCAATTGTCGTCGGGTTTTTAATGGGAGGATTTCACGGTTTAAATCAATGGTTAGTTCATCTAATTACCTATCATTCCCTCGATAAAGTTTCGGAAAGGTACAAGATAACTTTAAGCATAGCGGCAGCGATTACCAGTATTTTTGGGGCAGCCTATATCTCGGAGTTAGGAACCAGTATTGGTGATAATACCACCAGTGTTTTCGTTCTGGGAGGATTATTTTTTATAGTTAGTAGTTTAGGGAAAAATCTGCCAATTCCCTACAAAAATATTCTGCTAGGTGGACTCTTATTAGGATTAGCAACAGGATTAAAATTAACCAATGCTTTATATGGTATTAGCTTTTTGATAGCCATTAATTTTTTACCTAATTCTTGGTCAGAAAAGTTACGCAATTTAATTCTATCAATTCTCTCAATGGCCCTGGGTTTTAGTCTCACTGCTGGTTATTGGATAATCCTAATGTGGACAAAGTTTGCTAATCCTCTTTTTCCCTTCTATAATAAAATCTTTCAATCCCCTTATATTGAAACCGACTACAATTTTAAAGGGATACAATATTTGCCTAAAGATATTTGGCAATGGTTGTTTTATCCTGTTTATTTTATCCAGAGACAAACTCTTGTCTCTGAGGTTCCTTTCCAAGATAGCCGATTAGCCATCACCTATTTATTGATAATTTTACTAATAGTAGTAATTATTTTTTGCGCTGTTTCTAAGCGCAATCTGTCTTCTGAACCTGACCTAACTCATGGTGCAGTTTTAGGGTTTTTACTGCCTTTTTATCTGACTGCTTACTCTTTTTGGTTAGTGGGATTTTCTATCTATCGTTATCTGATGCCATTAGAATTAATCACTCCCACTTTAATTATTTTGATTGTTGCCTATCTTTATCCTCGCAGAAAACCATTATTAATCATAAATTTGCTAATATTTTCCTTAATTGTCACTATGGTTAAACCGATGGATTGGTGGAGAATGGGATGGTCAGATAATTATTTTGGTATCGATAGTCAAGCATTAAAACTCTACGCAAATTCCACGATTGTTATCTGGGGAGATGAAGGAACATCTTTTATCGTTCCTTATTTTCCCGCTTCGACTCGTTTTGTAAGACTCAAAGGCAATACTGGCGTCAGTGAGGGAACTTTAATGCGAAAAAATGCCGAGACATTTATTGCTAATACTCCCCCAGAATCTCTCTACATTCTCCAGACGGACTTTAATAAAAAATCCCCTGATATAGTGGAGGATTTAGCTAAAGAAAATCTCGTTATTGACTTCCAAAGTTGTCAACCCTTTCCCACCAAAATCGAAAAATTTAATCTCTGTCGTCTTCAGAAGAAGTAATCCTCACGGAAAAGCTATTCTCTATTCTCTAACAATTGTTAATTGCCAGTGACTCCGACCTTTTATCTGTAATGATTTATCTATTAACAGTTAACTACAATTGCGGGGAATTAATTAAGCGTTTAATCGCTTCCCTCGACGATGACTTATCTGCTACTCTCATCATTGTTAACAATTCCACTGAAGATAAAAATATCCAATCTCTAGCAGCTGAAAGGGTCAAGATTATTGAAGCGGGGGAAAATTTAGGATTTGGGAAAGGATGTAATCTGGGACTTGATTGGATTTATCAACAAGACAGAGAAGCTATCGTTTGGTTAGTTAATCCTGACGCTTACTTATTACCGCACTCTCTGGAGAAAGCAAGCAAATTTTTTCAGCAATATCCGGAAGTTGCCATCGCTGGTACAGAAATTTACGAACCGGATGGTAAAATCTGGTTCGGTTGGGGAAAATTCAATGCCAAAATCGGCACAATTAACGTAGTAGAGGAATCCTTAGACTATGGAGATAAATCCTATCTTATTCCCGACTGGGTGACGGGATGCAGTTTATTAATTAATTGCTCTAATTTTTCCACTTGTCCCCATTTCGATCCCGATTACTTTCTCTACTACGAAGACTTTGATTTTTCCCGAAGATACGCAAATCAAGGCTATTTAGTTGTTGTTACCAATCAGATTAAAATCATTCATGAACCATCTTCTATCACCCGCCGCTATGGTTATCTAAGACTAACTCATAATATCTATAGTTATCTTCTCAGTCTCGAAAAACATACGACTTTAACTATCCTTGTTTATCGCTTGCTGCGGATGAGTTTTATGTCTTTACTGATCCTTCCCATTAAACCCAAATTCTCCCTAGCCAAGCTGCAAGGAATTCAACTTTATTGTCAAAGAATTATCACTAAACTGCGTCTAGGTTGAAACCCTTAGTTTTGCTGCAGCAACCGCACCAGCGGCCAACGCAGCGACAATCAGAGAAATCGGTTCCATTGTTTGATACTCCCAATAAAATATTGCTGACTAAATCTTAGAGCAAAACATAGAGTATAGAGATTTAGATTAACTGCTGTAATTTTGCTCGTAAAGTCTTTTTGCCGAATTTAGTTACAGTTTGTTGACGCAACCATTGCGGGTGACAACGTTGATCCTGACCTAGCAAAATTTCTAAACAAGCTTTAGCCACCTTTTCGGCATCTCGATAGGGAACGCGCCACCCCACTAAACCATCCTGCAGCGGTTCTGCTGAACCGTCCTCATCTCCAGAAATTACGGGAATACCACAGGCCATCGCTTCTAGGTAAACAATCCCGAATCCTTCCCGGGAAGGCATAACGTAAGCATCGGCCAAACGATAATGGTCGGCTAATTCCTCCGTGGGGACAAAACCCGCGAAAATTACCTGTTTATCTACTCCTAACTGCTTGGTTAAAGCTTCTAACCTGGGACGGTCGTCCCCTCGTCCAATGACTAGATATTTTACTTCGGGATAAGTCTTTAGAATTGTCGGCAGGGCTCGAATGGTTACATCTACCCCTTTATAGATATCCCCCGACCACAATCGAGCTACTGTTAATAAAACTTTGGCATTTTCCGTATCATATTTTTTGATTAATGTCAAGGACTTTTCACCTAAATTAAACTTTTCCTCATTCACCACACAGGGGAGAATTGCTACTTTTTTGGGATCAATAGCGTTAGCCTCACACATAAGATCGCGACTGTAACGGCTAATTGTCCAGATCGATGCGGCCGCTTGCAGGGCCTGTTTTTGGGAATTTGCTAAAGGTTCCCAGACTTCTTTGCCGTAGGTGAGGACGGTGTAGGGTATGTCTAAAGCTTGACAGTAAAGACGGGTGAGAGGAGCTAAATTTATATGACCACAAAAAACCCGTTGGGGACGTTTCCGGAGGAGAGAAACTAAAAACTTAAGGGCTAATTGAATGCGTCCGAGAGTCGCTGAGTTATTTTTCAGGTAATGAAAGGTAATACCTTGATTTTTGAAAGGATTAGGACAATCAGGGGCATCCCGCAGCAAAAAAACCTCGGCCGCCTCGGAATCGGGCAAAGTGAGATAAGCTTGCAGGAAATCCTTGATATATGATTGAATACCGCCTTCTTGGGAAAAAATCTCTAAAAATAGGAAGATATGGGGCATCATAGAACGTCAGTGTCAAAAAGTTTTAGGTTTGGCGCAAAAATTTTCTCTAATCTCTTATCTGTACTATCGCACTTTCTTGATCTATTTCGATCGTCCCCCAAGTAATAGCTCCTAACCGCTAACAGTCCGAAAAAGCACAATCTGGTCAATCTATCTTCTTGAGTGTAACTGCCAAAATCAGGAGAATTAGGATGCTGATGGCTAAAATAACTGATATTAGTCAGTTTAGCTCATAATGCTAGTCAAGGCGATAGATGGGAACTAAAGGACGGGGAAATAGTCAGAATTTTCCCCGATGCCAAAGATAAAGCCATTTTTTTGTCCCCGGTGTCATCGAGGAATCTTCCCTTTTTAACGCTAGATATTGTCAGGAATTACTAGAGACAAAAAAAATTAAAGTTCCTCAACTGCCCTAGCAAAGGTCACAAATGCCCCGAGAACGGTTAAGCTTATTTTAATCTCTGTAATTGCCTTTATGGATCATTTAACTGCTGAAAGACTCAATTTAACTACAAAAATTGCCTATGGTGCGGGCGATTTGGGACCGGCTATCACTGCCAATATCTCGGTATTTTACCTGCTATTTTTCCTCACTGATGTGGCAGGATTATCGGCAGGATTAGCTGGTAGTGTGCTGATGGTGGTGAGAATTTTCGATGCTATTAACGATCCGATCATTGGCCTGTGGAGCGATCGAACTCGTACTATTTGGGGTCGTCGCTTACCATGGATGTTATTGGGGTCGATTCCCTTTGGAATTAGCTATTTTTTACTGTGGTTAATCCCGACTAATAACCAACTATGGTTATTTTTATATTATATTTTTATCGGCATTATCTTTAATTTAACCTATACAGTAGTCAATCTTCCCTACCAGGCACTCACCCCTGAATTAACCCATGATTATAATGAGAGAACCCGCCTAAATAGTTTTCGTTTTGCCTTTTCCATCGGGGGCAGCATTCTCTCATTAATTCTCTATATTCTCGTCTCTTCGTCCTATGCCAACGATCTCCATCAAGCTTTTTTATTGTTAGGTGTAGTTTGTGCTTTAATGTCGATTATAGCAGTTATTTGGTGCGCTTTAGTTTTGCAAGAACGAGGAGCAAAAGCGATTCTCAATCCCCCTCAGAAAAAAGTTTTGGCAATTGCTTTTATAGTTATCGGTGCGCTTGCCTCGCTCTATGGACTAGGAAAAATTGGGGTAAATCCCAGGGACTTTATCGCTATTTCCACAATTTTATTAGGAATAGAAGGGATAGTTTCGGGGTTAACCCTTTACTATGGCAAAACTGAAAATCATCTTAGGGATGGTGCGGCAATTAAACAGAGAGAAGCTGCTAATAATACCGAAACTATTCCCCTGAAAGAACAATTAAAAATAGCTTTTGGTAATCGTCCCTTTTTATACGTTATTGGCATCTATCTTTGTGCTTGGTTAGGAGTACAATTAACCGCCTCGATTTTGGTTTACTACGTTGTCAGCTACATGAGACTATCGGAAGCAGAATCGGGTTTAGTCGCTTTAGCAGTACAGGGGACAGCTTTAGTGATGTTATTTTTCTGGCAGGCAGTTAGTCAGAAATTAGACAAAAAGATAGTCTATTTTTTAGGGATGATATTCTGGATTATTGCCCAAATCGGTTTATTTTTGCTCCAACCAGGAGAAATAACTTTAATGTATGCTTTGGCGGTTTTGGCGGGATTTGGCGTATCTGTGGCCTATTTAATTCCTTGGTCAATGGTTCCTGATGTGATTGAATTAGACGAATTAGAAACAGGAAAACGTCGAGAAGGGATTTTTTATGCTTTCATGGTACTTTTGCAAAAAATTGGTTTAGCTTTGGGGTTATTTCTTGTCGGTATTGCCCTGGAAACATCGGGTTTTAAACCGAGAATCCCAGGAGAAGCAATTCCCCTACAGCCAGATAGTGCTTTAATAGCAATTCGCCTAGCAATTGCCCCTTTACCAGCATTTTTCCTGATCATTAGCTTAATTCTTGCCTATTTTTATCCAATTACTCGCCAAGTTCACGCCGAAATTTTAGACCGATTAGCAGCAAGAAGACAAGAAGAAAAGTAAACATCAGTTGTCAGCCGTCAGGAGACAGGAGATTATTTTTATTTAGAGCTTGCTGAATAAATCCCAAAATGGGTGCATCTCACATTTGCAGAAATGCTGACTCTTAAATTATTACAAATGTATCAGCGCAGTGGCTGGCATCATCGGAGCGTCGGGACAACGAGGATTGGGGTGAGAAAACGATAAACAGACCCAGAGACTGGGCAACTTGAGGCGCAGCGATTCCCACCCCGTGGGCAGCTGGCACGGTGGTAATCAGGGAATCGATCAAATCTTGACAGTCAGAATCGAGAAGATGATCGAGCGCTGGTGCTTTTTGCTGTAGAATTGGATTTCCCAATTGGGTGATTGTTAAAACTTGTGTCATCTGTATAAAGATTAATTGTTTTTTATCTTGAGCGGAAAAATCTCGCTAAACTGATAACGTTTCCCCTCAACAGCACTAGAGCAACTTTGTGAATCAAAATTAACCGTGGATAGCAGCACCCAACAACTTTGGCATAATCTCCTAGAGCGTCTAAAATTACTATTAACCCGTCCCGCTTTTGAGACTTGGTTTCAAACGGCGACGGTTAAAGAATGGCAAAACGATCGCTTAGTAATTCAGGCTGCCAATCCTTTTATTCTTAACCATCTTCAGAAAAATTATCTGTCAACAATTGCCGAAGTAGTGGAGGATATCGTCGGTTATCCGGTCGAGATTCAACTAACGGCACAACAGGGGGATTCGATCGCTATTTTCCGGCCTCACACTAGCTTAGAATTAGAATTATCCCCCAGTAATCAACTTAACCCTAAATATAATTTTTCCCGTTTTGTTGTCGGGCCAACTAATCGCATGGCCCACGCAGCCGCTTTAGCGGTAGCGGAATTACCCGGAAGGGAATTTAACCCGCTTTTTCTCTGTGGTGGGGTGGGGTTAGGTAAAACCCATTTAATGCAAGCGATCGGTCATTATCGTCTAGAATTATATCCTCAATCTAGGGTTTTTTATGTATCGACGGAACAATTTACTAATGATTTAATCACCGCTATCCGTCAAGATAGTATGGAGAGTTTTCGTAATCATTATCGTCATGCCGACATATTATTAGTGGATGATCTGCAATTTATTGAGGGAAAAGAATACACTCAAGAAGAATTTTTTCATACCTTTAATACCCTGCACGAAGCGGGAAAACAGGTAGTTTTAGCCTCCGATCGCTTGCCTAAACAGATTCCCAGTTTACAGGATCGTTTAATTTCTCGCTTTTCTATGGGATTAGTCGCCGATATCCAAGCACCAGATATCGAGACTCGCATGGCAATTTTACAAAAAAAGGCCGAGTACGAAAATCTGCGTCTCCCGCGAGAAGTTATCGAATATATTGCCGTTAATTATACTTCTAATATTCGCGAATTAGAGGGGGCATTAATCCGGGCTACTACTTATATTTCTATCTCTGGATTGCCGATGACGGTAGAAAATATTGCGCCGGTTTTAAATCCACCAACGGCCAAAATTGCCAGTTCTCCTGAGATTATTATGGCGGTAGTGGCGGAAAAATTTCAACTCTCGATCGCTGATCTAAAGGGAAATTCCCGCCGGCGAGAAATTAGTTTCGCTCGACAGATTGGGATGTATTTGATGCGTCAACACACGGATTTAAGCTTACCGCGCATTGGCGAAGAATTTGGCGGCAAAGACCACACCACCGTTATTTATAGCTGTGATAAAATCAACCTTTCCCAACATCAAGACCGACAATTACAAGAAATCTTAGCCCAGCTAATCGAGCGAATTAACTCCCTCAGTCGCAATCAGTAGTCGGGAATTGGGGAGATAAGGTTTTTCAGTAAACAGTAATCAGTGAACTGAAAACTCACATCTGATAACTGATAACTGATAACTGATAACTGAGATTAACTACAGGGGAATAAACTGGCAATTGTAGCGAGGAGACGAGAGGTCATGGGTAAACTATCGATCACCATAGCTGTACATAATAACATCATGTAAAGAATGGAATATTTAAACAGCGATCGAGCCATGTCCCGATCAAAAGGATTCTGTTTTAATCGCCAAGCTTTTTTCAGGAAAACAAACCCTAAAACCAAAGCCGCTAGACCATAAACCACACCACAGGCAGCCAAGGGATAAATCAGGAGGAAAGTAAAAGGAACGACGATTAAAGTATAGAGCCAAATCTGCTCGCTAGTGGCTTCTTCTCCTTTAACTACGGGCATCATCGGGATATCTACTTCCGCATAATCATCCTTGATCATTAAAGCTAAAGCCCAAAAATGGGGAGGAGTCCAAAGGAAAATAATGGCGAATAAAATCCAGGGAATCCAACCGAGATCGCCCGTTACTGCCGCCCAACCGACTAGGGGAGGAATCGAGCCAGCTGCGCCGCCGATAACAATATTTTGGACACTATGACGCTTGAGCAGATGGGTATAAATCAGCATATAAAATGCGATGCCGGTCATTGCTAAAAATCCGCTCAAAGTATTGACAAAAAAGACAAAAAGTGCTAGGGAAAGGGAAGCTAAAACGAGGGCAAAAATGAGGGCGTGGAGGGGTTGCACGCGACCGGAGGGAATAGGACGGGCGCGGGTGCGCAGCATGGTGTGATCGATATCGCGATCATAGATGCAGTTTAAAGTTTGAGCGGCGGCGGCGGCGAGAGTGCCACCGAGGAGGGTAAGAAAGAGTAAGAGGGGGGAAACCTGACCTTTAGAGGCGATTTCCATAGAAGCGGCTGTAGTAATCAGCAGTAGAGGAATAATTCGCGGTTTAGTGAGTTGATAATAACTTTTAGCGACTTGTAAAAAATTATCGTGGTGGCGAAGGGCTTGAGTTCCAGTCATCGTGATTAAATCCTTAGAGATGGCTTATGGGAGCGAAAGAACGATCGCGAAGGGCGAAAGTGGTAAAAGCGACGAGGGTTCCCACCAATAGCGCACCGATGCTGTGGTGGGTAATGGTTAAGGGTTCCACCTGTAGATGCAGTTTCAGGGTGGCAACGCCCAAAAACACCTGTAGGGCAACTAATCCCCCGGCGCTAAAAGCTAGTTTTTTGAGGAGAGGATGGATAGCGGCAGCTCGCCAAGCGAAGAAAACTAGGGTTAAAACCGAGATCGTGGCGGGAAAAACCCCGATAATGTGGCTATTCATCACGGTGCAGAGTTGGGAAACCGTTAAACACTGATGGGCTGCCCAACGGGAACCGACGAGACCGCCGAGGAGACATTGCAGATAAACTAGACCGGTGGCGACCATTCCCATCCCGGTTAGTTTCCCGACTGTACCTGTGCCACGGTAGGGAGTCAGACCGATAGCAATGACGATTAGGGTGGCAAAAAAGAGCAAAGCTGTGGCTAAATGGGCCGTTACGATGTCAAATCGCAGTAATTGGGTCACGGTTAATCCTCCCAGGACTCCTTGCAGGAGAATTAAAGCCAAGGCAGCGATCGCAGAGGGCAACAGCCAAGGGGGAAGATGGCGACGATACCACCAAGACAGACCGACGAGAGCGATCGTACTAAACCCGATCAAAGAGGCATCGAGACGGTGAAACCACTCCAGAAATACCTGTAGATTCATCTGCTGACTGGGAATCCATTGACCGTAACAGAGAGGCCAATCGGGACAAGCTAAACCGGCGTTCATAACTCTGGTGGCAGCGCCCACCACCATGAGGGCGAAAGTAGCGATCGCAATTTTCCAGACTAAGCGGCGCATCCACACCTGAATATGGCCGGTTTCTCTTAGGGGTGTCGGTTTAAAAACAGATTCGGTCATCGGTTTGGCTGTTCTCAAGGAGTCTGTCATCAAAGATCATGGCTTTGTTTGCCAGTTAGTTATCACTGTGAATGAGTTTTTTTACGACAGGTAAAAGCTTTTAGATATTCTTTAGATTTCTGGCCATTTCCGTTACATTTGTTTACATAAACTCAGAATAAAACATAAAAATTAGTTATTTAAAATACCTTCCCTGAAAACGATCCCAAAGAAAAGATAAAATTCTCAGAAGATGCTGGTTAAATTTCCCATCTATAGGGGAATCATGTTTTAGCCTTGAATAAGTAGCCACTATTGAAAATATTGAAAAGACCGTGAAAATTCCCAGCAGTATCCTGACGCTCGTACTCGGGATCGCCTTGACCTTAATTAGTCTCTGGTATGGCCAAAATCATGGCTTAATGCCTGTGGCCGCTTCCGAAGATGCTCAGGAGATAGATAATATCTTTAATCTGATGATGACCATCGCCACGGGACTATTTTTAATAGTTGAAGGCGTGATCATTTATATAGTGATTCGCTTTCGCCGTAAACCGGGGGATCAAACCGACGGGCCGGCAGTGGAGGGCAATGTACCCCTAGAAATCTTCTGGACAGCCATCCCGACGGTAATCGTTTTTATCCTTGCCGTCTATAGCTTCGAGATTTATAACAATATCGGCGGTCTCGATCCCTTGATTTCCAAGGGTGGCAAAGGAGAAATCGCCCACCACGGTCATCACCACGGTACGATGATGGCCCTGGGCGGCGATCGCAGGGTAGCCCTAGGTATCGGCAATTCCTACGATGGTGAAGGAGTTCCCCCCCTAGTGGTCAATGTTAAAGGTATTCAATACGCTTGGATCTTCACCTATCCCGAAACTGGCATTGTTTCCGGAGAACTGCACGCTCCCGTCAATCGTCCCGTGCAACTGAATATGGAAGCAGGGGATGTGATCCATGCTTTCTGGGTTCCCCAATTGCGTCTAAAACAGGACGTTATTCCCGGACAGGAAACGGTTTTATCGTTCACATCCAACCAAATTGGTCAATATCCGATCATTTGTGCGGAACTTTGCGGGGCCTATCACGGTGGCATGAAATCTAGCTTTGTGGTTCACTCCCCAGCGGATTACGACCAATGGGTGCAGGATAACACGATCGCCGAAGTTGACAGCGATCAAACCGTAGCCATGACCGCTAAAGATCGCTCTGATCGTCAATATTTGACCCCCTACACCGAAGAAATGGGCATCGACGCTGAAATCCTCGCCCAAGTTGCCCATCAGCAGCAAATGTAATTTTTCTTGTCATCTAAAATCTTGGCCTTATGACAGCATCAACGGAAATAACCACCCCAGCAACCGTTCCCGAGGTGATCCATCACCGCAAGTGGACAGATTACTTTACTTTCTGCACCGATCATAAAGTCATCGGTATTCAATATCTGGTGACTGCCTTTCTTTTCTTCTTTATTGGCGGTGCTTTCGCGGAAGTGCTGCGGACAGAATTAGCCACTCCCGACCCCGATTTCGTCTCCCCAGAACTATATAACCAATTCATGACCATGCACGGAACGATCATGATCTTTCTTTGGATCGTTCCGGTTGGGGCAGGTTTTGCTAATTATCTCATTCCCCTGATGATTGGGGCGGAAGATATGGCTTTTCCTCGTCTTAACGCCGTGGCTTTCTGGCTTAACCCCCCCGGCGGGCTGCTATTATTATCCAGTTTCTTTGTCGGCGCACCCCAGTCCGGTTGGACTTCCTACCCACCTTTAAGCTTAATTAGCGGCAAATGGGGCGAAGAATTGTGGATTTTGAGCCTTTTATTGATCGGGACTTCTTCGATTTTAGGCTCGATTAATTTCATCACCACGATCCTGAAAATGCGGATTCCTGAGATGGATTTGTACAGTATGCCGCTATTTTGTTGGGCAATGCTGGCCACCTCGACTCTGGTACTGCTTTCCACCCCCGTTCTCGCTTCTGCTCTTGTTCTCTTGTCCTTTGATTTAATCGCCGGCACGAGCTTTTTTAATCCTGCCGGCGGCGGCGATCCGGTGGTTTATCAGCATATGTTCTGGTTTTACTCCCATCCTGCCGTTTATATCATGATCTTGCCCTTTTTCGGCACGATATCGGAGATATTACCAGTTCACGCCCGCAAACCGATTTTTGGTTATCGAGCGATCGCCTATTCCAGTCTCACCATCTGTTTCTTGGGTTTAATCGTCTGGGCCCACCATATGTTCACCAGTGGCACCCCCGGTTGGTTACGGATGTTTTTCATGGCGGCAACCATGTTAATCGCCGTTCCCACGGGCATTAAAATCTTTAGTTGGTGTGCCACCCTTTGGGGGGGTAAACTTAGTCTCAATACGTCTTTATTATTTGGGATCGGTTTCCTGTCTTCCTTCCTCATCGGTGGTTTGACTGGGATTATGTTGGCTTCTGTTCCCTTCGATATCCACGTCCACGATACCTATTTTGTCGTCGGTCACTTCCATTATGTACTATTTGGTGGTACGGCAATGGCCCTGTTTGCTGCCGTTTACCATTGGTTCCCGAAAATGACCGGACGGATGTATAACGAGACTCTCGGTCGTATCCACTTTGTTCTCAGTTTTATCGGTTTGAATTTAACTTTCATGCCGATGCACGAATTGGGATTATTGGGTATGAACCGTCGTATTGCCCTGTATGATGTGCAGTTTCAGGATTTAAATGTTCTTAGTACCGCAGGAGCTTATATTCTCGGTATATCGAGTATTCCCTTTGCTATTAATATGGTCTGGAGTGCCTTTAAAGGTCAACCCGCCGGTCGTAATCCTTGGCGCGCTTTAACCCTAGAATGGCAAACCTCCTCTCCCCCAATTATCGAGAATTTCGAGGAAATGCCGATTCTTTGGTCCGGCCCCTACGATTACGGTATTGATCTGGAGGAATCAGAAGCCGCGGAATCAGTACAAGATCTCCTCGCCGAAGTGGGTGCTGAATCCCAATAATTAGCTATCAACCTTGAATCAGTTATCAGTTATCAGTTATCAGATGTGAGCTTTCAGTTTACTGATTACTGTTTACTGTTTACTGATTACCGAAAAAAAGCTTCCCACTTCCCACGGAAAAAAAGCTCCCGTCTCCCGTGTAAACTAAGGATATTCAATTATGCAAGGTTCAACGCTCGAAGATTCTCAACTCTCTGTCAATTATCATCAGGAAACGGTGGAACACGGACATCATGGCCACCCGGATCATCGCTTATTCGGTGTGGTTTTGTTTCTAGTGGCGGAAAGTTCCATCTTTTTAGGCTTATTTGCCGCTTTCTTGTTCTACCGTACCATGTTACCCGTTTGGCCCCCCGCCGGCACGCCAGAATTAGAATTAACCCTACCGACAATTAACACGATTATTCTGGTGTCCAGTAGTTTTGTTATGCACATAGGACAAAAGGCGATTAAACAAAATAATAACGCCGGTTTACAATTGTGGTTCGGTATTACTGCCCTGATGGGCATTATCTTCCTTTGTGGTCAAGGATACGAATATTATCACGCTGAATTCGGTCTGACAACTAATGTTTTCACCAGCGCTTTTTATGCCTTAACTGGATTCCACGGTCTCCACGTTACTTTCGGTTTAGTGCTGATTCTATCGGTCCTCTGGCGTTCTCGTCAAAAAGACCACTATTCTAGTCAATCTCATTTTGGTGTGGAAGCGGCAGAATTATACTGGCATTTCGTCGATGTGGTCTGGATTATCCTGTTTTTACTGGTGTATATCTTGAGATAATTTTTGTTATTTACTAGGAGAAAAGGGCGATCAAGCGATCGCCCTTTTTTGTATATTTCAATTTATAAGTAGTCGTACAAAATAAATTTCCTAGTGGTGAGAGGGAACTCCAGAACTGCGGAACGGGCAACAGAAAAGAAATACAGCGATTGTTGCTTTACGGAGAAATGGGTAATTAATTTTGTTTAGGTACTTAGCAATTCCTATACTGGTGAGTAGAGAACAGAGCCAATTGATAACTAATATAGGTGGGTTACGGCGAATACTAGATAATTTTCCCTAGCATAAATTGTCGTCGCCTAACCCACCCTACACCTAAAATTAACGACGACCGAATAAACTCCAACCTTTGCCACCACTAACGGCCGGTTCAGCTTTTTCAGCGACGGGAGCAACTTCTGCGGGGGTTTCCTCACCGGAAAGATTAGAAAGATCGTAGTTTTCTACTAGATAAAGAGACGCTTTTTCAATAGTAGAATAATCCCAGAAAAGGGTAGAAGGTAACTCTTGACCGACCCAATCTTCCAGATCACCCACCATCGTTACTGCATCGATCGAATCTAAACCATAACGGGTTAAAGGTTCAGTCACATTAATCGTTTTTGCATCCAAAGATAACTGATCAGCTAACTGTTTGACTAACCAATTTTGTACGAGATTATTAAGATTGGAGCTGGAGTTCATGGGTTTTTTCCTCGGTAGTTTGTGAATGGGCTAATTGAAAAGGCACGATCGAAAAATGTTGATTTTCTCGATATAATTTCAGCAATTCTTGGGCAACATTTTCTACATACACCTCAGATAGAGTGTAAGGCAGCGGCCGGAGAGTTCGCAGTAATCGGTGTAAACTCAACACCAACCATTCCCCCCGGGCAAAAAATTCCCCCAAGATAGAACGATTATAAAGCCAAGTGTGTAAACAAGCAGAAGCGGCGTGTAAAGTACAGTATTTCTTGGCAATCTCGAACAATTCGGGTGATTGGTCGTGACCATACTCGAATTTCGATTGACTAATCTGTTCATCGTGAGCATTTAGTTCCTCTAAAACTAAATTACCCAACATCAACAGATTTTCTAATACTTCCCGGTCCACCTCCTGAGAATCTTTCAATCCCTCTAGCATATCAAGGGCAATCTCTAAACCCTGTAGGGAATCATCCATTCCCCGGCCAAATAATTCTAAATTATTGGGTTCAAAGGGAGGAACCGACTTTTCTAGGCTAAAAATCGCCTCTAAACGGGTTTTTAACGCCGACATGGTGCGCGAGTTGCGTTTAGCCCGATATTTAGTTAAAGGACGCAATTGTAGGATTAAAGCATGAAGATTGACGATCGAACTGCCGTCAAACATACTGATAATCGAATTATCCCGCAGTAGCTTCTGGAAGATGCCGAATTCGTGTTCTTCTCGCATATAAAAACGCGATCCCAAGACCACATAAACACTATTAACCATCTCCTCCAGACGGACAGTAACAAAGTATTTTACCACCGAAGCCCAGACGCTAAACTGTTCGGGGATAATATGAAAACCTCTCGCGGCCGGAATCGTCTCGCAATCACAAATAAGGATGTCAAGGAAAGCATCCACGAGAGTGCGCCGGGGTTGGGGCAAATCCATCACAGTTTTGTTATAGATTACCCGATTAACGGCAAAACTGAGGGTAGTTCTCAAAGCGGTATCGGCTGCCCCGTGGGAAAAAGCAGCGCACAACATTCGGGTAATCTGGAAACCTTTCAGGGCTAATTCTAAACCGTCTCCCTCCTCCCGTAAACGCATGGAATCGGGGACGAAACAATCTTTAAAACCAATGCCACTCATATCCGAGGCGCGCACGCCATGGGTGTATATTTTCGGCAAATTATAGTATTTTTCGGGGTCTAATTGCCGTTTATCTACCATAAATAGGGTTAAACACTTTGGCCCGCCGTTAGCATCGGTTTTCGCCAAAATAAAGGAAACTCCAGAGATAGTCGCCCGGTTAATCGGCCATTTCTCACCATTGAGAATATAACCTCCTTCCACCTTCGTCGCGGTCAGATCACCATTGATCAGATCGCTGCCGTGTTCCTTTTCCGAGTAACCCAGACACATCGCCCCATAGTCATCCATGATAAAACGGGCGAGCTTCTGTTTCTGTTCTGGGGTTCCCGCCATCCAGTTTAAAAACGACCAGAATAGGGTAGTAAAAGCGATACCGATAGTTTGATCCCGTCGGGAAAGTACCCGCACAAAAGCGACAAATTCCTCAAAAGAGGTGAATTCACCGCCGCAATCCGTGGGAATGTAGTAGTGTTGGAGTTTCCAGTCGTATAACCAGCGAATTTCCTCGTGGGGAAATTCTTCGCTCTCATCAATTTCGATCACCCGCTTGTAGGATAGAGGGTTATCGGGATTGAGAGGATCGCCTAAGTCTTTTTCCAGTGCTTCAGCAGTCCAGTATTGCTTAAGCTTTTTCATAGTGCCTCTAGGACAGATACAATGTGTTTTTCGTCAATGCCTTCGGTTAGAAGACCCGACCATGCACAAAAATTAATGACCATTCTAGACTTTTGGCTGTAGGATGGCAACAGTTACTGCTGCCGATTTCTGAAAGCCTTGTAAATCAAGACTAAAAATACAGTGGCACAGGGTGTAAATTATGTAATTTTAAGAAGGCCTAAATTATGCCCCTAGTTACGGGAAATGGCTCTAATAACATCATTACTCCATCTTCTGCATCAGCAGGAGTCACTGGATGGTATTCGGGACTCTGGGGGGATGATACCATTTATGGCTATGATGGCAACGATACCATCAATGGTGGCGATGGCAACGACAAATTATTTGGCGGCGCTGGTGATGACTTTATAGACGGTGGATTTGGTTTTGATACCATTGATGGAGGTCTGGGAAATGACACGACATCCTATGCTTTCTATTGGGGACCGATCAATGCTAATTTAGCAACGGGTGTAGTGAGTTTCCCCGGTAATTCTCTCCTTACAGACACATTGGTCAGCATCGAAAATCTAATTGGCACTGCTGGCAATGACACAATCATCGGGAACACTGCGGATAATTCCCTCAATGGTGGTGCTGGCAACGACAGCATCAATGGTGGTGATGGTGTTGACACCCTGATTGGCGGCGCTGGCAATGACACCCTGACTGGTGGTGCTGGTGCCGATAAGTTCCGGTTCAATTTCCTCTCCGAGAAAGTTGATACTATCCAAGACTTTTTCTGGACACAAGGAGACAAAATTGAAGTTAGCGCATCGGGTTTTGGAGCCACTTCTCTGAGTCAGATCAGTTACAACGCAGGGAGTGGATCGCTTTCATTTTTAGGGACCCAGTTTGCCACGATAGCAAACCTTCCAGCTGGTTTTGCGGTTTCTCTTGACGTAGTTCTTATTTAGTGAACCTAGAAACGCTATATATCAAAATTGAGTCATGGATAGAGCCGAAACTTCCTCGCATGACTCAATTTCTTTTTCAACCAGATTTTGGAATACCAGCTATTAGTTGTTGAGCAACTGAAGTAAGGTGGGTATTGCCCACCCTATTGTTGTGTGGATGTAAGTTGGATTGCAAGCTCCAGTTTTTAACCAGGGAACCAATCTTCATCAAGAATTTTCTCAATTGTCCAAGGACAGTCAACTGGTAAAGTTAATCCACTTTTGCGGCTCGCTTTTCCCAGAGCTTTTTGATAACAATAACCAAACCGTTCTAAGGCATGATTGTAGATTACCTGAGAGCGAAACAGCAAGCTCAATTCCAATCTGAAATTATCTATCTCGTCTGTCCAGTGGGGTAGGTAGTAAGGATGCTTCCAGTAGGCGTAAAGTAGCAGGTGAC
>SFCA01000273.1:0-18463 GCA_007095475.1 Microcystis aeruginosa Ma_QC_C_20070703_M131 | reverse complement strand
GTCGGTGGCGGCGGTGGCGTCGGTGGCGGCGGTGGCGGCGGTGGCGGCGGTGGCGGCGGTGGCGGCGGTGGCGGCGGTGGATAATTAGCCGTAGCTTGGGTTGAACAGAGTGAAACCCAACAACCGAGGGTCTAGGCCGGGTTCCGTTGCCTCAACCCGACCTACGAATTTACTATACAAACGGGGAAACTTTTAAGGATTCGGGATCGATCGCACCAGTAAAGTCAGAATACTGGTTAATACTGCCACTACCACGGGAATAATCAACGATTTTGCTCCCTTAAGGTCGGATACATCCTGAATTAAAGCGTCCTGTGTTCCCTCTACTTTTTCCAATCGCCTATCAATACTTTTGAGCCGTAGCGACTGTCTTGATTGTCAAGGGGTAATTCAAAAAAACTCAAGCACTTGCCGTAAAACTCAAAATCTCAAGCCGGAAAAAACCGCAGCAAAAGCTAAGCTGCTCAGGTTAAACCAAAGCAAGCGCAACCCTTGATTAGAGATAACAAGGATGCTGAATCTCTAGGAACTAGAGTTTAGACTAGACTTTACCGTTTGATGTCGGGGGAAGCACATTAAAATTTGTCTTAGCCTGTCAGAAAGCTAAGAATAGTCAGAAATATGATCAATTCTTGTTTTAAGCTACCTCTTTTGTCTCTTTTTTCTGTCGAGTAACTGTCTTTTTCACCGTCGAATAACGAGTTTTTTTGTGACGTTTTTTTCCCTTCTCCCAACCTGGGGACTTTCCTCTGGGTTTTGGCGGTTTGGCGGGTGTGCCTATCTCGACCAAAAGTCCCAAAAAGCTTTGTGCCACTCTTCCAGAGGTTAATTTCTCCACAGGTAAAGGCTTTTGCCAAGGTAAGGGATTATCTTCTATAATCTCACGAAGCTCACCATAATTGCCATGTCATAATAGGGATTAAATCACTCCATCTTTGACCCTTCTCAGTGGTTCCTAGTTTAGGTAAAGTCCAGTGTAATCTTTGCTTCATAAAACGATTCCAATGCTCAAGGACAAAGCGTCTTAAATACAATTTCCACAGGTCGATTGAGCATATTTCTTCGCCAATTCAAAAATGAAACGCATCAACCTCAAGAGTTGACAAAAAAAGGCTCATCAGGTACTGTCTGATCATTAACAAAAACAAATCAGACCCAAAAACGAGCCGACAACATCTTAACATAGAACAAAGAAACTTGCTCTACCAACTTAGTCAAGAGGGAAATTTATCTCAACGGCAAATGGCCGTCTGGCTCGGATGTCATCAAAGCACGATAGCACGAGAATTAAGAAGGAATCAAAGTTCCCTCGGTTGCTATCTACCTGACACAGCACAAGCTGAAAGCGAGACGCGCACCAAAAATGCCAAACAACCCTTTAAAAATGTCAGCGAGTCAGCCTTAGAGTTGGTGAAAGAAGGATTGAAAAATTATCATAGTCCCGAACAAATAGCAGGTCGTCTGAAAAGAGCCAGTCAAGAATCTCTCAGTCACGAAACCATCTATCAAATGATCGATCAGAACTACCCTTGACTGTGGAAAGTATCAAGAATGCCTACGTCAAGGACGAGGAAAAAGAAAGAGTCGAGGTGGGGAAAAAGTAAGCGTGGAGGGATTCCAGGGCGCGTAGATATCGGCGAGCGACCAGCAATTGCTGACCAGAAAACTGAAATCGGTCATTGGGAAAGTGACACAATGATTGGAGTCAATCATCTAGGAGTTCTCTTTACATATATGGACAAAGCCTCGAAATTTTTAGTAGCAGGATTAGCCAAAAACAAAACCGCATCGGACATCAACCCTTGTCACAGAAAAACTTTTCCAAGAGATTCACCCTGACCAAAGAAAAACCTTTACTTGTGACAACAGCAAAGAATTTTGTGGACATCAAGAGTTGAGTCAGAAACTAGGAGCAGATTTTTATTTTGCTACTCCTTATCATTCGTGGGAAAGGGGATTAAACGAGCATACCAATGGACTATTGAGACAATTTTTTCCCAAGGGAACGAATTTGAAAATCCTTAAGCCAGAGGAGGGAGAAAGAGCCGTAAACTTAATTAACAATCGTCCTCGAAAATGTCTTGACTATCGTACCCCGAATGAGGTATTCTACGAAGGTAGATTAGACAGTGATGCAATTCAAACTTGAATTGACCGTTAATTATTATCAAAAGTATATTTACTAATTAACCAAAATACCAGTGAAACTAGCTCAAGCTCAGACGATATTAACAGACACTTTAACCGTATTTTGGGGAGAATGGCTAGATTTGCGGGCGAGAGTCCTTCAGATCGCCGCCACAGGTTTAGTTTCTCCCCTAATCTATATTATCGGTTTCGGGTTGGGGTTGGGAAGCGCTCTTGATCGCTCGATGAAACCCTCGATCGGCGATTCTTATCTAGAATTTATTTTACCCGGAATGGTGGCTCTGTCCTCAATGGCGATCAGTTTCGGGGGAACCACCTTTTCTATCTGTGGCGATCGCTTATTTAATAAAACCTTCGAGGAATTATTATTACTTCCCGTCCATCCCCTCTCATTATTTTTAGGCAAAGTTTTTGCGGGAATTTTGCGCGGTGTAATGACTTCTGCATCAGTGATTCTCATCGCTATCTTATTTACAGGAAAATTTGCCAGTTTTCTCAATCCCCTCTTTTTATTAATTTTAATCTTAAATTGTGCCGTCTTTGCCGGTTTAGGGGCAATTGTCGGATTGCGAGTTAAATCCCTCGAAAGTGTCGGTCTGTATAATAACTTTTTAATCGTGCCGATGTCTTTTTTAGGAGCAACTTTTTTCGATCCCCAAACCTTACCCTGGGCATTAAAAATTATTGTTTATGCCTTGCCCCTCACCTATGCTAGTCTGGGATTAAGAGCCGCAGCCTACGATATCAATCAATTTCCTTGGTTCGCTATCCCCATTTTATTAATCGTCGCTATTCTTCTCTCGATTATCGGCGCTTATCAATTCTCCCATCAACGGGATTAAATCAGTTATCAGTTATCAGTTACCAGTTATCAGTTATCAGTGGTCAGTAATCAGTAATCAGTTATCAGTTAAGTACCAAGGCAAAATTAATTAAACATATCTAACTACCTCTTGCCTTTTGCCTCTTGCCTTTTGCCTATCTTCACTAGGAAATTTATTTTACACGACTACTTATCTCCTGACTCCTTTTTCCCTTGAATAAATATATCCTTTTTTATAAACCCTACGATGTATTATGTCAGTTTACTGATGAAAATGGTCGCTCGACTTTAAAAGATTATATTCCCATCCCGAATATCTATTCTGTCGGTCGTTTAGATAGGGACAGCGAGGGATTATTATTACTCACAGATAACGGTCAATTACAGCATCGTTTGGGTCATCGTCAATTTGCTCATCCGCGTACCTATTGGGTACAAGTCGAAAGAATTCCAGACCTAAACGCTTTAGAAAAATTGCGTCAAGGTCTTTATATTCAGGATTATCGCACTCGACCAGCAATAGTTAATTTACTAGATTTTGAACCGGATTTACCCCCCAGAGAGCCACCGATTCGTTATCGAAAATCTGTCCCCACCGCTTGGTTAGAAATTACCTTAACTGAGGGAAGAAATCGTCAGGTAAGACGGATGACGGCTGCCGTTGGTTATCCGACTTTAAGATTAATTAGAACAGCCATTACTATTGACAAAAACAATAAATTATGCTTAACAGGATTACAACCCAGTCAATGGCGAGAAGTGACTGAAAAAGAGAGAAAAGCCTTAGAAAGGTTATACTTTCTGTAAGTAACCTTGATAAGTGGGTGGGTGGAATTAAATATAAGATGAACGTAGGTTGGGTTGAAGCATGAAACCCAACGCCTGCTCATGTTAGGCTACCGCTAACCCATCCTAAAAATAATTCTGCCTCCCTACTTAACCAAAGTTGAATGTATAGTTTGGGACTTGATCAGATGATCCACAATTATCTATAGTCGTGAATATTAAACCTAAGACAAACATGAAAGTTAAAATTAAAAATCTTGGCATTTTAAAACAGGCAGAATTCAGTCTAGGCAACCTCACAATTATCTGTGGTGGCAATAATACAGGTAAAACTTATGCTACATATTCTTTATTCGGTTTTTTAGACACTTGGCGAAGACTATTAACGGGGCCAACATTTGGACTCAAAGAAAAAATTAATCAACTACTTTCTGATGGTGTAATTAGTCTCGATCTACAGGAGTATGTTCAACAGTGTGAAAGTATTCTTACTGCAGGTTGTCAAAGATATATCCAACAAATACCTGAAGTTTTTGCTGCCAACGAGGAGAGGTTTAAAAATGTTGATTTTCAGATAGAATTAAATTTTGACAATATTCAATTTCAAAATAAGTATGAAAGGAAAATTAGTACAGCAACATTGGAAATTATCTCGATTAACAAACCTGAAGATGAGCCTTATTTATCAATTACATTATTAACAGAAACAGAAAAAATAAATCTGCCAGTGCATTTTCTTGAGGATATAATTTACGACAGCATCCAAGATATAATTTTCTCTCAGTTTTTTCCCAGGCCATTTATTGCTAGTGCAGAAAGGACAGGAGCGGCAATTTTTCGCAAAGAGTTAAATTTTGCTCGTAATCGTTTACTGGAAGAAATTAGTAAAAATAGCAATTTTAATCCTAGGGAACTGTTATTTAATGTTTCTCAGGATTATGCGCTACCAGTCAAAAAAAATGTAGATTTTACTAGACAAATAGAAACAATTGTCAAAAAAACTAGCTTTATTGCCGAAAATCATCCCAGTATTTTAGAAGATTTTGCTGATATTATTGGTGGTCAGTATATGATTACTAACAATGATGAACTTTATTACATTCCTAAAGTAAAAAGACAAGGAAAAAGACTTAGACTATCGATGGATGAAAGTTCTAGTGCTGTACGTTCTCTTTTAGACATTGGCTTTTATTTAAGACACGAAGCTCGCATCGGAGATTTGTTGATAGTAGATGAACCTGAATTAAATCTCCATCCAGAAAATCAACGCCGTATCGCTAAACTTTTCGCTCGACTGATCAACATTGGTATTAAAGTTTTTATCACTACTCACAGTGATTATATTATCAAGGAAATAAACACATTAATTATGCTCAACCATGATAAACCACACCTGAAACAAATTGCCGCAGAAGAAGGCTATAGACAAGAGGAATTATTATCGGCTAATCAAGTTAAAGTCTATATTGCTGAAGAAGATTCAAAGATGTTAAAAGGACAAAAAAGAAAAACAAAATTTCACACTTTAAACCCCGCTAAAATTGATCCAGAAATGGGTATTGAGGCGCGTAGTTTTGATGCTACTATCGAAAAAATGAATCGTATTCAAACGGCTATTATTTGGGGTGAGGAGTAATGTCTGATATTGCTATCCTCAAGGAAATGATTAGGGATTGTGCGATAGTAGAGTTAGAGTATAAAAAAGAATACAAACGAGATAGCTATTTACTGAAACTGACAGAAAATCAAGATAACTATTCGTTTGTGATTAGTGGAATGCCTGAACCTGATCGAGTTATTGTGATCAAGCTAGATGAGTTTTTTGATGTCCGCAAAATTTTTACTGGTAGTAAAGGTGAGTGTAAGCGTGCAGATTTTATAATTATCGCTAATACCCCTACTGAAAAAGTTATCCTTTGTTTGGAAATGAAGAAAGGCAGAGATTCTAATCCATCGATAACCAAACAATTAAAAGGAGCCGAATGCTTTGTCTCCTATTGTCGTGAAATCGGACGCTTATTTTGGAATCAACCCGATTTTCTTCAGGACTATCAATATCGCTTTGTTAGTATTAAAAATATCAGTATTTCTAAAACAACCACGAGCAGCCGTAAACTTTCTCAAAAAAGTGAGATTCACGATTAACCAGAAAAAATGTTAAAAATTTCCGCTCAAGCGAAGCACTTTCAAGAATTAATTTAGTCCTATAGCTTGATATTAAGACTGATTTAATCTCGATCGAATAACGATATTTTGCCGAGAGTGCCGAAAGAGCCTTATCGATTCTCATTTTTAAAAACTTCAAACACCTGCCGGCTGAAATATTTTAACTTATCAGCCACCTTAGCAGAGGGTTGATAATTACCGACTAATTGCCAATTTTCCACCGTAGATAGTCGCCAAGCGGTTCCTTGATGGTTAAAAGCCTGCATTTCTAAGCCAATCAAACGCTGATGCTGATCCTCGCTATCGAGATGAAAACGAATTTGTACCAGAATACTGCGCCCTTGAATTCTGGGACTCCAACCGGGAAAATGGAAAGCGATATCGATCGAGTCGGGATCCGTTAACTCCCTTGTGTGGGGATCGTTGCGCCAAGGTTTCAGATCTGCCTTTGCATCGGGGAATTGTTGTTTAAACAGGTTGACGAGTGTGGCGATCTTCGCCGTTAATTCTAATCCTTTTGCCTGTTCCGACGCATTCATGCTCACCTCTGATAATTGCTTATAAAGTAACTATTTATACAGTTTAGCCCTGCTTTTTGCGACTATTGGAACAATTATAACGATATTTTCTCGATCGAGTCCAAAATGCCGCACCCGTCAATCCAGATAGCCGCTACCAAAAAGACAAAATCAAAACTACACTAGAAAATAGGATAATCGAGAGGAACAGTATTTTCTATGAATCCCCAAGAGTCTCTATTACAATCGATCGAAAAATTAGGCTATCGGGTTACGGTGGGTGATGTGGCGGCAAAATCGGGTTTAGAGATTAACGCTGCACAACAGGGATTATTAGCTTTAGCTGCGGAAGCGGGGGGACATTTACAGGTAGCGGATACGGGGGAGATTATCTATCTTTTTCCCGAAAATTTTCGCTCGATTCTTTTGAATACATATTGGCAATTGCAGTTAAAAGCTTTCGCCAGTAAAATCTGGAAAGTAGTTTTTTATGTTATTCGCATTTCCTTTGGCATTGTTTTAATTATTTCGATTTTAATCCTGTTGCTGGCTATTCTGGCGATCCTGATCGGCTTAATGTTCAAAGATAGTGACTCGGATAACAATTCTGGAAATAACAACATTAATATTAATTTCTTTCCCACTGACTTTTTCTGGATTTTTTATCCCGATTTTGGTAATAACTACTACGAAAGAAGGGATAGGGAAGTTAAGGCAGACAAACCTCCTAGTAAGATGAATTTTCTCGAGGCAGTTTTTTCTTTTCTTTTTGGCGATGGCGATCCTAATTTCAATTTAGAGGAGAGACGCTGGCAAACTATCGGGAAAGTAATTCAAAATAATCGTGGCTCGATTATCGCTCCACAAATTGCCCCCTATCTCGATAGTATTACCCCTAGTCATGAGGAGACAGAAGATTATATACTCCCAGTTTTAACCCGCTTTAATGGCTTGCCGCAAGTGTCTGATCAAGGCGATATTATCTATTATTTTCCCGATCTACAGGTGACAACCAAAGAGAGAAAAGTACAAGCAGTTTCCCCCTATCTAAAGGAAAAACGCTGGAAGTTTAGCGAAGCAGATAGCGGTCAAATTATCTTAGCTTTAGGTTTAGGGGTGGTTAACTTTATCCTCGCTTTAGTTTTAGGATCTTTGCTCAACAGTGATAGTGTGGATTTGAGCGGTTCTCTGGGGTCGATAGTCACAGGTATCTACGGTTTTCTACTCAGTTATGCCGGTGCTTTTTTGGGGATTCCCCTCGGTCGTTATTTCTTTTTACAGTGGAGAAATGAGCGGGTTAATCAACGCAATCAACAGCGAGAAAAAAGAGCAGATTTATTAGCACAAAATAATCCTGAATTACAACAAAAACTTGCCTACTCTCGTCAATTTGCTGACCAAAAAGTGATTAGGGATGCTGATATTAGTTATTCTACCGATCAAGACTATCTCGAACAAGAGAGCGAGCGCTCCGATAAAATCGATCGAGAATGGCAAAAACGCTTAGAATCGCCCGATTAATCCCTAAAATCCCCACCGATAAGTTTACTAAAAAGAGGGCGAAGGCAATTCGCCCCGACCAGAAAAAATGCTCTTTCAGTAAGTAGTTATAATTAAATTGAAGATAGATTTTGTCTCTGATACCCCCTGTCCCTCATCGGCATCTTTCTTAACAATTTTGTCAGTAATCACTCCAATCCTTATCCTGACTTGATTTCAGTTTTTTCGTTATCAGTAAGGGTGTCAACAAGAAATATTACAAATTGTTAACCGAGTCTTGAAAGCCTTGTGCTACAAAGATTTGAAATGTTAAGAAAAATCTGACTGATGGGTAGCTTAATAAGGGGCGTATCTGACAATTTTTAACACCTACCTACTTATTAGTTATCAGTATATCTGCTACAGAAGTTAGGTTATCGAGCCGCTATCGGGCTAAAATATCGAAAATATCAGATAAATTTGACATAATTGTAGTTTTTATAGATATTATAGTTGTCTTTTGTCTTTTTTATCCTCCTGTCGGTCGTCTCAGACTCTCCTCACCTAACGGAAGACTTTTGATTTTTGCAGGAGATCTACTGATACGGGCTGACTGAGATATAATCGCAGTCAGTACCAGAGGGTGAATTATGGATAAAACCAGCTTGATCGATAAAGTGAAACAAATGGCTAATAAACGCGATTATTTACTGCAATTGCGCGATAAACCCGACATTGGGGGTCTGAGATTGGATGTTAATCAAGCTCTTGAGGAGTTGGATGAATTACTCGATGAGTTTCAAGCAACTTTTCCTGAAGAAAAACTTAGTTAACTAACCGACTTGGCTGATTCGTATTGGACATAGAGCCGTCTTCCGTTTTGGCAGTCGCAGCCAGAGAAAGCCCGTATGATTTGTGGGGATGGGTCTTTTGTATGGCTTTAAACTTCAGATTGAGGCAGTGGAAGGTGGGCGCGTTACGATTGAAGCGTTATGACTCAGCCAAAGTTATCGGTGAAGACGGTCTAACTTTACCGTTATACTGAATCGGTTTTTAATAGCATGATTAACTGCCAATCCAACTTGAAAAACCCGCTCCCTTCTCCCCCACTGTTGACTTAAAACCTCCCACTGATCACTGATCACTGAAAAAAGCCTAACTTTGGGGAAAAATCTGGTTTGTGTCCCCTCTTAGCGGTAAAATTTCTACATCTGGACTGTCGAAAAGTATAAGTTTTGTAAAGTAAAATTAAGAAGGGAGACAAATTTAAGATAGCCAACTTATGGAAGTAACTTTTACCGCTGCCGAATCCCTAGAAATTGTTGTTGCTGAACAAACCATCCCGATTCAGCATTATCTGCGTCAACCGCAAAGATTAGTACAGGCTATCGTTGAGACTAGCTTAACGGAACACTTGTCTGAGCATCGGTTTTGCCTGAAAATGCGTCCCCTAAACTTCTTGAATATGTACTATTTTCAGCCCACGGTTATTCTTAATGTCTGGGCCACCTCTGGGGGGACGATATTTTTGCAATCAGAAGACTGTCAGATCAAAGGTATTGATTATATCAACGATCGCTTTAGCCTCAATGTTAAAGGCAAACTCGCTCCTGTGGAAAAAAATAATCAAACCTATCTAGCGGGAAAAGCCAATCTTGAGGTGAAAGTCGCCCTACCACCGCCATTATGGTTAACCCCGCGTCCGCTGTTAGAAATCACCGGCAATAGTCTCTTAAAAGGGGTTTTATTGCGGATTAAACAGCGTTTAATGAGTCAATTGTTGCAAGATTACCAACAATGGGCTAAACAGGATATTATTGCCCAAAATTACCCCGAAACCATTCTCGATCTCTCCCTCGGTTAAAGAAAAATATGAGTTGGACAAAAGTATTATCTGTAGATTCCCTTGCCCCCGGCGCCCGTCAAGTGGTAAAAGTGGGGGACAGTTCCATTCTCTTGATTAACAATAACGGTCAATTCCACGCCGTTGGCAATCTTTGTCCTCATTTAAAATTATCGATGACGAAGGGCAAAATTACCGAGGACGGCGCGATCGTTTGTCCCTGGCATCGTAGTTCGTTTGATCTCTGTAGTGGTGCTGTCAAAGACTGGATTACCTGGCCCCCCGTGGTTAACAAAGCGATGGCGGCAGTTTCTCAACCCCAAGCTTTACCCGTTTATCCCCTTCGCATCGAAGACGGCAGCATCTGGATAGACGCATAACTGATCGCTGAGGGGGGTTTTTGGGCAACCTAAAGAGTAGTTGCGTTAACCGACAATGGGTTAATCTTTGAGAATGCCAAACGCTACATCGCCGCCGCTTGCTCCTCCCATGCACCGTTTCCCCCGTCAGTGGCTATCCGATATTCGCTCACCCCAGAGAATCCACTGGTTTCGTCGCACCCGTCCCCAATGGCAAGGTTTATCTGTGCTAATTTTGGGGGATATTTTGGCTCTAGCGGCGGCTTGGTTTGGCGCTCGTTATTTTAATCAATTTTTCTCCCCCATCCCCTCCGGATTAGTCTGGTGGAATTGGTTGGGATTGCCTAGTTTATTCTGGATTTTTGCTGGGGCGATCGTATTTTTGTTCGCCCAAAATAGCTTGTATAGTCCTTCTCCAAAAGGCCAAGATTATCTAAAAACTGGTCAACTAATTAGCATTGTTTACCTATCTTCTCTAGTTGTCGGTTATTTTTACGATCCGAAATTAGATCCACCTCGATCGCTTTTTTTCACTGCTTGGTTTTTTAGTGTGATTCTCGTCTTCGGATTTCGTCTAATCAGTACCCTAATTGTCCGACAAATACAGCCAAAAAATGGCAAATTAGCGGTTTTTATTATTGCTCCCGCCGCTAGAATTCATAAATTAGCCTCGATCTTAGAAAAACGCTATGCTTATTCCGTGGTTGGAGCGGCCTTGGCTAACGACGCTAACTCACCCATTACCCTAAAAGCGATCGCCGATTCTGGCGCGGTGGAAGTATTAGCCGATGATATTCCCAATACAGACCTAGCGTCAAAATTATACTGGCAATTGCGGCGATCGAGGATTACCCTGCGTCTTCTCCCCTCCAGTCGCGAAATTCTCTATCGTCGCGGTCAACCGGAAATCATCGCCGGTTTACCGACCTTGCGCGTCCGGGCCCCTTTACTTTTAGGATGGGATTATCGGATCAAAAGAATTATTGATTTTATCGGGGCTTTTTTGGGTGTGATTCTTCTATCACCTGTATTTATTGTTATTGCTCTATTAATAAAATTTTCTTCTCCCGGACCGGTCTTTTTCCGACAGGAGAGGGTGGGTTTACAGGGAAAACCCTTTTTTATGTGGAAGTTTCGCACGATGGTAGTCAATGCCGATCAACTACAAGAGCAATTAGAAGCCGCTAACGAAAATCAGGACGGAGTTTTATTTAAAATTAAAAACGATCCGCGCATTATTAAAGGTGGTCATTTCCTCAGAAAAACTAGCCTCGATGAATTGCCGCAATTATTTAATGTTTTATCAGGTCAAATGAGTTTAGTCGGTCCACGACCTTTACCCCTGCGGGATGTGGAAAAATTCGCCCAATGGCATCATATCCGTCATCAAGTTTTACCCGGAATTACGGGACTATGGCAGATTTCTGGGCGCTCGGATATCGATGATTTTAACGATGCAGCCCGCTTAGATTTGTATTACATCGATAATTGGTCTTTGAATTTAGACCTAGATATCTTAGTGGAAACCCTGCGAATTGTTCTTTTTGGCAAAGGTGCTTATTAATCAACAAAATAATCAGGTGGTGAGATGATATTACAGAGCTAATTGAGTCTATCAGAAAACAGGATAATCGCTACTACACAAAAAATTACCCTGAAATCTATTAACTTATTTTAGTTGTGTCATTCCAGTACCAAGAGGATAAAATTATCACCTCACCCAACCTAATTACCAACGATTTAAGAAACTGCCACCATTACCCCAGCGCGGTCGGTAATTAAAGAAACCACCACCGTCAGACCAACCATTGCGCCAGGGCCGCGCATTAACGAAACTACCACCGCGACCATCTCCCCAACCACCGACACGACTATTCACCCAACCGCGACCGCGACCATCTCCCCAGCCTAAAGCTTGTAAACTAGGATCGGCAGTACCTTCCGGCAGTTGGTTAACTCGTTCGCGTACAGCGCCAGATAGACGACTTAAACGCGCTTCAATGGGGTTAGCCTCGTCCGAGGCGGCCTGAGCGGTGCTAGTCAAACCGAAAGCAGATAAAGCGAGAAGAAAGCCGACTAAACCGGTTTTATTGCTGATATTCACCTGAATTTATGCTCCTATTTGGCTTCTTGGGGATTAATTTGGGCGTGTTCGATAATTTTGAAGGCAAAAAACCCCTTTAATAATTCTGGGGGGATGGGAACCATGCCTTGACTACCGAACCAGCGATCGATTTGACTAACGGTGGCCGTATCATTAGTGATGTAATCCTGCATCATTTTAACAATGGCATAGTTGACATCATCCAAAAAAGTAGAGTTATTTTCGGGAACCATGCAAGCAATGCCAAAATTAGCTAGAGCTTCTTCGGGGACGATTTCGTAAGCTTGAGGGTTATCTCTGAGGATTGTTCCCGCTAAAGAGATGCCATCCCCCGCTATTGCGTCAATTTTACCAGTTTTTAAAGCTTCGATCGCTTCTTCTACGGTGCTGTAGGTAGTAACAATTGTCGCCCGCGGTTGTACTAATTTAATCACATCCACGGCCGTGGAAGTGGGAACCAAGGCGATGCGTTTACCGATTAGGGATTGAGGAGTGGAGAGATTGCTACCTTTTCTAGCTAAAATCCTAATCCCAGAAATGCTGTAACTGGTGGAAAAATCGACAACTTTCGCCCTTTCCCAAGTGAAAGCCGTACTACAAGCGATATCGATTTCCCCGCTACGAATGAGATTAATTTTCTCTCCGGGTTGGTTCGCTTCCACCATTTGCAGGGTGACGGGACGACCGAGACGAGTTTCCAATCGTTTTCTAATTCGTTCTAACACATCCATAGAATAGCCGACTAATTCCCCCTTCTCATTGACGTAGGAGTAGGGAATCGCATCAAAACGGGTTCCTACGGTCAAAAATCCCGTGCGAGCCACTTTTTCCACCACTGTTTCCGCTAAACTCGGACCGGCTAGAAGCAGCGGCAAAAGGCAACTAATTCCCGCTAACTGTAAAATTTTCTTCATAAATCGAGTGCTTGCTCCCGTACAAACATAACTATACTAGAAGTCGCTAAAAAATCTTCAAGGTTTCCATAATAATTTCTGTGAACTTTTACAAATTAGATGGCGGTTCAAGGCGAATTAATTGACCGTTACCTTCATCGGTGAGCAGGTATAAAAATCCGTCGGGACTTTGACGCACATCCCGCACCCTCTGACCGATGGGAATCGCTTCTTGATTGATAATTTCACCGGATTTATCCACTTCCAGACGGCGAATATCCCTGGAAACTAAACCACCAGCGAATAAATTTCCCTGCCAATTAGGAAAGCGATTACCGGTATAAAAGACCAATCCTGAAGGAGCGATCGCTGGTGTCCAAATTGTTTTCGGATCGATCAGATCTGGTCGAGATTTTTCGCGGGAAACTGGGGTATTAGTACCGTACTCTTGACTGGCAGAAACCACTGGCCAACCGTAATTTTTACCTTTTTCAATTAGATTTAATTCATCCCCTCCTTTTGCTCCGTGTTCTGTTGCCCAGACTCGTTGAGTCATCGGATCAAAGCTGATTCCTTGAATATTCCGATGACCATAACTCCAAATTTTAGAACCCAGAAAAGGATTATCTTTCGGTAGAGAACCATCGTCATTGATGCGGATAATTTTACCTAAATGACTTTGCAGATTTTGGGACTGTTTTCTAATTAAATCTCCCGCTAATTGTAGGGGAGGATTACCCCCGTCCCCAATCGCTACCAATAAAGTGCCATCCGGTAGCCATAATAACCGCGAACCGAAGTGTTGAGAGCCGGTTTTTGCCTGGGAAACTTCAAAAATAACCCGCACATCTCGCAAACTTGCACCATCATAAACCGCACGAGCGACGCGGGTACGATTAGCCTCCCGGTCTCCGTGAGCATAAGTTAGATAAATCCAGCGATTTTGGGCAAATTGGGGATGAATTGCCACATCGAGCAGTCCTCCTTGTCCGACGGCAAAAACTTCGGGAACTCCAGCGATGGCTTTTGGGTCTAATTTACCCTCTCTAACCACTCTTAAACGACCGGGACGCTCTGTGATGAGGATTTCCCCGTTAGGTAGCCAAACCATCGACCAAGGATGCTCTAAACCCTCGATTACGGTCACTTTTTGCCATTGATTGGTCTGGGAATTATTCGCCGAAGTTAATACATTTGCACCTTGACAACTGGAGATAATTATAGTAAGCAAAACGCTAGATACTAAAGGCGAGAAAATGCGATTGAGAGAATTAAGCATTAGTTGGTAACTCCCCAAGTTTTCAGCAGATAAATATAATTATATCGAATCCATTTTGAGTAGTTGTTTCAGAAAAGTTAAGAGATTTTGTAGTGATGGTATTTGTGTTGAAGTTTGCTCGCTAATCTACCGATCATCGGAAATAGTTGCGGTCATTAAAGAGATAGGGGATAATTATTTTAGATACTTTCTGTTTTTTCTGACTTGCTTTTATAAGTATCTTGAGTCAGATAGCGGATACGAGATTTCAGAAATTCAGCGACTCCATAAATTTCATCAAGACTGTCTATATTGGTGGTTGCTTCTTTACCAGTTTCGACGTTATCGGGAATACTGATTGATTTCTTGCCAGTTTTTTCATGGAAGCGCAGACGACAGACTGTTTTGGTTACTTTTCCATCTAAGTTGATACCAAAATAACTTCTAGTGTCTTTGAATTGAATGCGTGCGGTATTGATTTCTTCCCGTAGAATTGATTTAATAATGTAAAATCCTTCCAATTCTTCGGGGGTCGTATTAATTTTATCTTCCCCTGTTTCTCCTGGTGGAGTACCGTCTGCTGGTGGTGTATCAGGAGGATTTGGTTCAGGTTCTTTTCCTAAGACTTCCTCAAATTTTTCTTTGATGATATCATTGATATACTCTTTGAGAGAATGCTTAATAATTTCTGTGAATTTTTCGACAACCGATGCAGTTCTCACCCCAGAATACACATGACTAACAAAAAACTTAACAAATTCGGGGGAAGGATCATTTAATTGCTGGGCAATCACTTTTTTAACTTCTTTTGTGTACAATAAATTGCGAGCAACCTCTTCTAGTTCGTCAGAATTAAAGCTAGATTTAGAAAATCGTTTTAATTCGTTAACAGAAGAGTCGTCAAAGTCGAGAATGTTAAACCCAAAAAATGGCTTATCGTCCATGATATTATCCTTGACGATATCCGTATAAAACCGATAGATAATCCCATTAGTTAAAACTCCAAAGTTAGCTCCAGTTGCATTAAAATATCGATGCAGTTGGGAACTATGTTTAGGATGCTCAAGATTTTGATGACAGCTTTTACATTCCATCAAAATAATCGGTTGATTGTCCAAACAAATAGCATAATCTACTTTTTCCCCTTTTAATCCAGTTAAATCGGCACTATATTCGGGGTGAACTTCCATGGGATTGAACACATCGTAACCCCATGCTTGCAAAAAAGGCATAATAAAAGCTGTTTTGGTTGCCTGTTCGTTTTGGATTTGAGAACGAGAGGTTTCAACTTTTTGGGCAATTGCTTTGAGTTTATCGATTAAATCCATGATAGCCTCATTATCTAGGATGTGTGGGTTCTCAGCCTAACCATAATTTAACCTTTTTTTACCTCAGGGTCAAGCATTTTTGACTGTCATCATCATTAATTCAAGAATATTCACACTAATCCAGCGCCATTCGGATATTTTATGCTATCATTCCTAGTAACGGGTTATTTTTAATAATGTCGCCATTTGCTCAAAGACAATGCTTGCTTTAGAACAGCTTTATGAACGGGAATATGATCGCTGGTTAAGTGAGACGATCGAGTTATTAAAAAATCGTCAGTTAGATCAGTTAGATTACGAACATTTAATCGAGGAGTTGGCAGCTTTGGGACGAAGCGAAAAAACTGCTGTTAAAAGTTTAAGTTTACAAATAATAATCCATCTGTTACTCTATCAATTTTGGACGACAGAAAGAGAAAGAAATAGTAATCATTGGGCGGCAGAGATTATCACTTTTCGAGTACAATTAGAAGATAAGCTCACCACCAATTTAAGCAAATTTCTAGAACTAGAGTTAGACAATATCTATGAAAATGCCCGCTTAATTGCCGAAAAAAAGACAGGATTAAAAAATTTACCGATAATTTGTCCCTACTCTCTGAGACAAATTCTTGAGAAACAGTGGTTTCCCGATACAGATAATCAATAAACTCTCAAAAATATGGACTCTCACAACAGTGAACCGATTATAATTGCCGAAGCTGTGGAAAAATGGTACGATAACCGCTTTCATGCTTTGCGGGGAGTCAATCTCACCGTTAATAAACAGGAAGTTGTCGTGATTATGGGGCCGTCGGGTTCGGGAAAATCCACCTTTATTCGCACTTTTAACGGGTTAGAATCTTATCAAAAAGGCCGCATTATTATTGACGGAATAACTGTGTCCCACAACCTCAAAAATATCGAGGCAATCCGTCAGGAAGTCGGCATGGTTTTTCAACAATTTAACCTATTTCCCCATCTGACGGTATTAGATAATGTCACCCTTGGTCCGATGTGGGTGCGCGGTTGGAAAAAAGCGCAAGCGGAGGAAATAGCCAGAAAACTCCTCGAAAAAGTTGGTATTCTCGAACAAGCGCTTAAATATCCCCCCCAGTTATCGGGAGGACAACAGCAGCGGGTGGCAATCGTTCGCGCTTTGGCCATGCAGCCGAAGGTGATGTTATTCGATGAACCCACCTCAGCTTTAGACCCAGAAATGGTGCGAGAAGTCTTGGAAACGATGCAAAGTTTAGCCAAATCCGGGATGACCATGGTTTGTGTCACCCACGAGGTAGGATTCGCGCGAGAAGTGGCCGATCGAGTGGTATTTATGGATCAGGGTTTAATTTTAGAAATTGCCCCCCCAGCAGAATTTTTTAATCATCCCCAATCCGATCGAACTCAGCAATTTTTAGCAAAAATTCTTTGATTTTCCATGACTTGATGAGGCTGCATCTCAATTTTGTCGAAATATCTATATTAGATTTGGGCGCACGCGATGCGCCCCTACCATTGGTGCGATAATATTATTGTAGGGGCGAATTGCCTTCGCCCTCTTTCGCGATGCGCCCCTACCATTGGTGCGATAATATTATTGTAGGGGCGAATTGCCTTCGCCCTCTTTCGCGATGCGCCCCCACCATTGGTGCGATAATATTATTGTAGGGGCGAATTGCCTTCGCCCTCTTTGAATAACTTCTGCTGCTCACCTATATGTGAGAGAAAGTGTTAAGTGGGTGGGTGGAATTAAATATAAGATGAACGTAGGTTGGGTTGAAGCATGAAACCCAACGCTCTATTGGTTGTTAAGTGAACCTAATACACCCATTGCCCTTCCAATTAATTGGAATCAATTGTCGTTTAGCCTCCTGAATTATCAAGACTAAAATGACTCTTGTTTCTCAACTAATCAATAACTTGTGGTTTTTCAGCCAGCCATTTGGATAGATTCATACCAGTTAATCCTTGAATTTTTACGATTTCCTCACGATATAAATCCATAAGTTCGTCTTTTATTGATTGAGGTACTTCTATTTTTTTAGTTACATAATTTCTAGCTTTTATTGTCATTAAGCGTCTCTGTTCTTTAGTGGTTAAGGGTTTCAACACTTGACCAATAGTAGATCGTAAATAGTTGATTATTTTAATACTTTTATCATCGATAATACCCCCCTTTCTCATAATAGCTGAAGTGTCTGGTTGGAATTTAGTATCAACCCCTATAAATTCAAATAAATCAACAAAATTAGCTTGTTTAATTAATGAATCAAATAGAATAAACTTAAAGTTTTCTTTGGGAAACTCCTCGAGATACTTTTGTATGTCTTGAGAATAGAAGCTGAGTCTCAAAACTCCCTTTTGCTCTTGGGCTAATGAGAAAATATCTTGAAAGTCTATGTTATCTGGAGACTCAATTTCAACAGTTTGCAAGAAATGAGAAATACAGCGATCTACGGGATGACGAAGAATGACTACCAATTTAGCATCAGGTAGATATTGTTTAATTAGTTGTCTGGCCTTATCTGAAGATAAATACACACTAGATACCTCTCCGCTAACTTTGCTTTTAAGCAATTCCCTTTCATCATAACTAGCGATATAATCTTCAAATTTTCTGAACGATTGATTATTTCCCATCCTAGAAAAAAAGTCTTGTCCTTTAATCTCTTCGGGTCTAATTCCCCGCCGCTCGCGGCGTATAATAGAAAAATGAGTGAATACATCCATAAGAGCCATAATGTAAGTGTTTTGCTATATCATTTAGTGTTCCCAGCCA